>DASVFS010000114.1:0-6304 GCA_036379915.1 Conexibacter sp. | reverse complement strand
CGCGAACTGCGTGTGCCCGGGTGCGGTCGACACGGCGATGCTGCGCGCGTCGACCCAGGTCGCCGCGGAGGCGGCCGGCCGCTCGCTCGAGGACGCCCTGCGCGAGCGCGCGGCGGCGACGCCCCTCCGCCGTCTCCAGTCCGCCGACTCGATCGCGTCGGCGGTCCTGTTCCTCGCGTCCGACGACGCCCGGGACGTGACCGGCCAGGCGATCGAGGTGGACGGCGGCGAATTCATGCCGTGACGCCCGCCCGGCGTCCGTTGCGGACTGAGCGTCCGCGCCGCCCGAATTGACGCTCGCCGCCGATTCCGCGTACGCTGGGTGCTGAACACCTGTTCAGCATCGAGGAGACATGAACATGGGAGACGTGCCCCAGCGCGTCAGCGCGCTGTTGGAGGAGTGCACGCGGCCCGACGCCGGCGCGGCGTGGCTGTTGTGCGATCGGCATCCCGCCGACGCCGTCGCGATCGCGCTGATCGACGAGGACCTGTCGGTCGTCGAGCTCACATACGGCGCTCTGCGCGAGGCGTCGGAGCGCGCCGCGGCCGGCCTGGCGCAGCTCGGCGTCGGGCCCGGCGACCGCGTCGCGACGCTGATGGGCAAGTGTCAGGAGCTGCTCGCGACGATGCTCGGCGTGTGGCGCCTCGGCGCCGTCTACGTGCCGCTGTTCACCGCCTTCGGCCCGCAGGCGGTCGCGATGCGCCTGACCGACACGGACGCGAAGGTCGTCGTCGTCGACCCCGACCAGCGGGCGAAGCTCGATCCGGGACCGGACGTGCCCGCCGACGCCGGCTGGCAGATCGCCGTCAACGGCGAGGCGGCCGGCGACGACCGCGCGCTTGCCGACCTGCTCGCGTCCGAGCCGCTCGCGAGCGACGCGTACGCCGGCGGTGGCGACCACCCGTTCGTGCACATGCTGACGTCCGGCACGACCGGCAGACCGAAGGGCGTCGTGCACCCGCTCGCCTACGTCGCCGACTGGCTCGCCTACCACGAGTTCAGCCTCGGCCTGCGCTCCGACGACGCCTTCTGGCTCGCCGCCGACCCGGGCTGGGCATACGGCCTCTACGGCGCGATCATCGCGCCGCTCGCGATGGGGATCCCCAGCCACGTGCTGTGCGGCGGCTTCTCGGCCGAGCGCACGTTCGCCGTGCTCAGGGACCGCAAGATCACCAACTTCGCGGCGGCGCCGACGGTCTACCGCGCGCTGCGCACAGCCGGCCTCGACACGAGCGGGATCCGGCTGCGCTGCGCCGCGAGCGCCGGCGAGCCGCTGACGCCGGAGGTCAACGAGTGGGCGCGCGAGGCGCTCGGGGCGACCGTGCACGACCACTACGGCCAGACCGAGCTCGGCATGGTCGCCGGCAACCACCAGCACCCGGACGTCGCGCGCCCGATCAAGGACGGCTCGATGGGCCAGGCGCTGCCGGGCTGGACGCTCGTCGTGCTGCAGGAGGACGCGGACGAGCCGGCGCCGGTCGACACGCTCGGCCGCCTCGCGGTCGACATCCCGGCGAGCCCGCTGATGACGTTCGAGCGCTACCAGCACGAGAGCGGCGCGAGCGCGAAGATCTCCCCGGACGGGCGCTGGTACGTGACGGGCGACGCGGCGCGCCAGGACGCGGACGGGGACATCTTCTTCTCCGCGCGCGACGACGACGTGATCATCATGGCCGGCTACCGGATCGGCCCGTTCGACGTCGAGTCGGTGCTCGCGCAGCACGAGGCGGTCGCCGAGTGCGCGGTGATCGCCGTGCCGGACGAGGCGCGCGGCGAGGTGATCGAGGCGGTCGTCGTGACGCGCTCCGGCCACGCGCCGTCGGACGAGCTGGCGCGCGAGCTGCAGCAGCTCGTGAAGGAGCGCTACGCCGCGCACGCCTACCCGCGGACCGTGCGCTTCGCGCCGTCGCTGCCGAAGACCGAGAGCGCCAAGATCCAGCGCGTCGTGCTGCGCAGAGCGCGCGTCGCCGAGCTGCAGGCGGCGGCCGGAAGCGGCGCCTCGTGAGCGACGAGCCGGCCGTCGCGGTCGAGCAGTCGGGCGCGGTCCGCCGGCTGCTGCTGAACCGGCCGGCGCAGCGCAACGCGATCGACGGCCGGCTGCTCGCCGAGCTCGACGCGGCCGTCGCCGCGGCGGGCGCGGACGACGACGTCGCGGTCGTCGTGCTCGCCGGCCGCGGGCCGAGCTTCTGCGCCGGCGCGGATCTGCGCCAGCTGCTGTCGCTCGACGGGCAGCCCGGCGAGCCGGTCGCGTGGATCGCCGAGATCTCGGCCGCGATCACGCGGCTCGAACGCTGCCCGAAGCCGGTCGTCGCCGCGCTGCACGGCCACGTCGTCGCGGGCGGGCTCGAGCTGGCGCTCGCGTGCGACGCCGTGATCGCGGCGGAGGGAACGCTGATCGGCGACGGCCACGTCCGCAACGGGCTGCTGCCGGGCGGCGGGTCGAGCGTGCGGCTGTCGCGCGCGGTCGGGACGCCGCTCGCGCGCTGGCTGATGCTGAGCGGCGAGCTGCTGCCGGTCGAGCGCTTCCTCGCCGCCGGCTGGCTGCACGCCGTCGTGCCCGCCGAGCGCCTCGACGAGGAGGCGCTCGCGCTCGCCGAGCGGCTCGCCGCCGCCGCCGGGCCGGCGCAGCACGCCATCAAGGCGCTGCTCGCCGAGCTGGACGAGCTGACGCCGGCCGCCGGCCTCGCCGCCGAGCTGCGCGCGTTCGACGCCAACTGGAGCGCGGCGGACGTGCCGGCCGCGCTCGAGGCGTTCTTCGCCGCCCGTTCCACGTCCACATCCTGACTCAGGGGAGCACCATTGCAGCGCTATGAAGGACGCGTCGTCGCGATCACCGGCGGCGCTCGGGGGCTGGGCCGCGCGATGGCGGAGCGCTTCGCCGCCGAGGGGGCGGCCGTCGCGCTCGCCGACGCGGACGGCGCCGGCGCCGAGGACGCCGCGCGCGAGCTGATCGCGACGCACGGAGGGCAGGCGCTCGCCGACCACGTCGACGTCACGTCGGCCAGCGCGGTCGAGGCGTGGATCGCGCGCGCACACGAGGAGCTCGGGCGCGTCGACGTGCTCGTCAACAACGCCGGCATCCTGCGCGACAACCGCGTCGAGAACATCAGCGACGAGGACTGGCGCGCGGTGCTCGACGTCCACCTGACGGGGGCGTTCCACGGCATTCGCGCCGCGCTGCCGCTGATGAAGGCGCAGCGTTACGGCCGCATCCTGTCGTTCTCCTCGATGTCGTGGCGCGGCAACTTCGGGCAGGCCAACTACGTCGCCGCGAAGGCGGGGATCGTCGGCCTCACGCGCGGCGTCGCGCTCGAGGCGGCGCGCCACGGGATCACCGTCAACGCGATCGCGCCGGGGCTGATCGAGACGCAGATGCTCGCCTCGATGAACGGCCCGGCGCGCGAGAAGCTGACCGCGAAGATCCCGCTCGGCCACACCGGCGAGCCGACCGACATCGCGGCCGCCGCCGCCTTCCTCTGCTCGGAGGAGGCGCGCTACCTGACCGGCGTCGTGCTCGACGTCGACGGCGGCATCGGGATCGGCTCGTCGATCCGCTAGCCGACGACCGGCAGCTCGATCCAGGAGGGGTGGTCGGCGTCGTGCCGCACCAGCTGGCGCGCGGTCTCGAACCGCGCGCTGCGCTGGTCGCCGGTGTTGAGGTTGCGGTCCCAGCGGGGGAAGCTGCTGCTGGTGACGTGGACGCGCAGGCGGTGGCCGGGCAGGAACGCGATGCTCGTCGACCACAAGTCGATCTCGATCCGGCGCAGCTCGTCGGCGCCCTCCGAGACGCGGACGATGCCGTCGCAGAGGTTGTAGGAGCGGCCGTCGGGATGGACGTCGCAGAGGCGCGCGACCCAGTCGGTCGACGGGGCGCTGGAGGCGGCGTGCAGCACGACGGTCACCCGCCCGGTGACCTCGAGCTCCTGCTGCAGCGGCTCGCTCGTGAACACGAGCACGTCGGGACGCGCCTCGACGCGGTCCTGGTCGAACGCGCCGGGCGGGTAGGCGGGCGACATCACCAGCTGGCCGCCGACCGTCGGGACCGGGTCGGCCGGGTCGTACGCGAACGTGCTCGGCTCGGCGCCGGCGTCCGGCGCCGCGGGCGCGAGTCCGCCGTCGGCGTGCAGGTGCCAGCGCTCGGTCCGCGCGCGCGGGAGCGGCCAGCCGGGCTCGTCGCGCCAGCTGTTGCGGCCCATCGTGAAGATCCGCACGGGCGGCTCGTTGGCGTCGTCGTCGGCGGCGTCCGGGTCGAGCCAGCGCCGCATCCACGCGAGCTGCTCGTCGGTCAGGTCCCCGTGCCGGTACGCCGGCACGTTGAAGCGGTTCGAGCGCAGCCCGAACGACAGCTCGCCGTGCGGCTCGCGCGCCGGCAGCATGTGATGCCAGGAGCCGACGACCAGGCGCGCCGGACGGCCGAGCGCCGTCATCGCCATGTAGTTGTCGATCGCCCCCTGGGCGAAGATGTCGTACCAGCCGCCGAGGTTGAGCGTGGGCGCGGTCACGCGCTCGTGCCGACCCTCGACGCGACACCATGACGGCACGTCCGGGTCGGCGAGCATCGCGAGGCTGCCGATGTCCGGCACCCCGTGCCGCTGCAGCGCCGGCATCGCGCCGTCGACGGGCAGATCCCAATAGCCGTCGACCGGCAGTCGGTCGTAGTCGGCGATCAGGGCCTCGGTCCGGCGGGCCCGCTCCTCGGCGGAGCCGCTCTGCCGCGCGATGTGGTCCACGCCGGTCCGCAGGTCCCACGGCAGCGCGACCCCGAGCTCGAGCGCGCCGCCGCGCGCGAACAGGCCGTCGAGCGGGTTGTGCCAGGTCACGCCCGGCGCGATCGCGCCGAGCGACGGGGGCTGCTCGACGGCGGCCATCCACTGCGTGTTGCCCATGTAGCTGTCGCCGAACATGCCGACGCGGCCGTTGGAGCCGGGCAGGCGCGCGGCCCACTCGACGGTGTCGTAGCCGTCCTCGCGCTCGTACTTGAACGGCGTCCACTCGCCCTCCGACGTGAAGCGCCCGCGCGTGTCCTGCACGACGACCATGAAGCCGGCGCGCGCCGCGCGCACGGCGTCGAGCAGCTCGCTCGACGGGCCGTGGTTCTTGTCGTAGGGCGTGCGGCAGAGCAGCGTCGGCCAGGGGCCGTCGCCCGCGGGGCGGTACACGTTCGCGCGCAGCACGACGCCGTCGCGCATCCGTGCCGGCACGTCGTGGGCGACCGTGACGGTCACGTCGCCCTGCTCCAGCTCCTCGCTCATGCGGCTCTCCTCGGTACTGAACGGTCGTTCAGTAGCCTAGGCGATGCGTCAAACGGCTGCCAGCCCCGCGAGCGTCGCCGCCGGCGACGCCGGCTCCACGCCGACGACCTCGGCGACGGGCGCGTACGTGACCTTGCCGGCCGCGACGTTGAGGCCGGCGAGGAAGCCGGGGTCGGCGTCGAGCGCGCGCTGGGCGCCCTCGCCCGCGAGCTTCACCACGTACGGCATCGTCGCGTTCGTGAGCGCGTAGGTGGAGGTGATCGGGACGGCGCCGGGCATGTTCGCGACGCAGTAGTGCGTGATGCCGTCGACGACGTAGGTCGGATCGGTGTGCGTGGTCGGTCTGGAGGTCTCGAAGCAGCCGCCCTGGTCGATCGAGACGTCGACGAGCACGGCGCCGGGCTTCATCAGCCTCAGCTGCTCGCGCGTGACCACGTGCGGCGCCTTCGCGCCGTGGATCAGCACCGCGCCGATCACGAGGTCGACTTCCGGCAGCCGCTGCTCGATCTCCAGCGTCGAGGCGTAGCAGGTCGAGGCGCCGCCGTTGAGCAGCACCTCGAGCTCGCGCAGGCGGTCGATCGAGCGGTCGAACACGTACACCTCGGCGCCGAGGCCGAGCGCGATCTCGGCGGCGTTCTGGCCGACGACGCCGCCGCCGATCACCATCACGCGGCCGGCGGCCACGCCCGGCACGCCGCCGAGCAGCAGGCCGCGGCCGCCGAGCGGCTTCTCGAGCATGAACGCGCCCGCCTGCGTCGCGATCTTGCCGGCGACCTCGCTCATCGGGGCGAGCAGCGGCAGCCGCCCGCGCGCGTCGGTCACCGTCTCGTATGCGATGCACGTGGCGCCGCTGTCCATCAGGCCGCGCGTCAGCGCGGGCGCGGCCGCGAGGTGCAGGTAGGTGAAGAGCGTGTGGTGGGGCGCCAGCAGCGCGACCTCGCCGGGCTGCGGCTCCTTGACCTTCACGATCAGCTCGGCGCCGGCGAACACCGCCTCGGCGTCGGCCGCGATGGTCGCGCCCGCCTTGACGTAGGCGTCGTCCGGATAGCCG
>DASVFS010000113.1:0-11049 GCA_036379915.1 Conexibacter sp. | reverse complement strand
CGCGCTCATCGCCAGCCCGGCGGCAGCGCCGTCGTCGGCAGCAGCATCGAAACCGGCACCGCGCCGTGGACGCGCAGCGCCTCGACACCTGCGCGCACGCGCCGCAGCCACGCCAGGTCCGCCTGCAACCGCCCGATGCCGGCGTCGTTGATGAAGTAACCGGCGGCCACCGCCCAACTGATCTCGCGCGCCCTGCCGGGATCGAGTTGGTAGCCGGCGAGCTGTTCGGCCAGCGCGATCGAGCACACGTCGATCTGCGCGTCGATCACCTGCAGCAGCGGAAGGGCGTATTCCTGTCTCGCGAGCGCGAGCTTGAGGAAGATCTCGGCGCGCAACGGTTCGACCTTGCCGACGGGCGCGGTCAGCCAGTTGCGAAAGGAGTCGATGCCGGCCGGCGTCGGCTCGTAGATCAGCTTTGAGGCACGGCGTGGAGGACCGTTCACGGGTCCTTGCTCGTCGCGGACGACGATGAAGCCTCTGTCGTAGAGGTCGTCGATCGCTGCATAGACGGTGCTGGCGTTGAGACGCCATGCAGCGCCGAGGCGCTGGTTGAAGCGGTGGATGAGCTCGTAGCCGTAGCCGGGACGCTCGACGATCAGGCCGAGGACGGCCTGCTTCATCGACACGGGCGCGCCTCGCGTCCAGCTCTCTCGATTCCCTGCCCCACGCTCAGCCTCGATCGCACGTCACTGCTCAAGGAAACGTGACCGTATGTCAAGCGCAGATGGCATGCAACTCCCAGCGAGAAGTGGGATTGCGTGCGCTTCGGAGCCGCCGCACGGGATGCGCTGACTTCCAGTTTGGAACAGTTGCACCCGACCTATCGCGGGTGGCTCGTCGGCGAGAGGGTGCCGACCACAATGGGGGCGGCGCCACTCGGGAGGCCAGACGTCGAGCGCGGCGCGCGCGCCATGGGCGCGACCCTTCGCGCGCTGCGCAGCCACGCGCGCGTAAGCCAGATCGCTTTGGGCGCGCGCGTGTCGATGCACGCCAACTACATCGGCGCGATCGAGCGGGGCGAGATCTGGAACCCGGGCCTCGACACGGTCGACCGCATCGCCGAGGGCCTCGGCGTGAGCGTCGCGACGCTCGCCGAGAGCTACGCGACCGCCGAGGAGCGGCTCGCGCTGCGGGTCGACACCACCGGCGGGCGACCGCAGCGGGTTGCGGCGGCGTACGACGCGGTGGCGCTCGGTGCGGCGATCAGACTCGTGCGCCGACAGCTCCACCTCACGCAGCAGCAGCTCGCCGACGAGACCGGCCTGCACCGCAACCACCTCGGCAGCGTCGAGACGGGCGAGAAGCCCACCCGGAGGATCGCGACGATCGCACGGGTCGCCCACAGCCTGACGGCACATCTCAGCGACGAGGCGCCTCCGCTCCTGCCGCTGTTCGCCCAGGTCTTCACCGGAGAGGCGACGCTCGCGCACGTGCGCGAGCGCGTCGCCTCGATGCCTTCCGGATCGTCAGTGGCTCGCTCCCCCCAAGCGAGCGCTGAAAGCTGACCGGAAGCGGCGAGAGCGGGGCGCGCGGTCGTGGCACCACGCGCCTCGCCTCGTCGACGCGGCGCGGCTTGGACCCTCCGTCTGCGCGACGCGCTCCCCCCGCTCGGCGTCCCCGTCGTCGTACTGCGCCACCTCATGGAGCGGCTCGATGCCGTTGGCACAACGCTACCGGCCTCCCTCTACGACGTCTCATTGGTCGCGCAGTACCGGCCGAAAATCCTTGCTTTCAACGGCAAGAATCGGCTCCTCGCCGGTCGAGCAAGGCACACTGAGGTAGCGGCGGGCTTCGTACTCCGTCCACCCGCCTCCATCTCCACATGGATCGGGTCGACGGCGGCGTTGCTCGCAGCTATCCTGAGCGACAGTCGGGGTTGGATCCGAGATCCCACCTGCGAGAGCCCGGCGCCACGAACGCCGGGCTTTTCTCGTTGCCAGAACGTCCGTGGCTTTCGGATCGCTTGTCGTCGAGCGTACGGGTGAGTGCTCCAGCGCTCTACAGCCTGCATCTTTGATCGTCACGCCCGGCGCCGACCCACCCAAGACGACCTATCGTCCAAGGCGATGAAGATCGCCTACGTCGTCTATCCCGACTTCACGGCGCTCGACCTGATCGGTCCGTACGAGGTCATCAGCCTGTGGCCGGACGTCGAGCTGCACTGGGTCGCGACGGCGCCGGGGCCGATCCGGAGTGACCACGGGCTGGCCGTCGTGCCCACCACGACGCCCGCCGAGCTGCCCGACCCGGACGTCGTCGTGATCCCCGGCTCGAGCAAGCCGCTCGGTCCGCTGAACGACGACGTGCTGCTCGACTGGGTCCGGAGCGTCGCCCCCACGGCACAGTGGCTCGCCTCCGCCTGCACCGGCTCCGCCGTCTACGGGGCAGCCGGCGTGCTGGCCGGCCGCCGCGCCACGACGCACTGGGCGTTCCGCGAGAACCTCAGGGCGATGGGCGTCGACGTGGTCGCCGAGCGCGTCGTCTTCGACGGGCGCTTCGTCACCGGCGCCGGCGTCTCGGCCGGGATCGACATGGCGCTGACCCTCACCGCGAAGATCGGCGGACCGGAGGTCGCGCAGGCGATCCAGCTCGGCATCGAGTACGACCCGCAGCCGCCGTTCGACGCCGGCGCGCCCGAGAAGGCGGACGCCTCCACGCTGCGGCTGACGGCGCGGATGCTGATGGGCGACGCGCCGCTGCGCACGCTCGCCGGCTACACGCGTCGCATGATCGGCGACCGTGTCCGCGGGCTCAGGGCAGCGCGGCCGCCCCGCCTTCGAGGTTGATCGCCGGCACCGGGATCGGCGGGCTGACGGTGTTGGTCCGGGGGCAGTACGCGACCGCGCCGCCCCCGCCGGCTCCGAGCAGGGCCCACACGCCCATGCCGTTGCGGAAGCGCACGCACGGGTACGTGCCGGCGGGCGCCGGGCGGTAGTCGAGCAGCGCGTAGTGCGGAAGGATGAGGCCGGCGGCTATGCGCTTGGCGACGTCCATCCCCGCGATCCGCGCCAGCACGCTCAGCCCCGATCCGTTGAAGTCTTCGTTCTCCGGCCCGGACTTGGCCGGATCCCAGTAGATCCTGCGCACGCCCGCGCGCTCGAGGTCGCGCAGCAGTCCCAGCATGTTCCCGTCGGCGCGTGGCCCCGCGACGAGGTAGTTGTGGTTCGCGTACACGATCACCCTGTCGCTCGGCGGGACGCCGACGCCGAGCGCGGCTCCCAGGTTCCCGGGCGGTCGCGCCGGGACGGGGCCGCCCACGCCGAACGTCATGCCGAGCGTCGTGGCGACGACCGCCGCGCCGAGCGCCGCGGTCGCGACGAGCCGCGGCCGGCGCTCGAGGCGCGCGATCCACGCCGTGCCGAGCACCGCCAGGTACCCGATCAGCGGCAGCGCGTAGCGCATGTCCTTGTGCGTCAGGATCGTCAGCAGCAGCCACGCCCCGAGCAGCCCGCCGAGCAGCTCGGGCAGCACGCCGGCGCGCTCGCTCGGCCGTCGCATCCACCACAGCGCCGACACGACGCCGATCGCGGCGATCGCGGTCAGCGGGGCGAACAGCAGCCCGTTGAGCGTCGCCCACCCGTACCACTCGACGTTCGCGAACGTGAAGAAGGACGGACGCGCGAGCGGCGGCACCGGGAACAGCAGCCCCTCGCCCGTCTGCGACGCGTTGTAGATGTCGGCGAGCCGTTCGGAGTTGTGGACGTACCACGGCGCGCCGACCGCCAGCGCGACGCCCGCGAGCGCGGCGAGCCCGCGCACGTTGCGCCACCCGCCGCGCACGAGCACGACGGCCAGCAGGCCCGTCACGTAGAGCGGGAACTGCTCCTTCGTGCCGGTCCCGATCCCGATCGCGAGCCCGGCCAGCGCGGCGATGCCGGGGCGGCGGAAGCGCTCGCTCGCGAGCACGAGCCAGACCGCCACGGCGGCGATCGCCGCCTCCGGCGCGTCGATTATGAAGACGTGGAACTGCTCGATCAGCAACGGCGAGCCGAGTGCGAAGACGACCGCCAGCGCCCCGGCGGTCGGGCCGGCGAGCAGCCGTCCGACGCGGTAGCAGCTGAGCGCCAGCAGCGGCACGCAGACGAGGTTCGTGCCGAGGATCACGCCGTCGCGGCTGATGCCGGCGAAGATCGACACGATCCCCCCGAGCAGCAGTCCGTACGGCGGATAGAAGGCGGGGTAGTCGAAGATCGCCCCGACGTCGCCTTCGAGCAGGTAGTCGCGGAAGCGCAGCGCCGCCCACAGCTCCTCCGCCGCGTCGCCCGTCGGCACCGCCCTGTCCTGCGTCAACCACCACAGCGTGAGCAGGACGAACGCGGCGGTCGCGCCGATCGCCCACCACGCAGCGGCGGTCCACGGCGGGACCTGGACCCGACCCCCGAGACTGCGCGGACGCGCGATCGCTCCCCCAAGCGACACGCGTCAACCATAGGCGATGCAGCGCGCTATCGGGGCGCCAACCGCACCGGCAGCGTGCGCAGCTGGTTGATGAAGCCCGAGACGACGTACTGCGGTCTGCCGGCCAGCTCGATCGCCGGGAAGCGCCGCAGCGTCTCCTCGAACAGGACCCGCAGCTCGAGCCGCGCCAGCGCGGTGCCGAGGCAGAAGTGGCGCCCGCCGGCGCCGAACGCCTGGTGCTCGGGATTGCGGCGCACGTCGAAGCGGTCGGGGTCCGCGTAGCGCGACTCGTCGCGATTGGAGGAGACGTACCACATGATCACCTTGTCGCCGGCTCTGATCGGCTGGCCGCCGAGCACGCAATCTCTCGTCGCGGTGCGGCGGAAGTGCGCGAAGGCGGGGAACATCCGCAGCGACTCCTCGACGAGGCCGGGGACGAGCGACGGGTCGTCGAGCACCTGCTGCAGCTGCGAGCGGTCCTCCAGCAGCGCGCGCATGCCGCTCGAGTAGGTCGCCTTCGTGCTGTCGTTGCCCGCCGCCATCAGCAGGAAGAAGCCCATCACGATCTCGTGCTCCTCGAGTCTCGAGCCGTCGACCTCGGCGTCGACGAGCACGCTCGTGAGGTCGTCGGTCGGGCGCGCGCGCCGCTCGGCGATCAGCGCGCGGCAGCGCTCGAACACCTCCGGCACGTCGCGACCCATCACCGTCTCGACGCCCTCCGGGTTCATGTCCGGGTCGCCGGCCGAGAAGATCGCGTTCATCAGGCCCGCCCAGATCGCGTCGTCCTCGGGCGGGATCCCCATGAACGAGCCGATCACGCGCGCGACGACCGGCTGCGCGACGTCGGTCACGAGGTCGCACGTCTCGCGCCCGGCGAGCCCGTCGAGCACGCCGACCGCGATCGCGCGGATCGCATCCTCGTGCTCGGCGATCCGCCGCGGCGTGAAGCCGGCCTGGAAGAGCGCCTTGAGGCGGTCGTGCTTCGGCGGGTCCATCCCGATGAACATCGCGCGCGAGAGCTCGAGCGGCAGGATCGCGTTCGTCAGCGCGGTGATGCCGCCGAGCTCGGAGCTGTAGGTCTGCCAGTCACGGCTGACGGTGTGCACGTCGTCGGCGCGCGTGACCGACCAGTAGCCCGCCTCGTCGGGGAAGTCGGGGATGTGCGAGGTGAAGTGGACCGGGCACTGCGCGCGCAGCTGCTTGAACAGCTCGTGCGGCGGGCCGTCTTGCCAGTGGTCCGGGTCGCCGACGAGGACGTCTCTGAGATCGCGGCCGGTCGCTGCCATGGTCCCTCCAGGTTCGCGCGCGCGGGTGGTCGAGCGATGGTACTGGCCAGCCAGCCAGGAGACGCCGCTCCCCGTCCCCTGCGCTACGTTGCGGCGCGCATGCCGCCTGCCCCCGCCGAGCACGACGCGATCCACCACGCCGACAACATGGACGTGCTGCCGCAGCTGCCGGCGGAGGCGTTCCAGCTGGTGTACATCGACCCGCCGTTCAACACGGGCGAGACGCAGGCGCGGCGGACGCTCGCGATGGAGCCCGACCCCGACGGCGGGGACCGCACCGGCTTCAAGGGGGTGCGGTACCGCACGCGGCTGCTCGGCGAGTCGCGCTACCGCGACGCGTTCGACGACTACCTCGCGTTCCTCGAGCCGCGGCTGCGCGAGGCGCACCGCCTGCTCGCGCGCAGCGGCACGCTCTACTTCCACATCGACTACCGCGAGGCGCACTACTGCAAGCTGCTGCTCGACGAGCTGTTCGGGCGCGAGCAGTTCCTCAACGAGCTGATCTGGGCCTACGACTACGGCGCGCGCACGCGACGCCGCTGGCCCGCCAAGCACGACACGATCCTCGTGTACGTGAAGGACGCGGGCGCGTACTGGTTCGACTCGGCCGAGGTCGACCGCGAGCCCTACATGGCGCCCGGGCTCGTGACGCCGGAGAAGGCGGCGAAGGGGAAGCTGCCGACGGACGTCTGGTGGCACACGATCGTCCCCACCAACGGCCGCGAGAAGACCGGCTACCCGACGCAGAAGCCCGAGGGGATCGTGCGGCGGATGGTGCAGGCGTCGAGCAGACCGGGCGACTGGTGCCTCGACTTCTTCGCCGGCAGCGGGACGCTCGGCGCGGTCGCCGCGCAGCTCGGTCGCCGCTACGTGCTGATCGACGAGAGCGCCGACGCGATCGCCGTCATGCGGAGACGGCTGCCGGGGGCGCGCTTCCACGCACCGGCGTCCCCCGCCGCGTGACCTCCGCGGACGCGCCGCGGTGTCTGGCGAAGATGTCGAAGACCCAGCTGCCGGCCGGCCGCGCCGCGAGCTCCTGCGTGAACGAGCGCAGCGGCTCCGGCGGCGGGTGCGGCGGCAGGTACTGGCGCTCGGGCGGTCGCAGGAACGGCGTCGCGAGCGCGGCGGCCGTCAGGTCCGCGATCGAGAACGCGTCGCCGACGAGGTAGCCGCTGGGCCCGATCTCCGCCTCGATCCGCTCCATCGCGGCGAGGATCTTGCGGCGCGCCTCCGCGGCGGACGCGTCGTCGATCCCGTAGCGCGCCTTGACCGTGCGCGTGACCGCGAACGCGCTCGGGCGGAACGCCGCGCGCAGCAGCGGCGAGGAGTCGGGGAAGGCGGTCTCGAAGAAGACGCGCGGGTCGCGCGAGACCTCGTACCACGCGACGCGCCGCAGGTACGGCGCGAGCTGCTCGTCGAAGAAGTCCTCGAGCTCGAGCGCCCGCGCGCGCTCGGCCGCATCGGCCGGGTAGAGCGGCGGGTCGGGATAGCGCTCCTCGAGCGCCGCGACGATCGCGGTCGAGTCGCCGATCGCGCGGCCGTCGAGTCTGAGGATCGGGAAGGTGAGTCTGCGCGTCATCAGCCACGCCGCCGGCAGCGAGCCGAACAGCGGCCAGGGCGTCACGCGCCGGTGCGGGATGCGCTTGTGGTCGAGCGCCCAGCGGACCTTCTCGTTGTAGTGCGAGACCTTGATCTGCCACAGCACCGGCGTCGAACTGGCCATGCAGCCAGTCTAGGCGGCGACCGACGCGGCCGCGCCGGCCGCCTCGCGCCACGGCAGCGCGCCCGCGAGCGGAAGCAGCGCCCACGGGTTGCGCCACAGGCTCGGGACGACCGGCGCGCCCGGGTCGGTCGAGCGCAGGCCGCGCGCGACGAGCACGCCCGACAGGCGCGTGTTGCACGGACCGCCGGGACCGTGCCAGACGGCGTGCTCGCGCGGCGTCGCGCCGAGCAGCGCCTGCTCGACGTCGCGCTCCTGCACATGGTCGCCGAGCGCGAGCACGGCGAGCAGGTAGGGCCGGTCGAGGTCGCCGTAGCGGGCGGCCTTCTTCTTGATCTTGCGCCGCAGCGGGCGCACGTCGTTCACGCGCGCGGCGTACGCGCCGGCGCCGCGCGGCACGAGCTGCGCGCACCCGCAGGGACGCGCGGTCGTCGCGTCGAGCGGTATCGCTTCGACGTCGACGACCCAGTCGTCGAACGCGAGCCGCCGGACGGACGCCGACGTCCCCAGCTCGCGTGGGTCGAGCGCGCCGAGCCAGCGCTCGAGCGGCGGCACGACCCGCCGCCGCCCCGGCGAGCAGGCGCCGTACCTGACGACCTCGAGCGCGAGCGAGAAGCGCGGCGCGCGCACCGTCTGGACGACGTCGCGCAGCTGCTCGTCGAGCCGGTGCTCGGTGAACGACAGCGGCGAGTCGCCGCCGACGACGGTCGCCTCCAGCCAGCAGCGCTCGCGCCCGCGCGCGAGCGCGAAGTCCTGGCGCCGCTCGCCCGCCTCGCAGCCGATGTTCACCGTCACCTCGAAGCCGCGCCGGCGATGCGCCTCGTGCACCCACAGCTCCCAGAAGGCGCCGGCGTGGTCGAGCTCCGCCGTGTGCGCGAAGCGGTTGCGCAGGTCGGCGCGCGCCGCGTGCGGCAGGCGCGCGAACCAGCCGTCGAGCTCGGCGCGGACCTGCTCCCAGCGGCTGCCCGCGGCACGGTCGAGGAACGCGTAGGCGGGCTCCTGATGGGCGCGCGGCGACGCGTCGGTGCGGTCCCGCACCGAGAACAACGTCGGTCCGTGCAGCGTCGCGCTGATCGCCTTCCCCCCGGCGAGTGTTCGAGCTGATGCGCGGCGACGCTGTTCCCCCGGCGCCGCGCAGGTCGGTCAACCGTACACAAGCGGCGGTCCCCGGCTCAAGTCGCACCGTGCACGGGTCGATCTTCGACGTATGAGCGTGTCGCCGGTCGTGAGCGTGCTCGTGACGGCGCCGGACGGAGCCGAGGGGCTCGCCGCCTCGCTCGACGCCGCGCTCGCGCAGGACCTGCCGGCCGACCAGGTCGAGCTCGTCGTCGTGGTCGGCGACGGAGCCGCCGCCGAGGTCGCGGCCGGCTACGCCGAGCTGTTCCCGCGCCGCATGCGCGTGGTCGAGCAGCCGTCCTGCGACGCGGCGGCGGCGCTGTCGCGCGCGCTGGCCGAGGCGCGCGGCGCACTGCTCGCGCTGCTCGAGCCGGGCGAGCGCTGGCCCGTCGGGCGGCTGTCCGCGCAGGTCGCCGCGCTCGGCGCCTGGGAGCACGTCGGGCTCGTCTACTCCGAGCCGGCGAGCGCGGACGACGACCCGCCGAGCGAGCGGACCGTCGCCCGGCTGCTGCGCGAGCCGCCGTGCATCGCGCCGTCCTCGATCATGCTGCGCGCCGCGCTGCTGCCGGCGCTCGGGACGCCGCCCGCCGAGCTGCCGCGCGCGGCGTGGTGGATCGCGGTGCGGGCGGCGTGCGTGTCCGAGATCGCGTTCGCGCCCGCCGGCGTCGCGATCCCGGTGGAGGACGGCGGCGCCACGCGCGACGCCGACGAGGCGCGCGTGGAGGCGCTGCGCGAGGCGCTCGCGGTGCAGCGCTGGTTTCTGCGCACGGTCACGTCCGAGTCGCAGTACGCCGACGCGGTCGGCGAGATCTGGAGAGCGTTCACGGCGAACGCGCGCCGGCTGCTGGCGGCCGCCGGCGACGAGCCGTTCCCCGCGCTCGTGACGGTGACGGACGCGGAGCGCGCGGAGGCGCGCCGGGTGCTCGCGGACGCGCGCACGGCATTGGATCACGGCGACACGTGGCCGGCCGCCGCGCTCAGCGTGCGCGCCGCGGCGCTCGACCCGTGGTGCGGACCGGCGCGCGCGCTGCTCGCCGAGGCGCTCGAGTCGCGTCCGCGGCGCGCGGCGGGCGATCCGCTCGCGGGCGCGCGGCGCTTCGTCACGCTCGCGTTCGCGGAGGAGCTGCTGCAGCACCGCGAGCTGCTGGAGGCGTACGGCTCGCGCTTCGACGGCTCCGCCGACGCGACGCTCGCGATCGACGCGAGCACGCTGCTGCCGGCGGCCGCGGGGCGGGCGCTCGCCGCGCTCGTCAGCGACCTGGGGCTGGACGCCGACGGCACCGCCCACCTGATCGCGGTGCTGGGACCGATCGACGCGTCCGTGCGGGCGCAGCTGCCGCAGCGCGCGGACGCGCTGCTGACCGCCCGCCGCGCCCCGCGCGAGACGGCGTCGGTACCGGCGTTCGACGCCGACGCGATCGACGCGCTGCACGCGCTCGCGCGCCGTGCGAGCGCCGCCTGAGCGGGCGTTCGAACGTCCGTCCAGTTGGCGCCGCGACGCTCGGGCGGCGGCCGCCGGGCGTCGATGCCGTGAGCACCGGTGGGTGCAAGGACGGCCCGCTCGGAATGGCAAGGACGCTGACGGACCGCCTTTGGCCGGGACGGTCCGCCGCGATATGCACGGATGCTTGGTGGGGGCGCCTCTGGCCGGGGGCGCCCCCGCCGCTTTCTCGGGCGTGTCGGCGCATCCGGCTAGAGCTGGAGCGTCCCGTCGGCCACGACGACGACGTCGCCGCCGACGCGGGGCCGGTCCCCCTCCATCGCCGCCTCGATGCGGCTCGGGCGGCCCATCTCGATCCCCTGCTCGATCTGGAGCGCCGTCGTGCCGGTGCGCTTCGCCAGATACGCGCACAGCGGGCCGGCGGCGGAGCCGGTGGCCGGATCCTCGCCGACGGCGGCGCTGACGAAGGAGCGGGCGCGGGCGCGCGCGGCGGGTGCGTCGCAGACGACGGCGTAGAGGACGGTCGCGCCGTGCCTGGCGAGCAGGCGCTCGACGGCCGGCCAGTCGGGGCGGGCGCGCGCGAGCGCGTCGAGGTCGCGCAGCGGGAGGATCAGCTGAGTGAGGCCGCTGCCGACGAGCTGCGGCGGCAGCGCGCGGTCGGCGTGCTCCGGCGTCAGGCCGACCGCCTGGACCAGGTCCGCGCGCGGCAGCTCGGCGCCGTGCACGGCCGGCTCCTGCAGCATCGAGGCGTGGGCGCGGTGGGCGTCGCGCAGGTGGACGTCGATCGGCTGCAGGCCGGCGCCGGTCTGCTGGACGTAGCGGACGGTGCGCGCCGAGTCGCCGTGCTCGGCGCGCGCGACGGCGACCGCGGTGCCGAGCGACGGATGACCGGCGAACGGCAGCTCGCGCTCGACGGTGAAGATGCGGGTGCGGTAGTCGGCGCCGGCGTCGTGGGCGCGCTGGACGAAGGTCGTCTCGGAGAGGCGCGTCTCGCGCGCGAGCGCGAGCATCGTCGCCTCGTCGAGCCCGTCGGCGTCGTGGACGACGGCGAGCGCGTTGCCCTGCAGCGGCGTCGCCGTGAAGACGTC
>DASVFS010000112.1:0-4776 GCA_036379915.1 Conexibacter sp. | reverse complement strand
GGACAAGGGCGCCGGGATCGTCGCGTTCCTGTCCGACGTGGAGCTCGACGCGGCCGTCTACGTCGGCGACGACGCGACCGACCTCGACGCCTTCCGCGGCCTCGGGGAGCTGCACGCGGAGGGACGCCTCAGACATGTGCTGCGCGTGTGCGTCGGCTCCGAGGAAGGGCCGTCCGCGCTCGCGGAGGAAGCCGACCTCGTCGTCGACGGGCCCCAGGGCGTGCGCGCACTGCTCGAGGGCCTGCTCGCGGACGGCTGACAGGACCGCTCCGCCGCCGTCACGATGCGCTTCACGGACTTCCTCAAGGCGACGGTGATGACGAGCGCCGCCGCCGCCACGCTGCTGGCCGCGATCACGGTCGCGGCCGGCTCGCACGACGACCAACTGCTGGTCGTGTTCTCGGCCGGCTGGTGGCTGCTCGCGGCGCTCGTCGGTGCGACGCTCGGGCGCCGCGCCGAGACCTCCCCGCCGATCGCGCGCCTGCTCGCCGCGGCCAGATCGACGAAGGCGCTGCCCGAGGTCCACCCGACGCGGATCCTCTTCAACCGCCTGTGGCCGCTGCTGCTGTGCACGATCGCGGCCGGCGGGCTCGCGCTCGTGTTTCCCCAGATCGCCGCGATCGCGACCGGCTTCGCGATCATCTGGGCGCTCTCGTGGCGCCGCCAGGACGCGGCCGTGACCGCCATCGAGGAGCGCGACGGCGTCGTCTACTACGTCGAGCGCACGTCGCCGCTGCACCCGATCCAGCTGCTGCGAACGCCGGGCTACAAGGCGAACATGTGGCAGTTCGAAGACGCCGAGCCGACGCCGGCCCCGCGCACGTGAGCGACCCCCAACTCGCCGCCCCGCCCGCCGCGCGGCCGCAGACCGGCGTCGACGTGCTCGTCGTCGCGCTCGCCACGACCGCCGGCTGGCGCGGCGCGGTCCCGGCGCTCGCCGAGGCGATCGAGCGCGCCGGCGCCACCGTCGCGGTCGCGGCCGCGCCTCCGGTGCGCGAGGTGCGCACGTTCGCACTGACGGACCTCGTGCAGGCGCGTGCGGCGCGCGCCGCCGCGCAGGCCGGCGTCGCGGCGCACCGCCCCCGCGCGCTCGTCTACGCGTCGGCGACGGCGGCGCTGCTCGGCCCCCGCCCCGGCGCGATCTGGTTCGACTCGCCGGCGGCGGAGAACCGTCCCGGCCGCCACGGCGTCTGGCAGCGACCGCTGGAGCGCCGGCGCGTCGCGCGCGCGCCGCTGCTGCTGCCGATGAGCGACGGCGGGCTGCAGGCGCTCGATCCGCTTCCGCGCACGCCCGCGGTGGTCCTGCCGGTTCCGGTCGAGCCGAGCGGCGACCCGAGCGGCCACGCCGAGCGCGACGTCGCCGCGCTCGCCTACGCCGCCGACGCGCGCAAGAAGGGGCTCGACCGCATCCTCGCCGCCTGGGCATCCGCACGACGGCCGGACGAGACGCTGCTCGTCGCGGGCCAACCGGCCGGCCGGCTGGGCGACGGCGCGGAGGGAGCCGGGCTGCTGGCTCCGCAGGACTACCGCGCGCTGGTGCGGCGCGCGCGCCTCTTCGTCGCGGCGCCGCGGCACGAGGACTACGGCATCGCGCAGCTCGAGGCGCTCGCAGACGGCTGCCGGCTCGTGACCACGCCCGGCGGCGGCCCGTATCCGGCCCGCGAGCTGGCGCGGACGCTCGACGCGCGGCTCGTCTCCGACGACCTCGCCGCCGCGATCCGCGCCGCGCTCGACGCGCCGGTGGACGACTACGCCGCGCGCGCCGCGCAGCTGCTCGGTCCCTATCGCCGCGCCGCGTTCGACGCGACCGTGCGCGAGCAGGTGCTGCCGGCCCTCCTGGGTGGCTGAGCGGGGCGCGCCCCGCCGCGCGCCCCGCTGAGCGGCAACGCCGGACTACGCCGTCGCGGCGCCTCCCGGCGTCATCGTCGGCCCGCTCGGGACCTCCCCGCCGAGCTCGCCGTGCTTGAGCGCGGAGGCGGCGACGAGCGCGCCGAAGCCGTAGAAGAGGAAGTCGATCCCGACGAGCAGGCCGATCGCCCAGTCCGAGGACTCGGGCAGCTTCGCGCCGATCAGGATCCCCAGCAGCAGCGTGACCACCCCGTTCGCGCCCATCCAGCCTGCCCCCGTCGTGCCGCGCTCGGCGACCGCGGCGGCGATCCGCATCACCCCCGTGATCGTGAACCACAGCACGAGCAGCACGGTCAGCGTGTACGTGCCTCTCAGCGGCGCGAGCAGCAGCGCCAGGCCGGCCGCGCCCGCCGCGAACGCGAGCAGCAGCCGCAGCAGCATGCGTCCGACGTCGCGCACCGCGAACGCGTCGATCAGCAGGAAGACCGCGCCGAGCAGCAGCATCCAGCCGATGAAGATCGCCACCGTCACGGATGCGACGGCCGGCACGAGGATCGCGATCGTGCCCGCGACGACGGCGAGCCAGCCCGAGATCAGCAGCCACTTGCGGCCTTGCCGCACACTGTCGTTGAGCGCCTCTTGCATCAGACACCTCTCCGGTCGAGGCGGCGCGGCAGCCGCGCCGCGGGTTGATGCGTCGCTACCGCTCGTGTGCCCTTTTGCGCAGCGCGGCGAACTCCGGCCAGGGACGCGTGTTCGCAATGTGCGCTGCCGTCAGCCACGCGCGCCGCGCGGTCGCGATTCCGTACGGCCGCGTCGTCGCGAGCGTCGCGACGCGGTGCGCGTCGGTCGTCACGACGATCCACGCGCCCGCCTCGGCCGCGGCTCTCGCATGCACGTCGTTGAGATCCCGGCGGTTCACGCTGCCGTTGATCTCCAGCATCGTGCCGGTGCGCGCGCACGCCTCGATCACGCGCTCGACGTCGACCGCGTAGGGGAAGCGCTGCTCGATCTTGCGCCCGGTCAGGTGCCCGATCGCGTCGATCGACGGGTGCTCGACGGCGGCCAGGATGCGTTCGGTCATCGCCCGCTCGTCGAGCGCGAACGACGTGTGGACGCTCGCGATCGCCCAGTCGAGCCGCGCGAGCAGCTCGTCGGAGTAGTCGAGCGAGCCGTCCGGCAGGATGTTGACCTCGCTGCCGGCGAGCAGCTCGATCCCGTCGATCGCCAGGTTGGCGGCGTGGATCCGCTCGATCTGCTCCTCCAGCCGCCCGGGCGAGACGTCGTCGCCGAAGCCGTGCGAGGCGGAGTGGTCGGTGATCGCGAGGTACTCGTAGCCGAGCGCGAGCGCGGCGTGCGCCATGTCCTCGATCTCGTCTCTGCCGTCGGACGCGGTCGTGTGGCAGTGCAGCTCGCCCTTGAGGTCGTCGAGCGTGACGAGTCTCGGGAGGCCCGGCCCGCCGTTCAGCGCGGCCGCCAACTCCCCGCGGCCCTCGCGCAGCTCCGGCTCGACGTACGCGTAGCCGAGCGCCGCGTACACCTCCTCCTCGGTCGCGCACGTGAGCGTCTCGCCGCTCGCGTCGTCGAGGATCCCGTACTCGGAGACGTGCAGCCCTCTGCGCACCGCCGCCTCGCGCAGCGCGACGTTGTGCTGCTTGTTGCCGGTGAAGTGCTGCAGCAGGTTGCCGAACTGCGCGGGCGCGACGACCTTCAGGTCGACGCTCATGCCGCTGTGCGTGCGGGCGCGCGCGCCGGCCTCGCCGCCGGCGGTGACGGACTCGATCTGGTCCAGTCTCTTGAACGCGTCGATCAGCGGGCCGGGATCGTCGGAGGCGGCGACGACGTCGAGGTCCTTGACCGAGTCGGCCCAGCGGCGCGCCGAGCCGGCCAGCTCGACGCGCACCGCGGCCGGATGCGCGCGCAGCGCCTCGACGATCTGCTCGCCGATCCCGCGCGCGCGGTCGAGCACGACCCGCGCGGAGCCGTCGCGCGCCACGCCCTCCTCGTCGTCCGCGACGGCGCGCTCGACCGCCTCGAGCAGCTTCGCCTCGGCTCTCGCGCCGAAGCCCTTGAGGTCCTGGATCCGGCCCTGTCTGGCGGCGGTCGCGAGCGTCTCGAGCGAGTCGACCCCGAGCTCCTCGTAGAGGCGCCGGGCGCGCTTGGGGCCGAGCCCGGGCAGGCGCGTCATCTCCAGCAGGCCGGCGGGGAACTGCTCGCGCAGCGCGACCGCCTGCGGGATGTCGCCCTGCTCCAACAGCGCCTGCAGCTTCGTCTCCAGCGTCGCGCCGATGCCGGACAGCTCGGTGACGCGCCCGGCGCGCGTGAGCGCGGCGATCGAGGTCGACGCGTCGCGCACCGCCTTCGCCGCGTTGCGGTAGGCGACGACGCGGTGGACGATCGCGCCGTCGAGCTCGTACAGGTCGCCCAGCTCGTCGAGTCTGTCCGCGATGTCGCTGTTCGTGAAGTCGGCCATGCGGTTGCAAGCGTAGGGCGGCGGTCGGCGCGCCGGCGTCCACCCGCGTCCAGGCGCATCGGGTCCGCGCGGCGGGCGTCTGTCATCGTGGCCGCATGCCGGCGCACGACCTCGCACTCGTCCGCGGGATCGGACCGACGCGCGCGACGCTCGCGCGCTGGAACCTCGCGCCCGTGCCGGTGCTGCGCGCCTGGTCGCTCGGCAGCCTGCTGGTCGCGTGCCTGCTGCTGCTGGCGGTGTGGCTCGTGGCGCTGGCGATGCCGGCCGATTCGACGCCGCTGCCCGTGCTCGGCATCACCGCGCCGCCGAGCCTCGAGGACGTCGGGCGGATCCTGCATCGCAACGCGCTCGTGCTGGCGCTGCACGCGTTCGCGTGCGTCGCCGGCTACATCGCGGGCAGCTCGCTGCCGCGCGAGGCGGCGCGCCGGCGCGGCATGTGGCGGCGCGTCCACGAC
>DASVFS010000111.1:0-5078 GCA_036379915.1 Conexibacter sp. | reverse complement strand
GCGGCAGCGGATGCCCGAAGCATCCCCCGCGCGTGCAGCAGCTCCGCAATCTGCACCGCATTCGTCGCCGCACCCTTGCGCAGGTTGTCCGACACCACCCACAGGTCCAGCCCAAGCGGATTGCCGGGATCCCGCCGAATGCGCCCGACGAACACGTCGTCCTTGCCATCGGCCGAGATCGCCATCGGATACACGCCCGCACCGGGGTCGTCGAGCACGGTGACGCCCGGGGCGGCCGACAGCAGCAGCCGCGCCTGCTCCACCGACAACGGCGCGCGCAGCTCGACGTTGACCGCCTCCGAGTGCCCGTTCACGACCGGCACGCGCACGCACGTCGCGCTGATGCGGATCGACGGATCGCCGAGGATCTTGCGCGTCTCGTCGATCAGCTTGCGCTCCTCGTCGGTGTGGTCGTCGCCGGGGGCGAACGAGCCGGCGTGCGGCAGCGCGTTGAACGCGATCCGGTGCGCATAGACCGACACCGAGGGGTCCTGGCCGTGCAGCAGCGCGTGCGACTGGTCGAGCAGCTCGTCGACGCCCTTCCTGCCGGTGCCGGAGACCGCCTGGTAGGTCGAGATCACGAGCCGCTCGATCCCGGCCGCGTCGTGCAGCGGCTTCAACGCGACGACCATCTGCATCGTCGAGCAGTTCGGGTTCGCGACGATTCCCTTGCGCGCGTCGGCGAGCGCGTCGGGGTTGACCTCGGCGACGACGAGCGGCACGTCGTCGTCCATCCGCCACTTGGACGAGTTGTCGACGACGATCGCGCCCGCCGCGGCGAAGCGCGGCGCCCACTCGCCGGAGGTCGCGCCGCCGGCCGAGAAGATCGCCACGTCGAAGCCCTGGATCGTCTCGTCGCTCAGCGGCTGCACGACGCCGACGCCCTCGATCTCGCGACCGGCCGAGCGCTCCGACGCGAACGGCACGACCTCGCGCGCCGGGAAGCCGCGCTCGCGCAGCAGCTCGAGCATCACGCCGCCGACCTGGCCGGTCGCGCCGACGACCGCGACGCGGTAGCCCTCGCTCACCGCGCCTGCTCCCCGATCGGCCGCTCCTGCTGGATCGCGTCGGCGCCCAGCTCGAACGCCGCGTGCAGCGCCTGCACCGCGTCGCCGACGCGGTCGGCCCGGATCACGCACGAGATCTTGATCGGCGAGGTCGAGATCATCTCGATGTTGATGCCCTCGCTCGCGAGCGTCCCGAAGACCTTCGCGGCGACGCCCGGATGCGACTTCATCCCCGCCCCGACGATCGAGACCTTGCCCATCTCCGGTTCGTCGTCGATCCTGCCGATGCCGAGCTCGTCGACGAGCGGCTCGAGCGCTTCGCGCGCGATCCGCAGGTCCTCGCGCGGGACGGTGAACGACAGCTCGGCGCCTTCGCGGCCCTCCCCCAAAGGCTCGTTCTGGATGATCAGGTCGACGTTGCAGTTCGCGTCGGCGAGCGCCTCGAAGATCCGCGCCGCCGCGCCGGGCTCGTCGCGCACGCCGGTCAGCGTGACGCGCGCCTCCTCGGTCGAGTGCGTCACGGCGGTGATGAGGGCGTGCTCCATGGTCTCCTGCTCTCCGACGACGAATGTACCGGGGCCGTCCTCGAAGCTGGAACGGCAGTGGATGCGGACCCCGTGGTTGCGCGCGTACTCGACCGAGCGCAGTTGCAGCACCTTCGCGCCGGAGGCCGCCATCTCGAGCATCTCCTCGAACGAGACCATCTCGAGCTTGCGCGCGTCGGGGACGATGCGCGGGTCGGCGCTGTAGACGCCGGACACGTCCGTGTAGATCTCGCACACCTCGGCGCCGATCGCCGCGGCGAGCGCGACGGCGGTCGTGTCCGAGCCGCCGCGGCCGAGCGTCGTGACGTCGCGCGAGTCGGTCGAGATCCCCTGGAAGCCGGCGACGAGCACGATCATGTCCTCCGCCAGCGCCGCCTCGATGCGGTCCGCTCTGACGTCGAGGATGCGCGCCTTCGTGTGCGAGGCGTCGGTGACGATGCCGGCCTGCGAGCCGGTCAGCGAGATCGCGCGGTGGCCGAGGTCGTTGATCGCCATCGCGCACAGCGCGCACGAGATGCGCTCGCCGGTCGACAGCAGCATGTCCATCTCGCGCGGGTCGGGCGTCGCCGAGATCTCCTCCGCCGCCGCGATCAGCTCGTCGGTCGTCTTCCCGCGCGCCGACAGCACCGCGACGACGCGGTTGCCCTGCTCGCGCGCGGCGACGATCCGCCGCGCCGCGCGCTTGAGGCGCTCGGCGTCGGCGACGGACGTGCCGCCGAACTTCATCACGACCGTTCCGGGCATGGGCGCACAGACTAGATGGCAGGGCGAGTCGGCGGCGGACGGCTCATCAAGAGCCGCCCACCGCCGACGAGGCGCACCCGACGGGACTCGAACCCGCAACGTTCCGCTTAGGAGGCGGCCCCTCTAGCCAGTTGAGGTACGGGTGCTCGCCCTTGATGCTTGGCGTCGGCGTGGATCCCCCGGCGCCGAGCGTCCCCCTCCTGCGGCAACCATAGCCAGCTGCGAAGAAGGCTGTCAAACGTCAGCGTTCTGGTTATGCTCGGCGCTCGGGGGATGGGGGAATGACCACGCGCACCGACGTCACGCCGAACCTGCTCGACGAGCTCGACGAGGCGCTCGCGCGCGTCGAGCACGGGGGTCCGTTCCCCTCGCTCGTCGTCCCGCACAACGTGCCTGGCTGCGACGTCTTCCTCGCCGGCCGGCGCAGCGGCTGGGCGGCCGAGGCGGGTCAGGCGGTCGGCGCGCTCACCGCGCACCCGGCCGTGCGCGAGACGGAGGCCGATCCCGCCCGCAACCGCGTGCTGCTGCGACTCGCCGACGAGCGCGTCGCCGCGCTCGGCGCGGCGCTCGAGGCCGTCGAGGCGGAGCCGTTCCTCGGCCGCGACCTCGCGACGAGCGAGCGCTACGTCGTCGACTACTGCGATCCGAACGCGACGAAGGCGCTGCACGTCGGCCACCTGCGCACGGTCGCGCTCGGCCACGCGCTCGGCTGCCTCGCCGTGTCCTGCGGCGCCGACGTCGTGCACCAGACGCAGATCGGCGACGTCGGGCGTCAGATGGGCGAGGCGATGGCCGGGTACCTCGAGTTCTTCGCCGGTCAGACGCCGGAGGGGCTCGGCGTCAAGAGCGACCACTTCGTCGGCGCCTGCTACAGCCGCTACGTGCAGACGCTCGCGCCGCCCGAGGTCGGCGGCGGCGCTGAGCGCGACCCGGCGCTCTCGCGCGAGGACGGCTCCTACGACGACCTCGCCGAGCGGCTGCTGGCGCGCCTCGATCAGCGCGACCCGGAGATCGTGGAGCTGTGGGAGCGCATGCGCGGATGGGCGCTGCGCGGCCACGACGAGACGCTCGCGCGCCTCGGGGTGATCTTCGACCGCGTCATCTACGAGGTCGACTTCCTCGAGGACACGCACGCACTGACCGCGACGGCGCTGGAGCAGCGGCTCGTCAGACGCTCGGCCGACGGCGCGGTGATCTCGCACGAGCGCGACGACGGCCACCTGCTGCTGCACCGGCCCGACGGCTTCCCGACGACGCACATGCGCTGCATGGGGATGTGGCACCTGACCGGGCGCGAGCTGCTCGCCGGCGCGACCTCGCTGGCGCTCGTGGGCGACGAGTGGGAGCCGCTCGTGCAGCAGGGCCCGGCGATCCTGGAGGGGCTCGCGGCCGGCGGCGAGGTCCACCCGACGCACTGGGTGGTGCACGGGATGGTCACGAGCGCGAGTGGCGCGATCAAGTCGAGCGGCGGGGCGCCGTGGCTGGTCGATCAACTGCTCGACGACCTCGTGGGCGATCCGCGCCTGCGGGCGCACGCGCACGAGCGTGCGCCCGCCGAGCGGCTCGCGGCGATCGCCGCGCTCGGCATCTGCCTCGACTGCCACCCGCGCAAGGCGCTGCCGCTGGCGCCGGAGATGCTGCTCGACGAGCGCGCGAACGCCGGCTGGACGCTCGCGCGCGCGTGGGCGCGCGCGTGGGACCCGCACTTCGACGGCGCGCCGAGCCCGGACCCTGGCCACGACGACTACCGCTCGCTCGTGCTGCGCTCGCAGCTGCATCGCCGCCTCGCCGAGCGTTCGCTGCGCGCGCTCGACGTGCGCCCGCTGCTCGGGATGCACGTGCACGCGGCCGAGTGGTTCCTCGCGCAGGAGGATCCGTCGCCGAGCGTCGCGCGCGCGTTGCGCGGCCTGCTGGAGTGCGGGATGCGAGCGGTCGGACTGGCTCCCGATCCTTTGCGATCCGGCAGGTGAGCCGCTAGTCTCGAAGCGTCGGCGCAGCACGCGCCGCGGGGGAAAGCGAGGACGCCTCGCGCCATTCGATGAGGGGGATCTGATGCGGTCGAAGCTTCGACTCGACGCCGGACTCGTGCGTTCCTGCCGCGCCGCCGCGGCGAGGGTCGCCGCGCAGGTGGCCGAGGCGACCGCGGGCAGGTCCACCGTGGCGGTCGAGCGGACCGTCACGCGCATGCTCGGCGTCGACGGCGTCGATCCCCACGACGTGCCGCTGCCGAACGCGCTCGTCGACCACGTCGCCGACTTCGGCGGGCTCGACCGCGGCGTGGCCGCGTGGGTCGGCAACGCGATGGTCCAGACCGACCGCTCGGCGCCCGAGGTCGCGGCCGCCGTCGGCGACGGCGAGCTGTCGCTGCACGACCTGCCGTGGGCCGAGCGCGAGGCGATCGAGCGGGCGGTGGCGGGCGCGCACCGGGCGACGATGTCCGCGATGCGGGCGCGCTGCGCCGAGCGCGACGCGCTGCGCGAGCAGCTCGGCGAGCAGCCGCGGCCGCACCGCTACGTCCTCACCGCGACCGGCAACGTCTACGAGGACCGCGACCACGCACTCGCCGTCGCGGAGGCCGGCGGCGACATCATCGCGGTGATCCGCTCGACCGCGCAGAGCCTGCTCGACTACGTCCCGCACGGCGCCACCACCGAGGGCTACGGCGGCACCTACGCGACCCAAGAGAACTTCCGCATCATGCGCGAGGCGCTCGACGAGGAGAGCCAGAAGCTCGGCCGCTACGTGCAGCTCACCAACTACTCGAGCGGTCTGTGCATGGCGG
>DASVFS010000110.1:0-5380 GCA_036379915.1 Conexibacter sp. | reverse complement strand
CTTCCGATCTCCGGCCGGCGGCGGCGCGCCGTCGACCCAGGTCGCGCCGCCGGCCGCGTCGCGCTCGCGCTTCCAGATCGGCGCGAGCTCCTTCAGGCGGTCGATGATCTCGCGGCCGCCCGCGAACGCCTCCGGGCGGTGCGGCGCCGAGACGGCGACGAGCACCGACGCCTCCGACAGCGGCACCACCCCGACGCGGTGCTCGGCCGCGGCCGCGCACAAGCCGTGCCGGGCGATCGCATCGGCGACGATCGCGCGCAGCCGCTCGAGCGCCATCTCCGCGTACGCCTCGTACTCGAGTGCCGGGACCTCGCGCGTGACGCCGGCGAACGTGACGACCGCTCCGGCGCGCGGGTCGCGCACGCGCGCGACGAGCGCATCGAGCGACAGCGGCCCGTCGACGATCGCCACGTGCGGCTCCGCCACCGTCGCGCCGCCCGAAACGGGCGGGATCAGGGCCAGCTCGTCGCCGGCCGACAGCGGCGCGTCGTCGTGCGCGTACTCGCGGTTGACCGCCAGCACGAGCGGCAGGCCCTCCGCCAGCGAGGCGACCGCGGGGGCGGCGAGCGCATCGCGCACGCGCGCCCCCTCCGGCAGCTCCACCGACAGCTCGCTCGCGCCGGCGCGCTCGCGCAGCTGGGCGAACAAGCGGATGCGCACGTGCATGCCTCGAAGCGTACGCAGAAGTAACCTCCAAGCTCTATGAGCGCAACCGAGGACCACCGCTTCGTCGCCCCGATCGTCGGTCCGGACGATCCGCGGCACTTCACGGACTCCGGCATCGAGCTCAAGCCGCTCTACACGGAGGAGGACGTCCCCGAGCCGCTCGAGCTCGGCGAGCCCGGCGCCTATCCGTACACGCGCGGCGTGCACCGCGACATGTACCGCAAGCAGCTGTGGACGATGCGGCAGTACGCGGGCTACGCGTCGGCGAAGGAGTCGAACGAGCGCTACAAGTACCTGCTCGCGCACGGTTCGACGGGCCTCTCGATGGCGTTCGACCTGCCGACCCAGCTCGGCCTCGACTCGGACGACTCGCGCTGCCTCGGCGAGGTCGGCCGCACCGGCGTCGCGATCGACACGATCGACGACATGCGGACCGCGTTCGACGGGATCCCGCTCGACCAGGTCTCCACCTCGATGACGATCAACGCGCCCGCCGCCGTGTTGCTGCTGCTCTACCAGCTGGTCGGCGAGGAGCAGGGCGTCTCACCGGAGAAGCTGCGCGGCACGACGCAGAACGACATCATCAAGGAGTACGTCGCGCGCGGGAACTTCATCTACCCGCCCGAGGGCTCGATGCGCCTCACGACGGACCTGTTCGCGTACTGCAAGGAGACCGTGCCGAGATGGAACACGGTCTCGATCTCCGGCTACCACTTCCGCGAGAAGGGCTGCTCCGCCGTCCAGGAGGTCGCCTTCACGCTCTCCTCCGGGATCGCCTACGTGCAAGCGGCCGTCGACGCCGGCCTCGCGGTCGACGACTTCGCGCCGCGGCTCGCGTTCTTCTTCAACGGCCACAACAACGTCTTCCAGGAGGTCGGGAAGTTCCGCGCGGCCCGCAAGATGTGGGCGCAGATCATGCGCGAGCGCTTCGGTGCGCAGGACGAGCGCTCGCTCAAGCTGCGCTTCCACACGCAGACCGGCGGCGTGACGCTCACCGCGCAGCAGCCGGAGAACAACATCGTGCGCGTCGCGCTGCAGGGCTTCGCCGCCGTCTGCGGCGGCACCCAGTCGCTGCACACGAACGGCTTCGACGAGGCGCTCGCGCTGCCGACCGAGCGCGCCGCGAAGATCGCGCTGCGCACGCAGCAGATCATCGGCCACGAGTCGGGCGCGGCCGACACGGTCGACCCGTTCGCCGGCTCCTACTTCGTCGAGGCGCTCACGAGCGAGATCGAGCAGCGCGCCGGCGAGCTGATCGCGAAGGTCGACGAGCTGGGCGGCTCGGTCAACGCGATCTCGTTCATCAAGAACGAGATCGAGGAGTCGGCCTGGGGCTACCAGGAGCGCTACAAGCAGGAGCAGGACATCGTCGTCGGCGTCAACAAGTACGTCGACGAGGCGCTGGAGGTCCCGGATCTGCTGCGGGTCGATCCCGCGTCGGAGCGCGACCAGGTCGAGCGCCTGAAGGCGTTCAAGGCGAACCGCGACCAGCAGCTCGTCGACGCGCGCCTGGAGGAGCTGCGCGAGGCCGCGCGCGGCACGGGCAACCTGCTGCCGCCGATCCGCCAGGCGCTCAAGGACCGCGCCTCGATGGGCGAGGTGTGCGGCGCGATGCGCGACGTGTTCGGCAGATATCAGCCGGACATCTAGCCGTTCCGGGCGCGCCCGCGGCTTCAGCAAACGCCGGCGTTTGAGGACCGGTGAGCCGGGCATGGCTCTCGCATCCCCCACGGAGGTGAGCGATGCGGGTCGCACGCGCGCATGTCACGGAGGTCCTCGTCGTCTGCACGGCCGCGCTGCTCGCGTGGGCCGTCCCCGCTGGAGCGCTGTCGGTCACGAACGTCACGGTGACGCCGAGAGCCAACGGCGGCGCGTTCCCGGCCTCCGGCCCGGGCGCCGCCGGCGCGCATCCAGACCTCTTCACGAGATTCACGTTCAGCGGCTCCGGCAGATACTCGGCCGACACCGCGAGAGACCTGCAGGTGCACTTCGCGCCGGGCGTCGTCGCGTACGTGAATCACGTGCAGCGCTGCAGCGCCGCCCAGTTCGCGGCCAGAAGCGGCAGCGCCGCAGCATGTCCGGCGGGCTCCGCCGTCGGCACCGCGGTGACCGGCCTCACGACCGACAACGGGCTCGTCAACACGCTGCTCGGCGGCTCCGTGACGGGCACGATCTACAACATCGATCCGCCCGCCGGCTCGCCCGCGGCGCTCGGGATCGACATCGCCCCGCCGGCCGCCAACCCGCACATCAAGGTCGTCGCGGCGATCAGCGTCGATCCCCACGACCTCGGCCTGACCGCGTCGCTGAGACTGCCGCGCACCGCGCAGCTGGCGCCGCTCGGCCTGCCGCTCACGACGGTGAACGTCCACACCGACTGGATCCAGCAGACGCTGTTCGGCTACGTGGGCGGCAGATCCTTCTTCACGAGCCCGACCGCCTGCATCCCCGCCGCGATCGCCGTCACGGCCAGCTCCTACAGCGGCGCGAGTGGCGCCGGCAGAGGGTCCTACAGACCGGTCGACTGCGCCGGCGTGCCGTTCTCCACGAGACTCGCGATCGCCGTCACGCCGCCGATCAGCGACTGGACCTCGACGGTCACGACGAACGTCCAGCCGGGCGCGGCCGACATCCCGCGCGCGAACTCGCACGTGCGCTCGACGACCGTGACGCTGCCGCGCAGCCTGCTGCTCAACCCGGCGCTCGCCGCGCGGCTCGACGCCTGCACCGACACGCAGTTCCGACTCAGAGACACGTCGGTCGCCGCGAGATGTCCGGCGTCCTCAGCCGTCGGCGACATCGACTTCGTCTCGCCGATCCTCGGCAGCTTCCCGGGGAGAGCGTTCTTCGGCACGCAGACCCCGACCGACCGCCTGCGCCTGTTCCTCGACGTGCCGCTCTACGGCGCGCACATCAAGGTCTCCGCCCACGTGCACCCGAGCACGACGACCGGGCAGATCACGACCGTCTTCGACGAGCTGCCGCAGATCGCGTTCACCGACTTCACGCTCACGTTCAGAGGCGGCCCGCGCTCCGCCCTCGTCTCGCCGACGCAGTGCGGAACGCACACGGCGACCGCGATCACGACGCCGTGGTCGGGCACGACGCCGCAGAGATCGTCGGGCAGCTTCTCCGTCTCGTGGGACGGCAGAGGCGCCCCCTGCCAGCGGATCTTCCAGCCGTCGATGGCGACCGGCGTCTCGAACGACCGCGCCGGCGCATCGCCCGACTTCACGCTCGTCGCGACGCGGCCCGATCGCAACATCCCGGTCGGCCGGATGGCGTTCGACCTGCCGCCGGGGCTCGTCGGCAACCTCGCGCTGAGAGGCCTCGTGCAGTGCGCGCTGCGCGCCGCCGCCCGCGCCGACTGCCCGCGATCGAGCCGCCTCGGCGGCGTCGTGTCGGTCGACGGCTCCGGCACCGAGCCGCCCGCGCTGCCGGGCGACATCTACCTGACGAAGCCGAAGCGCGCGGGCGACCCGGCGGGGCTGTCGGTGGCGGTGCCGGCGAGACTCGGCCCCGTCGACGCCGGCACGGTGATCGTCGGCGCGCGGCTGCAGCTGCGCTCCGACGGCGGCCTGCACGTCACGAGTGACGCGATCCCGTCGCTCGTCGAGGGGATCCCGCTCGCGATCCGCCGGCTGACCGTGCGGGTCACGCGCGAGGGCTTCATGCGCAACCCGACCAGCTGCGGCGAGAAGACCGCCTTCGGCCACTTCGACTCGATCGGCGACGAGCACGCCGCGATCAGCTCGACGCTGAGAACGACAGACTGCGGCCGCCTCGGCTTCAGACCGCGCATCAAGGCGTTCATCGGCGCCAAGCACCGCACGCGGGCCGGCGCCCACCCGCCGTTCGTCACCGTCGTCACTGCCGACGGCGACGACGCGACGATCCGCAGCGCGCACGTGCGCCTGCCGCGCGGCGTGGCGGCCAACACGCGCTCGCTGGACGCCGCCTGCGACCGCGAGCTGTTCGCGGCCGGCAGATGCCCGCGCCAGGCGCACGTCGCGAACGCGGTCGCGCACAGCCCGCTGCTGCGCGACCCCGTCACCGGCCCGGTGTGGCTCGTCAAGGCGCCGCCCGGCTCGTCGGGCCTGCCGCGGCTCGTCGTGCAGTTCCGCGACCCCGTCGCGCTCGAGCTCGAGGGAATCGTGAACATCGGCAAGCGCGGCGGGATCGGCACCACCTTCCCGGTCGTGCCGGACCTGCCGATCACGAGCTTCAAGCTGCGCTTCCACGGCGGCGCCTTCGGCGCGCTCGCGCTCACGCGGAACGTCTGCCGACGAGCGCTGCGCCTGCCGACGAGCTTCACCGGCCACAACGGCAGAACGGTGAAGCTGCGCCCGCGCATCGCGGTGCGGGGCTGCAGAGCGAAGCACGTACGCCGCTGAGGCCAGCGCAGCGGCGCCACGCAGGACAGCGCGGAGACACCCGTGTTTGCCGCGTTGTCCGCTTGGGCACCCGCCTGACAGAAATCGAGGAGGAGGAAGCATGAGGCTCATCCGTCGGTGGTCCTCGCTGGTCGCAGCGCTCGCCGCAATTGTCCTGGTGGCCGCCGCGTCGCCGGCGTCCGCAGTCATCCAGATCACCGACGTGTCGGTGACGCCCAGCACCACACAAGCGGGCGCGCATCCCGACCTCTCGATCGTCACGTCGTTCACCGGTGACAACACGCAGATCGGCGGGCCCGGGCCGGCAAACCCGGTCGCCG
>DASVFS010000109.1:0-7072 GCA_036379915.1 Conexibacter sp. | reverse complement strand
CTGCGACGGGTCCGGCGCGAGCGGGACGACTCTGTCGTGGCCGCGGGCGGCCATGTGGTTCAGCAGGCGGCAGACGTACTCGGCGCAGAGGTCGCCCTTCAGCGTCCACGAGGCGTTCGTGTAGCCGAGCGTGATCGCCATGTTCGGGACGCCGCTGAACATCATCCCCTTGTAGCCGACCGTCTGCGCGACGTCGACCGCCTCGCCGTCCACCGCCAGCGACATGCCGCCGAGCATCAGCAGGTTCAGCCCGGTCGCCGTGACGACGACGTCCGCCTCGAGCTCCGCGCCGGACGCCAGCTTGAGGCCTGTCTCGGTGAACGTCTCGATGCGGTCGGTGACGACGGAGGCCTTCCCCTCCCTCAGCGCCCTGAAGAGATCGCCGTCGCGCACGATGCAGACGCGCTCGTCCCACGGGTCGTAGCGCGGTCTGAAGTGCGTGTCGATGTCGAAGCCGGGCGGCAGCTGGCGCTCCAGCCCTCTGCGGATGATGCGCTTCATCAGCCGCGGGCGACGTCTGCTGAGCTCGTAGAAGAGTGACCCCAGCAGGACGTTCTTCCAGCGGGTGAAGGAGTACGCGCGTCTCGCCGGCAGCAGTCTGTGCGCCAGCTCGGAGATCGCGTCGTGCCCGGGCAGTGCGATCACGTAGCTCGGCGAGCGCTGGAGCATCGTCACGCGGGCCGCCTGCTCCGCCATCGCGGGGACGAGCGTGACGGCGGTCGCGCCGCTGCCGATCACGACGACGCGCTTGCCGGCGTAGTCCAGGTCCTCGGGCCAGTGCTGCGGGTGGATCAGCTGCCCTCTGAAGCGCTCGGTGCCCTCGAACTGCGGCAGGAAGCCCTCGTCGTAGCGGTAGTAGCCGGTGCAGCCGAACAGGAAGCCGCACGTGAGCTGAAAGGTCTCGCCGGTGTCGGTGCGCTCGACGTCGACCGTCCAGCGCGCGTCCTGGCTGGACCAGCTTGCGCCGAGCACTCTGTGGTGGTAGCGGATCGCGCCGTCGACGCCGTACTTGCGCGCCGTGTCGCGCACGTAGCCGCGGATCATCGGGCCGTCCGCGATCGCCTGGTGCTCGGGCCACGGGTTGAACGGGTAGCCGAGCGTGAACATGTCGGTGTCGGAACGGATGCCGGGGTAGCGGAACAGGTCCCAGGTGCCGCCGCTGGCCTCGCGCGCCTCCAGGACGGCGAAGGTCTTGCCGGGGCATGCGGTCGCGATGCGGCAGGCGGCGCCGATGCCGGAGAGGCCGGCGCCGACGATCAGGACGTCGACGTGCTCGGTGGAGGGCATGTCTTGAACGATAGTCAAACGGCTGCGGCGGCGCGTCGCTCCTCCGCGCGCGCGACATGCGCGGCGATCGCGTCGACGAGCTGCGGCCACAGCCGCTCCGGCAGCCCGTGGCCCATGCCGGGGACGAGCATCAGGCTGGCGTTCGGGATCGCCTTGGCGGTCGCTCTGCCGCCGGAGGGCGTGATCAGCGGGTCGCTGTCGCCGTGGATCACGAGCGTCGGGGCGCTGATGGCATGGAGGCGCTTCGTACGGTCGCCGGAGGCGAGGATCGCCGCCAGCTGGCGGCCCGTGCCGCGCACGTCGGGGTCGCGGTCGTGCGTGTGCGCGAGGTAGGCGCGGCCCTCGGGCGTGTCGAGCACGTCGCCCGGCGCGCCGATCGCGGTGAGCACGCCGAGCATGTGCTCGACGTAGGCGTCCCGCTCGCGCGGCGCCGGCTTCAGCAGCGCCGGCAGGACGCTCGGCTTCGGCTGGCCGACGCGGCGGCTGCCGGTGCTCGACATGATCGAGGTGAGCGAGCGGACGCGTCTCGGGCGAGTCGCCGCGACCGTCTGGGCGATCATCCCGCCCATCGAGACGCCGACGAGGTGCGCGGAGTCGAGCTCGAGCGCGTCGAGCAGCCCGACCGTGTCGAGCGCCATGTCGTCGAGCGTGTACTGGTCGGGGCCGAAGCGGCGCGTGAGCAGTCTCACGCGGCTCGGCGGCGGCGTGGCGACGTGCGTCGAGCGCCCGCGGTCGCGGTTGTCGAAGCGCACGACGAAGTGCCCGCGCTCGACGAGCCGCGCGATCAGCCCGGGCGGCCAGTGCAGCATCTGCATGCCGAGGCCCATGACCAGCAACAGCGGCGGATCGACACGGTCGCCGAACGTCTCGCAGCACAACTCGATCCCACGACCGACGTCGACCATCCGCTCGCCGTCCTCGGAGGCGATCGTCTGGGTCCAGCCCGTCGTCGCGTCGCTCATCGCCCCTAAGACGATAGAGCTCGTTTGCGCCACGACGCCACCGAGATCCTGCGCAGCGTCGGAAAGACGCCCCGCTCTGAGGCTGGTGACGAACGCATCCTGCTGCGGGTCTTCTGCCACGCCTACGGCGACCGCATCGTGCTGCTGGTCGGCGGATATGACAAAGCCGCCGACCCGAGCCCGAAGCGCCAGCAACGCGAGATCGCCGACGCGCGCAAGCGTCTCAAGGACTTCCGTCGGCGATTGCGCTGACTCAGCCCCTTGCCGTCATATGGGATATGCACCATACTCACGCATATGACGCGGACCACCTTTGACGACTTCATAGCCGAGATTGAAGCCGAGGCCCAAGCCGAGGGCCCCGACGCCGTCGCCGAGCTGGAAGCCTTCCGCCTCCATTTCTCCCTCGCCCGTCAGCTCGCCACCCAGCGCCGCGCCCAGCACCTCACGCAGAAGCAGCTCGCCCAGCGCTCCGGCATCGACCAAGCCGAGATCAGTCGCATCGAGCGCGGCCAGGCAAACCCGACGACGGCCACGCTCGGAGCATTGACCGGTGCGCTCGGGCTCGACGTTCGGCTCGTTCGTAGCGCGGACGCCGCCTGACCATCCGAGCGCGTCAGCGCCGTACCGAGGCTTGTCGCGATCGGGGCGCCCGGATTCGAACCGAGGACCTCCTGCTCCCAAAGCAGGCGCGCTACCAGGCTGCGCCACGCCCCGCTCGGGCGAGTATACGGGCGCTCGGAACCGCCGCCCGCGCGCGGCCGCTTCCCTAGGCTCGCCGCCATGAGCACCATGCGCATCACGCACATCGGCGGGCCGACCGCGCTGATCGAGGTCGGCGGCTGGCGGATCCTCACCGACCCGACGTTCGACGCGCCCGGCCGCAGATACAGCTTCGGCTGGGGCACGTTCTCGCGCAAGCTCGCCGGCCCGGCGATCGCGGCGACCGACCTCGGCCCGATCGACGCGGTCCTGCTCAGCCACGACCACCACGACGACAACCTCGATCCCGCCGGTCGCGCCCTGCTGCCGAGCGCCGGCACCGTCATCACGACCGTGAGCGGCGCCAAGCGGCTCGGCGGCAACGCCCGCGGCCTCGCGCCGTGGGCCACGACCCGCCTGGAGGCCGACGGCAAGACGCCGATCGAGATCACCGCCACGCCCTGCCGCCACGGCCCGCCGCTCAGCCGCCCGCTCGTCGGCGACGTGATCGGCTTCGCGCTCGCATGGGAGGGCCAGCAGCACGGCGCCGTCTGGATCTCCGGCGACACCGTCCTCTACGACGGCGTCCGCGAGGTGCCCGACCGCATCGACGTCGGCACCGCGATCCTGCACCTCGGCGGCGTCCGCTTTCCCGTCTCCGGCCCGTTCCGCTACACGCTCACCGCGAAGGGAGCGATCGAGCTCACGCAACTGACGCAGCCGCACACGGCGATCCCGATCCACTACGAGGGCTGGAAGCACTTCCGCGAGGGACGCGACGCGATCGAGCGCGCGCTGGCGACCGCGCCGCCCGACCTCCAGGACCGCTTCCGCTGGATCCCGATCGGGGAGCCGGTCGAGCTCGAAGCGTGAGCCGTCGCGGCGCCGGCGCGCCGCGATCGCTGACGACGCCTACGTCGTTCGCCGTACGACGGCCGTCCCACTGCGCCCCAACGCCGCCAATCGCCCCGCTACGATGGGCGCCGCCCACCAGCGCAAGTACCGCACAAGAGCACCACCGGCACCCTCGGAGCACAAAGACGACGATGATGAAGGCGACCGCGCGACGCACCGGCACGTTCACCCATGAGATCGACGTGCGCGACCATCGGATCCAGGCCGACGAGGCCCACGACGCAGGCGGCGACGACGAGGCGCCGAATCCCCAGGAGCTGCTCGCCGCCAGCCTCGCCTCCTGCACCGCGATCACCGTGGAGATGTACGCCAAGCGCAAGGGCTGGGACATCGGCAGAATCGAGGTCGAGGCCGAGTACACGCCCGCCGAGCGCGGCGCCCCGACGCGCTTCAAGCTGCTGCTGCGGCTGCCGAGAAACCTCACGAGCGAACAGGTCGAACGGCTCTCGGTGATCGCCGCCAAGTGCCCGATCCACCGCACGCTGGACGGCGAGGTCATGTTCGACGAGCGCATCGAGCTGGTCGGCTGAGGCCGGTCGGGGCGGCCCCGCGCGCGTGACGAGCATCCGCGAGGAGCTGCGCGCGCGCCTCGCCGTCGCGGCCCGCGAGCCCTCGCCCGTCAGGCTGAGCGGCGAGACCGAGGCCGCCGTTCTCGTCCCCCTCTACGTGCGCGACGGGGAGCTGCACGCGGTCTTCACGAAGCGCCGCGAGGACCTGCGCCGCCACCCGGGCGAGATCTCCTTTCCCGGCGGCCGGCGCGACCACGCCGACGAGGAGCTGGCGACGACCGCCCTGCGCGAGGCGGAGGAGGAGATCGGCCTTTCCCCGCGGGAGGTCGAGCTGCTCGGCACGCTCGCGCCGGTCAGCACGTTCGTGACCGGCTACCTGATCTACCCGCACGTCGGGCTGATCGACCCGATCCCGTGGCGGCCGAGCCCGAACGAGGTGGAGCTCGTGCTCGAGCTGTCGCTGGACGCGCTGACCGCCGGCTACGCGAAGCGGCCGATCACGCGCCGCGGCTTCACGTTCGAGACCGACACCTACGTCGTCGGCGACCACCTCATCTGGGGCGCCACCGCGCGCATCCTCGGGGACCTGCTGGAGCGGCTCGGACCGCTCGCCGGCCGTCAGGCGCGCTCGTAGGCGAGCAGCCCGTCGATCGCGCGCACCGCCGCGGCCAGCCACGCGTCGTGGTCGGCGGGGTCAGCTTGCAGCAGCGCGTGCGGGATCTCGGAGTAGCCGCAGGCGGCGCGCACCGTCTCCGCGCCGCGCGCGAGCAGCGCCTGGTCGACGCTCCCCGCCGCCTCGTACAGCAGCCCGCGCACGGTCGTGTCGATCGTGCGCTCGAGCAGCATGCTGAGGCGCGAGCCGTGCAGCGCCTCCACGCGCTCCGGCGGGCCGCTCGCCGAGCCCATCAGCCAGCAGAGGATCGTCACGTCGGCGAGCGCGTAGCTGATCGTGGCGATGCGGTCGGGATCGCCGATCCACACCTCCGCCCCCGTCGCCGCGATCGCGTCGCGCCGCTGCTCCGTGCGCGTCGTTCCGCGCACGGCGTGCCCCTCCGCGCGCAGCGCGCGCGCCAGCGCCTGCCCGCGGCATCCGCACCCGACGATCAAGACCCGCGCCATCGGCGCGGGAGCCTGTCACATCAGCCCGCGGCGCACGTCCTCGTCTTCGAGCAGGCCGTCCACCGTCAGCTCCTGCTCGCCGCGCGCGCGGCGGCGCGCGTTCGCCGCCTCGAGCAGCTGCTCCAGGTCCTCGGACTCGCTCACCGCCTGCGTGCGGTCGTGCTCGTGCGAGGTCTTCCAGCCGAGCTGCTCGGAGCCCGTGCCCGGCGTGGTGAGGACGCCGATCACGACGAACGCGGCGAGCACGAGCGCGATCGAGCCGAGCACGATCGCCAGGAAGGGGTCCATCGCCCGAGTGTAGGCGCGCCGCAACTCGCCTGCCGAGCGTGTGTTCAAGCAGGCGTCGAAACCCCTGCCAACCGGCACGCGACGACGCTTCGGAGGAGCCGTCGGAGGGGTCAGTCCACCACCCATGCCTGCACTGGAGGATCCCTTGCGTTCCCGCATCGCCCTGCTCATCGCCGCTCTCGTCGCAGCGCTCGCGCTGCCGGCGGCGGCGTCCGCGCACCGGCACCCGCACAGACCGCACCACCACCCCGTGCGCATCGCCGCGACCGTCTCGCTCGACCAGCCGTCCGGCGAGCTGACGACGGCGACGCCGATCGCGTTCACCGGCAAGGTCTCGCCCGCGAACGCCGGTCACCGCATCCTGCTGCAGCGCCAGGCGGCGCTCGCCGGCGATCGCTGGGTCGCGGTCGACGGCGGCTTCGTGCGCGCCGACGGCGGCTACACGATCGTCCACCGCTTCCGCGTGCCGGGCGACCGCACGCTGCGCACGCTGCTGCTGCCGAACCGCCGCACGCTGCGCAGCCCGTCCTCGCCGATCTCGATCACGGTGCAGCAGCTGCAGGTCGCCGGCTTCACGATCGCCTCGAGCAGCCAGCCGATCGACTTCGGCGGCAGCGTCACCATCTCCGGCACGCTCGACGGCGGTCCCGCCACGTCGGTGACGCTGTTCGCGCGCGACGAGTGGCGCGGGCGGCTGCGTCCGATCGCGACCGGCGTCACCGACGCGAACGGCGCCTACGCGTTCACGCAGGCGCCGCCGCGCAACACCGTCTACCAGGTGCGCGTCACGAGCGACCCGCATCACCGTACGGCGCGCCTGTTCCAGGGGGTGCGCGACGTCGTCTCGATCTCGGCCAGCGCAAGCGCCGTGACCGTCGGCGACGTCGTCACGTTCAGCGGGACGGTGCAGCCGGGCAAGGTCGGCCACGTGGTCTTCCTGCAGCGCCTCGACGGCGGCGTCTGGCGCACCGTCGCGGTCGCGCGGATCGGCGTCGGCTCCGCCTATGCGATCCCGTTCACGCTCGCGGCGGCGGGCACCGCGCAGTACCGCACCCTCGTCCCCGGCGGCCCGGTCAACCAACGGGGCGTCTCGTCGGCCGTGCAGGTCACGGCGAACCCATCCACGTGAGCGCGGCTCCGTACCCCGCGCTCGCGCGCGTGACCTAGTCCCAGCACGGCGCTCCGCGGCCGGCTGGCACGCCGGCCGCGGACGACGGCCCGCCGACTCTCGGCCGCACAGCCCCCGCGGTCGGGAGTCGCGGCGGGCGGGGGCGGGTCCCGCCCCCCCAA
>DASVFS010000108.1:0-7538 GCA_036379915.1 Conexibacter sp. | reverse complement strand
GGCGCTGCTCAAGGCCGCGCTGGGGCTGGTCGTGATGGCCGGCGGCGGCAGCGTCGAGCTCGACGGCGGCACGCACCTGACCTACTACGAGCCGACCGCGAACTGGCTGATTCTGCTCGCGCTGCTGGGGACGGTCGCGGCGATCGTCGGCGGGATGCCGAAGGAGCGCTGGATGGCCGTCGCGGTGCCGCTGCTGACGGCCTCGCTGCTGCTGTCCTACCGCCGCTCGTTCTGGATCGCGGCCGTGCTCGGGCTGCTGCTGGTGCTGCTGCTCGGGACCTCGCGGCGCGGCTGGCGCGTGCTCGTGCCCTCGGTCGTGCTCGTCGCGATCGCGATCTGGACGGTCGGTTCGATCCAGTTCCAGGCGCAGACGCCGCTCGCGAACCGCGTCGAGTCGCTCGCGCCGTCCAAGCTGCAGGCGAACGCCGAGGACCGCTACCGGCTCGACGAGCGCGTCAACGTAATCGAGGAGATCAAGCGCCATCCCGTGGCGGGGATCGGCCTCCAGGAGGACTGGAGCGCGTCCGAGCGGCCGCTGCCGGTCGAGCACGAGCAGGGGCGCCAGTACGTCCACTTCGCACTGCTGTGGTGGTGGATGAAGCTGGGCCTGCTCGGGGCGATCGCGTTCGTCTCGCTGCTGGGCTCGGCCGCGCTGCTGAGCTGGCGCACGTGGCGCAGGAACCGCGCGCCGCTGTTCCGCTGCTTCGGGCTCGCGTCGATGTGCGGGATCGCCGGGCTCGTCGCGATCGAGACGACCGCCAGCTTCACCGGCGTCGACGCCCGCTTCACGGTCCTGTTCGCGGCGCAGCTCGGCCTGCTGGCGGCGCTGCAGCGGGGCGCGGGCCGCGCGTGAGGGTCCTTTCCGTCGGCAACCTCTACCCCCCGCACTACGCGGGCGGCTACGAGCTGATGTGGCGCACGTGGGTCGAGCACGCGCGCGCGGCCGGGCACGTCGTGCGCGTGCTGGCGAGCGACGAGCGCACCGGCGCGACGGGCCCCGACGACGCCGACGTGCACCGCGAACTGCGCCGCTACTGGAGCGCGCAGGGCTCGCCCAAGCTCACGCTGCGCGAGCGGGTCGCGCTCGAGCGCCGGAACGCGGCCGTCGTGCGCCGCCACCTCGACGAGCTGCGGCCGGACGTGGTCGCGTGGTGGGGCATGGGCGGGATGGCGCTGTCGTCGATCGAGCAGGTGCGTCGCGCCGGCTTCCCCGCCGTCGCGTTCGTGATGGACGACTGGCTCACCTACCAGCCGCCCGGCGACGGGTGGCTGCGGCTGTTCGCGCGCCGTCCGCGGCTCGGGCGCGTCGTCGACCGCCTCAGCGGGCTCCCGACGCGCGTCGACTTCGCGAACGCCGCGACGTACGTGTTCGTGTCGGAGACGCTGCGCCGCCAGGGCCCCCGCTTGCCGCGCACGGCCGTGGAGCCGTCCGGCGTCGCCGACGACTTCATCGACCCGCGTCCGCCGCAGCCGTGGGGCTGGCGGCTGCTGTCGGTCGGCCGCATCGACCCGCGCAAGGGCGTCGCGACGGCGATCGAGGCGCTCGCCGAGCTGCCGCAGGCGACGCTGACGGTCGCCGGAGCCGGCCCCGAGACGCTGCTGGCGGAGCTGGCCTCGCTCGCGCAGCGGCTCGGCCTCGCGGAGCGCGTGACGTTCGCCGGGCCGGTCGCGCGCGCCGACCTTCCCGCGCTGTACGAGCGCCACGACGCGGTCGTCTTCCCCGTCGTGTGGGAGGAGCCGTGGGGGCTCGTGCCGCTCGAGGCGATGGCGCTCGGCCGTCCGGTGACGGCGAGCGGCCGCGGCGGCTCGAGCGAGTACCTGCGCGACGGCGAGAACTGCCTGCTGCACGTCCCGGGCGACGCCGCCTCGCTGGCCGAGACGGCGCGCCGGCTGGCCGGCGACGCGGCGCTGCGGGAGCGGCTGCTGACGGGCGGCCTGGAGGCCGCCCGCCACTACACCGAGTCGCGCTTCAACGCGGCGGCGATGGCCGCGGTGGAGGCGGTCGCCCGCCGCCCGCTCAGCCGTTCGCCGCGAGCTGGCCCTTGACCTCGGCCGTGTAGGCGCCCTTCGCCGCGCCGTTGCTCTGAGCCGCGCCGAAGAAGGCCTCGCGACCGGTCTGCGAGCCGCTCGCGTACTGGTCGTGCGCCTGGTACAGGAAGAAGGCGCCGAGGCGTCTGCCGTAGCGGCTCTGCATGCCGGCGAGCGTCGCGCGCAGCGTCGTCGCGGCGGCGTCGTACGTCATGCACTTGTCGAAGCCGTAGTTGTCGGACAGGCAGCGGCCGTTGTCGGACGAGAGGCCCCACTCGGTGACCCAGATCGGCAGGTCGCGCGCGCCGGCGGTCTTCGTCGAGTTGACGGTCGAGTCGATCCGCGTCGCCCAGTTGGGTCCGTAGGGATGGATCGTCCAGCCGCTGACGTAGTCGTCGAGGTCCGGCACGGCTCTGAACATGTTCACGACCCAGGCGCTCTGGTTGACGGCGTTGTCGCCGATCGCCAGCAGGCCGACGTTCGGGTTCGCCGCCTTGATCGCCGTCGCCGCCTCCTTCGCGCGCTGCGCGTAGGTCTGCGCGCGGGCGGCGTAGGTCGACAGCGAGTTGTCGGAGAACTGGTAGCTGTAGCTCGTCTCGTTGCCGAACTCGATCCGCTGGACGCCGGTGCCGGCGGGGTAGCTCTTGCCCTGCCAGAAGGTCCCGCCCGGGCCGTACGCCGCGGCCCAGCCGGCGAGGCTCAGCGCCTCGGCGCTGGTCGCGTTGCGGCCGTAGAAGGTCGCGAGCAGGATCGGGCGCACGCCCGCTCTCGCGTACGCGTCCATCGCCGGGGCGAGGCTCGAGACCGGCGTCCCGATGTTCCACACGAGGCGCGCGGTTCTCGCGCCCAGCTGCTGCAGGAACGGCAGCTCGTACGTCGCGGCCGAGCCGGCGACGAGGCCGAGCTGGAAGTCGGCCTGGACGGGCGCGGGCTCCGGGGACGGCGACGGGACGGGCGCCGGGTCGGCGGGGTAGGTGATCGCGACGGACGGCGACCAGGCGCTGCCCTCGATCGCGGTGCGGACGCTGTAGCGCGCGGTCTTGCCGGCGACCGGGGCCGGCGTGTACGTCGTGCCGCTCACGGCGGTGTACTGGTCCGCAAGCCCGTCGACTCTGCGCACGAGCACGTAGGTGGTGACGGTCTCGACCTGGTTCCACGCGAGCGAGGTGCCGGAGGCGACGAGCGCGGGCGCGGCCAGCAGGTCGACGGTCGGAGCCGTCGGCTGCGGCTCCGGCGCGGTCGACACGGCCGGCGCCGGCGTCGGCGCGACCGCCGGGTACGTGATCGCGACCTCGGCCGACCAGGCGCTGCCCTTCGCGTCGGCGCGCACGCTGTAGCGCACCGTCTTGCCGGGCACGGCCGGCGGCGTGATCGAGGTGCCCCTGACGACCGAGTACTGGTCGGCCATCCCCGGCACCTTGCGCACGAACACGTAACGGTTGACGTTGCTGAGCGCGTTCCAGGACAGCTTCTGGCCGTCGACCGCGATCGTCGGCGCGCTCACCGTCGCACCGGTGCGCGCACGGCGCGCCTGGCGGCGGGCGAGGCGGTTGAGGCGGCGCTGTGCGCGGTGGAGGCGCACGCCCGCGCTCTGCACCTGACGGCGCTGCGCCTTGCAGCTGCCGGAGTGGCGGCGCTGGCAGGCCTTCAGCCGGCGCGCTTTGCGGACGAGCCGGCGATCGGCGGCGCGCTGGACCTTGGCCGCGTGGTTGAGCCGCGCGACGGCGGCGCGCGCCTTCGCGGAGGCGGCCTTGCCGTGCGGTGAAGCGGATGCTCCCGACGCGACTGCGAGCGTGCTGAGGACGGCGACGAGCAGTGCGATGGCGAGCCGGTGCGAGAACCGGCGCTGGGGGAGCGCGAGCATCGAGTCTCCTTCGGTGGCCGGGCTGTCTCGGGGAGACCCCTGGCTTTGCGGACCCACCTCGCGGTGGGGGTGCCGTTTGTCGGGAACGACGAGCCCGCGTCGCGCCGCCGATGTCCATTCCGTTGGACGGGGCGGGCGACCGTGCCCACGCTCAAGTTCGGCCGGCTGCGGTCGAAGCGAAAGTCCAGGGTCGGCGCCTGGACGGATGTCCACCCGGTCCGCGCTCTACCCTGTGCCGCCATGAGCGCGCTCGTCACCGGCGGCGCCGGCTTCATCGGCTCGAATCTCGTCGACGCGCTGCTGGCGCGCGGCGAGCGCGTCGTCGTCGTCGATGACCTCTCGACCGGCCGCCGGCGGAACCTCGACGCCGCGCTCGCGCAGGGCGCGGAGCTGCACGAGCTCGACGTGTGCGACGCGGGCGCCCTGAACGCGCTGTTCCAGCGCGAGCGCCCGGAGGTCGTCTTCCACCTCGCTGCGCAGATCGACGTGCGCCGCTCGGTCGCCGATCCCGCCGCCGACGCGCGCGTGAACGTCGAGGGCACGATCAACGTGCTGGCCGCCGCGCACGCGGCCGGAGTGCGACGCGTCGTCTACTCCGCGACGGGCGGCGCCGTCTACGGCGAGGCCGAGCAGGTGCCGACGCCTGAGGACGCGCCCGCGCGGCCGCTCGCGCCCTACGGGCAGGGCAAGCTCTCGGGCGAGGGCTACTGCGCGCTGTTCGCGCGCCTGCACGGCCTCTCGACGGTCGCGCTGCGCTACGCGAACGTGTACGGACCGCGGCAGGACCCGCTCGGCGAGGGCGGCGTGATCGCGATCTTCTGCGGCTGCCTGGCGGAGGGCCGCACGCCGACGATCTACGGCGACGGCGAGCAGACGCGCGACTACGTCTACGTCGGCGACGTCGTGGACGCGAACCTGCGCGCCGCCGAGCGCGACGTGACCGGCGCGATCAACGTCGGCACGGGCGTCGAGACGTCGGTGCTGCACCTGGCGGCCGCGTTCCGCGGCCTGCCGGGCGGCGAGGCCTTCGCGCCCGAGCATGCGCCGGCGCGCGCCGGCGAGGTGCTGCGCAGCTGCCTCGACGCTACACGCGCGCGCGAGCTGCTCGGCTGGGAGCCCCAGGTGCCGCTGGCCGAGGGGCTGCAGCTGACGCTGGTGACCGTCGACGCCGCGCGCGCCGGCTGAGAGCGCGAGCGCCGGCGTGCGTCAGCGGCGCAGGAGCTCGGTGAGCGCCTCGACCGAGTAGCGCTCGACCGCGAGCGCGCGCCCGCGCTCGCCGAGGCCCGGCGCGCCGTCGCGCAGAGCGCGCGTCAGCGCGTCCGCATAGGCCGCGGGTCCCTCGGCCAGCAGGCAATGCACGCCGTCCTCCACCGCAAGGCCCGCGGCGGCGCGCGGCGTCGCGACGATCGGCAGCCCGTACGCGAGCGCCTCGACGAACTTCAGCGGCGTGCCGCCGCCCTGCAGCAGCGGCACGACGGCGACGGAGACGCCGGCGTAGGCGTCGGCGAGGTCGTCCACGAAGCCGAGCGGCTCGACGCGCGGATCCGCCGACGGCGATTGCTCGAGCCCGGCGCCGACGAGCCGCAGCCGCGCGTCGGGCAGCTGCGCCCACACGCGCGGCATCGCCTCGTCGAGCAGGAAGCGCAGCGCGGTGCGGTTGGGCTCGTACGTGAAGTTCCCCACGAACAGCGCACGGCGGGCGCCGACGTCGGGCGTGACCGGCGCGATCGCGCCGACGTCGACGACGTTCGGGACCAGCCGCAGCGTCGCGTCCGGGCACAGCTCGCGCGCTGCGGCGGCGTCGGCCTCGCTCACCATCCACGCCTCGGCGGCGCGTGCGAGCACGCCGCGCTCGAAGCGGCGCAGCCGCTCCGGCGAGCCGAGCCCGGCGCTCGCCGCCAGCTCGTGGCGGTAGGCGGACTCGACGTTGTGCGCGTTGTAGATCACCGGCCGCCGCTTCGCGAGGCCCGCGAGCGCGGCCGCCTCGGTCGGGCCGTCGGCGATCACGCGCGTCGCCGGGTCGGGCGCGAGCCGCCGCACCGCGGCCGCCAGCTCGGGCGAGACGCCGCGCGCGAAGTCGTCCGGCACGCCGCGGGCGCGCGCGGCGCCGTACGCGAGCAGGCGGCGCAGGCCGCGCGACGGCTCGACCGCTTCGAAGCGGACGCCCGGGATCGCGCGGTGCGCGGCGTCCGGCTCGTCGCCGCCGAATCTGACGTACACGAACGTGACGCCACCGCCGGCCGCGGCCAGCGCGCGTGCGACGCCGTAGGTGCGCACGGCGCGGCCGGAGCGCAGGATCGGCGTGTGGACGGAGACGAGGACGTCGCTCACGCGAGCGCCTCGATCGCAGTCGCGATCTCCGCCAGGCGCGCGTCCCACGAGTGCTCCCGCGCCGCGCGCGAGCGCTCGGCGCGCCGCGCGGGATCGCCGTGCGCGAGCGCGTCGTCGAGCAGCGCGGCCAGGCCGGACGCGTCGGGCGCGGTCGCGACCTCGGCGACGCCCGCGATCGACGGCAGCTCCGTCGCCACCACCGGCAGGCCGGCGGCGAGGTACTCGTACACCTTCATCGGGAAGATGCCGTCCGTCAGCGCGTTGCGCGCGTACGGGATCAGCCCGGCGTCGGCGCCGCGCAGCGCGTCCGGCAGCTCGCCGTAGCGGCGCGCGCCGAGCAGGTGGACGTTCGGCTCGGCCGCCAGCGCCGACACGTCGGTGCGCGGGTCCCCCACGCCGACCGGGCCGACGAGCGCGAACGACCAGTGCGGCCGCGCGCGCGCGAGCTGCGCGAGCAGCGGCACGTCGAGCTTCGTCGCGACGACCGCGCCGGTGAAGACGACCCGCGGGCGCGGCAGCGCGTCGAGCGCCGGATCGACCGGCCCCGGCTCGAGCGCGCGCGCGAACAGCGCCGTGTCGGCGACGTTCGGCGCGAACAGCACGTTGCCGTTGAGCGTGCGCATGCGCTCGGCGAGCGACGGCGCGCTCGCCAGGACGAGCTCGGCGCGCGCGGCGAAGCGCTCCTCGGCGGCGCGGAACGAGGCGCCGTCGATGCCCGGCTGGGCGGCGATGTCGTCGACGCAGTGGTAGACGACGAGCGAGGCGTCCAGCGCCTCCACCAGCGCCTCCGCCTGCGGCACGTACGCCCACAGGATGGGCCGCCGCAGGCCCAGCCGGCGCGCCGCGCGCCGCACGAGGAACGGCAGCAGCCGGCGGTTCAGCGCGCGCACCGCGGCGAAGCGGTGCAGCGGGACCACGAGCGGCGAGAGCACGTGCAGGCCGTCCGCACTGCGCGGCGGCGCGACGCCGCGGCGCAGTCGGCGCAGGATCCGCTTCACGTCGCGGCCGGCGAGCTGCGGTTGGCGCAGCCCGAGCGACTCGACGAACAGCACGCGGTTCTCACGCGCGAGGCGGGACATCAGGTGGTGCTGGTTCGTCCACAGGTCCGTGTCCCAGTCGGCGAAGCCGACGCAGACGATGTCGCGCCCACGCAGGCGGGGGGATTCCTGCGGCATGCGCGGCATGATCGCAAGCGCACCGGTCCCTCCGCCGAGCCCGAGCGCTGTCGCGGGCGGGTCCTGGCCACGCCCTACCCGCCCACGCGCACACCGGCCTCTCGGCCGGCGCACGTCCGTCCTCACCCACCACCGACTCC
>DASVFS010000107.1:0-2876 GCA_036379915.1 Conexibacter sp. | reverse complement strand
ACCAGGGCCTGGTCGCGGGCATCGCCGGCCTCGTCGTCGTGGCGCTGTTCCTGATCGCCTTCTACCGCATGCTCGGCGTGATCGCGACGGGCGCGCTGCTGATCTACTCGGTCTACCTGTTCGCGCTGATCAAGCTCGTGCCGATCACGCTGACGCTGCCGGGGATCGCCGGCCTGATCCTTACGATCGGCGTCGCGGCCGACGCGAACATCGTGATCTTCGAGCGCGTGAAGGAGGAGCTGCGCGCCGGCAAGTCCGTGCCGGCGGCGATCAGCACCGGCTACAGAAAGGGCCTCACGGCGATCATCGACGCGAACGTCGTGACGGTGATGACCGCGTTCATCCTCTTCATGCTCGCGACCGCCGGCGTCAAGGGCTTCGCGTTCATGCTCGGCATCGGCACGCTCGTCTCGCTGTTCACGGCCGTGATGGCGACGCAGGCGATACTCGCGACGCTCGGGCGCAGCCGCGTCTTCTCGAACCCCGCGGCGGTCGGCGCGCACCTCGCCGGCAAGCGCTGGACGTTCGACTTCATGGGCAGCTCGAAGTGGTTCTTCTCGATGTCCGGCGTGATCCTGATGATCGGCGCGCTGGCGATCGGCGGCAAGGGCCTCAACTTCGGCATCGACTTCACCTCCGGGACCCGCATCACGACGGCGCTCGTGCGGCCGGCCGACGAGGGCGCGCTGCGCTCGCTGCTCGAAGCCAACGGGATCAGCGACGCGAAGATCCAGCGCGTCGACAACAGAGATCTCGGCGACAACGTCGTGCAGATCTCGACCGAGCAGCTGCAGCCGAACAAGGTGCAGACGCTGAGAGGGAGACTCGACGCGCAGTTCGGCGGCACCCAGAACTTCTCGAGCACGTCGGTCGGGCCGACGTTCGGTCAGACGGTCGCGAACAACGCGATCATCGCGATCATCGCCTCGCTGCTGGTGATCTCGGCGTACATCGCGCTGCGCTTCCAGTGGAAGTTCGCCGTGCCGGTGCTGATCGCGCTGATGCACGACCTGCTGATCACCGGCGGCATCTACTCGCTGACGGGGCGGGAGGTGACGTCGGCGACCGTGGCCGCGCTGCTCACCATCCTGGGCTACTCGCTCTACGACACCGTGATCGTGTTCGACCGCATCCGCGAGAACATGCCGCGGATGCCGCGGGCCGCGTTCTCGCAGATCGCGAACCGCTCGATGTCCGAGGTGCTGACGCGCTCGCTCGCGACGTCCTTCTCGACGGCGCTGCCGATCCTCGCGCTGATGCTGTTCGGCGGCGAGACGCTGCGCGACTTCGCGTTCGCGCTGCTCGTGGGCGTGATCTCGGGCGCGTACTCGTCCGTCTTCATCGCGACGCCGGTGCTGACGCACTGGAAGGAGCGCGAGCCGGTCTACCGCACGCGGCACGAGCGGATCGCGGCCGAGCACGGCGGCGTCGTGCCGGCCTACGCCGCGGCGACCGTCGGCGGCGAGCCGGTCGACGTCGAGCCCGCGGTGAGACCGACCGGGCCGCGCCGGCGGCTCACCACGCCCGAGGAGCCGGGGGAGCTCTCCGACGAGGAGTTCGCGGCGCTGCGCCGCGACATCGACGTGGCGGACGACGCGCCGGTCTCGCCGCCGCGTCGCCGCTCGCGTGCCGCCGTCGTGCAGCCGCCGTCCGACGCGCCCACGCCGCCGGCGCGCCCGAGCCCGCCGGTCGGCGAGGAGACCGGCACGCCGGAGTCCGGCAACGGGCGCGCGCCCGACGAAGCGGAGAACGAGGGCATGCTCAAGGAGCCGCGCAGACCGCGCCGCGCCGGCAGACGCCGCCACGGGAGGTCGCGCTGATGGGCATGCTCGCGTGGGTCATGATGGGCCTGGCCGTCTGGCACTTCACGATCTTCCTGCCGGACCGCTTCTGGGGCGGGATCGTCGGCGCCTTCCTCGGCGCGCTCGTCGGCGCGATCGTCGTCGGCCTCGTGATCAACGGCTTCACGGTGCCCGGCCAGAGCGACACGCATCTGCTGACGGCGCTCGAGGGGATCCCCGGCGCGCTGATCGGCCTCGCCGCGGTGTACGCCGAGGGCATGCGCCGCGAGCGGCTCGACGCCGAGTACGCATAGCGCTTCCGTCGTGGCCCGCCCGTAGCCTGGGTCGGTGTCCACGCTCGCGCTGCCGCCGTCGCCGACCGCTCCCGCGCCCGCACCGCCGGCGCCCCCGCCCACTGCGCCGCCGGCCCCGCGACCGGCGCTCGCGCCGTGCGACCCGGGCGCCGTCGAACGGCTGCGGGCGGCGCTCGGGTGCTCGCGCACGTTCGCGCAGGTGCTCGTGCGCCGCGGCCTCGGCGAGCCCGCCGCCGCACGCGCCTTCCTGGCCGCCGACGCGGTCCACGACCCGCGCGCATTCGCGGGCATGGACGACGCCGTCGCGCTGATCCTGCGCCACGTCGCGGCCGGCTCGCGCATCACCGTCCACGGCGACTACGACGTCGACGGCGTCTGCGCCACGGCGGTCCTGCTGCGCGCGCTGCGGCGGCTCGGCGCCGACGTCGGCTCCTTCCTGCCCAGCCGCGTGGACGACGGCTACGGGCTCGCGGCTACGACGGTCGAGCGGCTCGCCGCGCACGGCACGCGGCTGCTCGTGACGGTCGACTGCGCGATCACGGCCGTCGAGGAGGTCGCGCTCGCGCGCCGGCTGGGCGTCGACGTCGTCGTGACCGACCATCACCGCCCCCGCGGCGACGGCGTCGTTCCCGACGCGCCCGTCGTGCACCCGGCGCTCGGCGGCTATCCGTGCCCGGACCTGTGCGCCGCGGGCGTCGCCCACAAGCTCGCTGAGGCGCTGGGCGCGCCGACGGCGCCGGAGGATCTCGACCTGGTCGCGCTGGCCACGGTCGCCGACGTC
>DASVFS010000106.1:0-2787 GCA_036379915.1 Conexibacter sp. | reverse complement strand
CAGGCGAATCGCAACGGGTTCTTCTACGTGCTCGATCGCACGACGGGCGAGTTCCTCTCCGGCACCGCGTTCGTGAAGCAGATCACCTGGGCCACCGGCCTCGATTCGCGCGGCCGGCCGCTGCGGGCGCCGGGCATGGAGCCGTCACCAGACGGGACACGCGTCTGCCCGGCGCTGGACGGCGCCACCAACTGGTACTCCGCGTCGTTCAATCCGCTGACGAATCTCTACTACGTGCAGACGAACGACAAGTGCGGCGTCTTCACGCGGACGGACCAGGAGTGGGCAGCGGGACGAGGATTCATGGGCGGATCGTTCCGCCAGGCGCCCAACGAGCCGGCGCAGCGGCACCTGCGTGCGCTGGATATTCGTACTGGAAAAGTCGTCTGGGAAGTCCCGCAGACGGGCGCGGTCAACTCGTGGGGTGGCGTGCTGAGCACCGCGGGGCGCGTGGTGTTCTTCGGCGACGACAGCGGAGCGCTGGCGGCGGTGGATGCCGAGAGCGGCAAACGGCTCTGGAGCTTCCAGACCAGCCAGCTGTGGAAGGCGTCGCCGATGACGTATCAGTTCGACAACCAGCAGTACGTCGCGATTGCGTCTGGATCGAGCATCATCGCGTTCGCGCTCCGTTAGCCACAAAGAGCACGAAGGAATCAGCCACAAAGAGACTATGAGCGCGGGTCGCAGTTAAGCTCCTGAGCGGACCGATATCCATCAGGAGGTGACGATGACTGCGACCCACACTCTACCGAGCAGTGTACGCGAGGCGACGTTATATGTGGCGTTCGAGCTGGGGACGAAAACGTGGAAGCTGGGGCTGACGTCTGGGTTTGGCGTCGAGCCGTGGATCACGTCCGTGGCGGCTGGCGATTGGACGCGGGTGCGCCAGGCGCTCGCCGCGGCGAAGCGGCGATATGGCCTGCCGCCGACGGCAGTGGTGGTGAGCTGTTACGAGGCCGGCCGCGATGGCTTTTGGATTCACCGAGCCTTGCTCCGAGAAGGGATCCGGAATCGGGTGGTGGACTCGGCGAGCATCGAAGTGAATCGGCGGCAGCGCCGGGCCAAAACCGATCGGCTGGATGCGCGCAAGTTGGTCGCCATGCTGGTGCGCGCGTGGCTCGGCGAGCGCGACGTGTGGCGGGAGGTCCGCGTGCCGACGGAGGCGGATGAAGCGGCGCGTCATGTGAGTCGGGAGCGGACGCAGCTGGTGCAGGAGCGGACGCGGGTGATCAATCAGCTGCGGAGTTGGCTGGCGACGTGGGGAGCGACGCTGCCGGCGGCGCGCGGCGAGCGGTGGTGGACGACGGTGGTGGATTGGGCTGGCCAGCCGTTGCGGCGCGAAGTGCAAGAGCGGATCGCCCGAGCCGACACGCGGCTGGCGCTGATTGCGACGCAGCTCGCGGTGCTGGACACCGCGCAGCGCCAGGCGGCGCAGACGGCGCTTGCCCCCAGTGCCCTCCGCCGGCTGGTGCAATTAAAAGGGATCGCGGCCACCGGCGCGAGTGTCCTCCTCGAGGAAGGCCTGGTGTGGCGCGAGTTTCGGAATCGCCGGCAGGTGGGGGGCATGCTCGGCTTTGCGCCGCTCCCCTATCAAAGCGGGGAGCAGGCGCGCGACCAAGGGATTGATCGCGCCGGCAACGCTCGCTGGCGGGCGATGAGTATTCAGCTGGCGTGGAACTGGGTGCAGTGGCAGCCGAGCAGCGCGCTGACGCAGTGGTATCAACGGCAGTTCGGCGGGGGCGGCGCGCGGCGGCGCCGGATCGGGATTGTCGCGCTGGCCCGCAAGCTGCTGATCGCGCTCTGGCGGTATGCGACGACGGGCGAGCTCCCGACGGGCGCGGTCCTGAAGGTCGCGTAGGTCGGCGACGACCGGCGCGTCTCGCGGGGCGGCGTGACGCAACGTGTCTGGTGCCTGCTGCGCAGGACCGTCACGAAGGAGGTGCCGCTGCCGATGCGTCCGAACCGAGTGTGTAAACGGTCTCAGGGGTCCGTGTCCTCGACACGGCCCGGATAGAAGGCGAGTGCTGGGTCATCGACCCACGCCGACGACCGGACGACGCGAGAACGAACGACGCGAGAACGAACAACGGAGACGTCACCTGCGTGGACCTCAGGCTGATGAGGAGGTCCACTCCGGTGACGTCTGCAAACAAACAGGAACTTGACAGCGACCCGCAACATAGAAGGCACGAAGGGATCGACTTGTCCGCCGTAGCGTGGAGGCGGAAGGGCACGAAGAACGTTTTTGGTCTCATGCCCTTTTTCTTTTTCGCACCAACCCGCACGGTGCAGGGTGGCGGTCCCGGCGGCGCCGCAACCGGATCGCGGCCAAGCGAGCGAAATAGATCTCCTAGCGCCGCCGGCTGTCTGCGACGGGACGTGTCCAGCGGCTGCGGTGCGTCGCATATGCCGGATCCGAGCGCAGAGAAGCAAACCAGGGGTCGCGTTCGATCCATTGCTCGCTGTAGAAGCTTGCCGCGCTGAACATCTCGTCCAGCGCGGCGAATGCCTCGGCATGCTGACCGAGCCGTGCATGGATGGTCGACAGCACGTAGAGAAGCACAGGCGCGGCGACGGCATTCTTTGACACAGGCAGCAGTTCCACGGCGCGTCGTCCATGACGGACCGCGAGGTCTGTGCGCCGCAGCCCGGCGGCTGCCAGGCCGATCCCGGCGTGCGTTTGGTAATCGTCTGGACGCTGCGCGACGGTGGCCTGGAGCCGGGTGAGTGCCTCGGCATAGGACTCGCGCGCACGCGCCTCATCTCCCATGCTTTCGTAGACCTGTC
>DASVFS010000105.1:0-2309 GCA_036379915.1 Conexibacter sp. | reverse complement strand
GCTTTGGACCGGGCGGCCCGCCGCCGATGGGCTTCCCCGGGCACCCCTGATCCGACCGCGCGCGCCGGGACCGTCCCTTCCGGTCCCGGCGCGTCGCCGGGCGGGGCGTGTGCGACGCTCCGCCGATGCGCCGGATCACCTGGCTCGGCCATGCGACCGTCCTGCTGGAGGTCGCCGGCGCGCGCCTCTTGACCGACCCGCTGCTGCGCGGGCGCGTCGCGCACCTGCGCCGCCACGCGCCGCCGATCGAGGCGGGTCTCGTCGCCGGCCCGCTCGACGCCGTGCTGATCTCGCATGCGCACCACGACCACCTCGACCGCCCGTCGCTGCGGATGCTCGCGCGCCCCGAGCGGGCGGTGCTCGTGCCGCGCGGCGCGGGCGCCCTGCTGAAAGGACTGCCCTTCGGGCACGTGCGCGTGCTGGCCGCCGGCGAGCGCGTCGGCGTCGGCGGCGTCGCGATCGAGGCCGTCCCCGCCTGGCATCCGACGCGGCGCTTCCCCGGCCGCGTCGCGCACGAGGCGCTCGGCTACCTCGTCGAGCGGATCTGGTTCGCCGGCGACACCGACCTGCACCCGCAGATGGAGCGACTGCGCGGCCGCGTCGACGTCGCGCTGCTGCCGATCTGGGGCTGGGGCCCGACGCTCGGCCCCGGCCACCTCGATCCGGCCTCGGCCGCGCGCGCCACCGCGCTGGTCGCGCCGCAGGTCGCCGTGCCGATCCACTGGGGCACGTTCCTGCCGCTCGGCACGCATCGCCGCCACGGCGCGCTGCTCAGCGAGCCGGCGGAGGCATTCGCGGCTCAGGTCGCGCGCACGGCGCCGGACGTGCGCGTCGCGACGCTCGCGGTCGGCGAGTCGCTCGACGCGTAGCCGTCCTGGCCGACCCGCGCGAGCCAGCCGCACAGCAGGCGGTGGATCGCCTCCGCGCCGACGACCTCCTCGTCGGGCCACGGCAGCCCGACCGGATGCAGCACGAACGGGTGCGCCTGCCCGCCGCCGAGCCCGCCGTGCGAGCCGACCAGCTCCTCGAACGCGGCGACCTCGTCCGTCTCCTCCCAGTAGGCGCTGTTGACGACGACGTCGGGACAGGCGGGGAACGCGTCGGTGCGCTTGACGTGCGCGGCCGCGCGCGGGCCGAACGGCGCCAGCGGGTCCTCCCCCTCGACCGTGCCCGTGTCCAACACGACGCGCCCGTTCGCCCCCAGCACGACCGGCCCGTCCTGCTGCGAGCGCACCAGCACGAAGCCGATTCCGGGATGCGTGCGCAGCGCGTCGAGCAGACCGGGCCGCCTGGACTCGATCTGCTCCAGCGTGACGCGACCGGGCTCGCGCGGGAACGAGATCAGGCCCAGGTTGCCGGACGCCATCACCGCGACCTCGGGGAGCTCGCCGGCCGGCAGCGCGGCGGGCTCGTCGCCGAGGCCCAACTCGCTCTGCCCGTCGCGCGCCGCCGCGAGCGCCTTCGCGGTGCGGCCGGCGACCGTCGGCTGGGCCGCCAGCTCGGCGAGCCCGGCGCCGACCTGCGCGCGCCCCTCCTCGCCGCCGCCGATCTCCGCGTGCACCTGCGCCCCGCCGGCGTGGCGCTGCACGAGCTGCTCCAGCGTCTCGCCGTAGCGCTGCAGGAACGTCGCGCCCTGGGACTGGCCGTGGTCGCTCAGCACGACCAGCTCGTATGGGCGCGGCGCGTGCTCGACGGCCGCCGCGATCCGCGCGATCGCGCGGTCCACGCGCCGCAGCGTCGCGAGCGCGTCCGGCCGCTCGACGCCCGAGTGGTGCGCGACCTCGTCGTAGGCGAGGAACGTCGTGTAGACGACCGGCCGCCCGGCGAGCACGTCGGCGGTGACGGCGGCGACCTGGAGGTCGAGCTGGACCACGGTCGCGAACGCACGCACGAACGCGTACGAGACGCCGCGCTTGATCCGCGGATGGACGTCGCGGCGGCGCTGCTCGATCGCGGCGACGCGCTCGGCGATCACCTCCCCGAGCGCGTGCAGCAGCGTGAGCGCCACGCCGTAGGGACTCGCGAAGTAGGCGAAGTAGTCCTGCCCGAGGCGCCCGTGGCGGCCGCGGTCGAGCACCGTCGACATCGTCAGCATCGAGTGCGGCGCGTCGCCGGAGAGGATGTTCGCGCGGCTCGCGCCGTCGCCGTGCAGCAGGCCCCGGCCGTTCGAGTGGCGCCGCTCCAGCTCGGCCGCGTCGCGCGGATGGTTCGTGACCATCGCCTTGCCGTGCTCCTTCTCCCACCAGCGAAAAGCCGGCATGTCCTGATTCGAGCCGTGCAGGATGCCCGCCTGGCAGGCGCCCGTCTGG
>DASVFS010000104.1:0-2014 GCA_036379915.1 Conexibacter sp. | reverse complement strand
GAGGCGCCGAGCGACAGCGAGAGCGCGGCCGCGCCCGTCGCGTTGTAGACGTTGTAGAGGCCGGGCAGCCGCAGCCGCACGCGCCGCTCGCCGGCCGGCGTGGCGAGCAGGAACGACACCGCCTCGAGCCCGTCCTCCTCGACCTCGCGCGCGACCACGTCGAGCGGCGGCCGCGCGTGCCCGCAGCTCGGGCAGCGGTAGTCGCCGAGATGGCCGACGTACGCGGCCGCGTAGTCGTACGGCGTGCCGCAGCGCACGCACCACTTCGAGTCGGCGGCGTGCTGCAGGCCGGGCCGCGCATGGCGCGGGTCGTCGAGCCCGAACACCACCGAGCCGGGCCGCTCGTGCGCGAGGTCGCCGACCTGCGGGTCGTCGCCGTTCACCACGAGGGTCGCGGCCGCGTCGAGCTCGCGCGCCATCGCGCGCCAGCCGGAGGCGACATGCTCGAGCTCGCCGTAGCGGTCGAGCTGGTCGCGAAAGAGGTTGCCGAGACAGATCGCGCGCGGCTTGACACGGCGCGCGACCTCCGGCAGCGCCGCCTCGTCCACCTCGAAGAGACCGAGCTGCGCCCCGTCCGCGGCGAGCAGGGTCGAGGCGACCCCGGAGACGAGATTGGCACCCGAGCTGTTGTGTGCCAGCCGAACGCGCGGGCGGAGGATCTCCGCCACCATCGACGCCGTCGTCGTCTTGCCGTTCGTGGCCGACACGAGCGCCGAGCCGTCCTCCAGGCGCGCCGCGAGGCGCTCGAGAGCCGACGGATCGAGCCGCATCAGGAGCTTTCCCGGGAGCGTCGTCCCGCCGCCCGCACGGGCGAGCTGCGACAGGCGCGCGGCCCCGCGCGCAAGCGCCACCTCGACGCTCAGTGGGGGACGCAAATGCACGCCGCGAGCGTATCCACCGGCCCGGCGGAGGGGATTTCGCGGTCCCCGCAAGTCACTCCAAAGGGGGACAGCCGCGGCCCGAACCGGCCGTACGGTGGGAGCACGGGGCCGAGACGGCCAAAAACGGCTGCGCCATGCGGCAAACCAACGACAGGGGAGAAGACGCGAAACGTGGGTGAGATCGGTAGCGGCACTACCTCTCGCGCGCGGGCGCGCGTAGGCGCCCCATGAGCGCCATGGACGGCACCGCCCCGGCGCCGGAAGCGCGGCGCAGCCTTCCGTTCGGCGCGACGGTCTACCTGGCCGTCATCGGCTCGCTGGCCGTCGTCGCGGCCGTGCCGTCGATGCAGGGCCTGACGCTCGAGACGCCCGGCTGGCCGACCTTCCTGATGCTCACCGGCGGCGCGGCGATCGCGCAGCTCTTCACGGTGCGCACGCGGCGCAACTACGCCTACCACACGACCGCCGTCTTCCTCGTGCCGGCCGTGCTGCTGCTGCCGGTCGAGCTGCTCGCGCTGATGCCGCTGGTGCTGCGCGCGCCGGACTGGGCGCGGCGCCGCTCGTCGTCCGCGGTGCAGGCGTTCAACGTCGCCGCCTACACGCTCTCCGTCCTGATCGCGCACGAAGGCGTCGCCCTGACCCGCGACCTGGTGGCCGACGGGCCCGCGCAGCTCGCCGCGTGCGGCGCGGTCGCGATGCTGCTCGTCGTCGCCGTCCAGGCGCTCGTCTCCGCGCCGATGGTGGCGCTGATGCGCCGCTGCTCGCTGCGCGAGACGGGCATCTTCAGCTTCCACGGCCTCTCGACCGAGATCGTGCTCGCCGCGCTCGGCGTCGGCGTCGCGTTCATCTGGGAGCAGAACCCGTGGCTCGTGCCGTTCGCGCTCGCGCCGCTCCTGATCGTCCACCGGTCGCTGAGCGTGCCGATGCTCGAGGAGGAGGCCCGCGTCGACGCCAAGACCGGGCTCTTCAACGCACGCCATTTCAACAACGCGCTGGAAGGCGAGTTCGGCCGCGCGCAACGGTTCGTGCGGCCGCTCGCGGTGATGATGGCCGACCTCGACCTCCTCCGCGAGGTCAACAACACGTATGGCCATCTCGCCGGCGACGCGGTGCTTCAGGGCGTCGCGCAGGTG
>DASVFS010000103.1:0-2479 GCA_036379915.1 Conexibacter sp. | reverse complement strand
CGCTGCCGCTCGGCCGTCCGCTCGCGATCGCCGGGGCGGCCGCGTCGCTGCTGGTCGGGGCCGCGCTCGGCTTCGGCATCGGCGCAGCCACCGACGAGGATCAGACGCGCACCCAGACGGTCGTCCAGGTGCGGACCGTGCAGGCGACCGTCACGCCCGCGACCGCGCCGCGCGGCAGCGCCGTGATCGTCGTGCGCAACGGCGTCGCGACGTTGCGCGTGACCGGGCTGCCGGTGCCGCCCCAGGGCAAGATCTACGAGGTCTGGCTGCTGCGCCGCGGCGCCGCCGCGCCGTCGCCGACGGACGCGCTGTTCAGCGTCAGCACGCGCGGCAGCGGCCGCGTCGCGCTGCCGAGCGTGCTCGGGGTCGAGCAGGTGCTGGTGACCGCGGAGCCGGTCGGCGGGAGCCAGGCGCCGACTTCGCAGCCGTTCATCGCCGCGACGCTCTAGCCGCTTACGGCGACGTTATCCGCGGCTGCTAGCGTCCGCGCCGCGATGCCGACCTGCTATCGCCATCCGACGCGCGAGACGGGCGTCTCCTGTTCGAACTGCGGCCGGCCGATCTGCACCGACTGCATGACCTCGACGACCGTCGGCATGCGCTGCCCGGAGTGCGCCAAGCAGCGCACGCGCGTCATGCGTCCGCGCGCGATGGCCGACGCCGCTCCCGCCGCCACGCAGGCGATCATCGCGGTCAACGTCGTCGTCTACCTCGCCGAGCTGTTCAGCGGCAGCGGCTTCGGCGACGTCGGCGGGACCGTCTACGAAAAGGGCGCGCTGTGGGGGCCGCTCGTCGCGCAGGGCGGCGACTGGTGGCGCGTGGTCACGGCCGGCTTCCTGCACGCGAGCTTCTGGCACATCCTGCTGAACATGGTCTTCATCTGGTTCATCGGCCGCTCGCTCGAGCCGGCGATCGGCACCGCCCGCTTCGTCGTCGTCTACGGCGCGTCGCTGCTGTGCGGCTCGCTCGGCGTGCTGCTGCTGGAGCCCAACCACGTCACGGTCGGCGCGTCGGGCGCCGCGTTCGGGCTGCTCGGGGCGCTGATCGTCGAGGCGCGCTCGCGCGGCATCGACCTGTGGGCGAGCGGCCTGATCCCGGTCGCGCTGATCAACTTCGCCTTCACCATCTTCTTCCCGAACATCTCGCTCGGCGGGCACCTCGGCGGCTTCGTAGGCGGCGTGCTCGTCGGGCTCGTCTACGTGGCGTTCGATCGTCGGCGCTTGCCGCGCGCGGCGTCGCTGGCCGCCGGCGTCGCGCTCGGGCTCGTCGCCTTCGCCGCCTCGTTGGCGGTCGCTTAACGAGCGGCGGCGGCGCTTTCGCGCCGCCGCCGGAGTGGATGGGATCTATCCAGTCGCTACGGGATGCAGCGGATGCTCGTGTCGGATCTCGTCGTGATGCCGCCCTCGAAGCCGAAGTCCACGTGCAACGGCGCTCTGCCGTTTCTCGGGCACTTGTACGCCTCGATGTAGCCGCGTCTGACGCCTCTGACGATCCGTGTAAGGCCGGTCGTCACGTTGATGCTGCGCACGACGATCGGGCCGTCGAGGATGTTCTGCAGCTTGTCCGGGATGTTGTTGGTCAGAACGTAGCCCCATCTCCCCGAGGTCTTTCTCAGCGGGGCGGAGAACGTCTCGTTGATCAGCGCCGGCGTGACGACGCTCACGTTGAACGTGATGCTTCTGCCGCCGGGACCGTTGAACAGCGTGAGTCTGCCGCTGGAGGTCACCGGCGGGTTCAGCGCGACGGCGGTGCCGATCGCGATGCCTCTGCCGATCTTCGAGCCGGGCGGGCACGCGCTGAGGCGGTTGCGCGCTCTCTCGAGCTGCGCCTTGCTGCACGACGGGAACAGGTTGCCGTTCGGCTTGCCGAGGCCGGCCGGGAACTTCACCACGACTCTCTGCAGCCGCGTCTGGCTGCCGGCCGGATGGTTGATTCTGAACAAGACCTTGAGCGTGATCGGCATCCCGTGTCTTGCCGAGTAGGGGCCGCCCGTGAGCCGGTTCGGCGAGACGCTCGCTCTCACCGACGTGGTGATGCTGGGAGCGTCCGCCGCGGGGGCGACTGCCGCGACGATGAGGGTGGCGGCGGCCGCCGCCACCGCGATACGGCCTGTGCGAATGGATTGCATCCTTCGATGGTAAACGTGTCCGTACCGGGTCGTCCAGGGAGAAGCGACGCCCACGTCAGAGGTCGACTACGCGCGCGTCGTGCGCCGCAACTTCCGGCAGCGCCTCGGGTTGCAGCAGATGCGCGAGCAGCTCCAGCCCGTCGATCAGCCGCGGGCCGGGACGCGAGAAGTAGGCGGACGCGTCGACGGCGATCACCTGGCCCGCCCCGAGCGCCGCGAGCTGTTTTCCATAATTCAGCGCCTCGGCGTGCGCCCGCGCCGCGTCGTAGCCGCACGGCATCGCCACGACGACGTCCGGCTCGGCCGCGGCGACCTCCGCCCAGCTGCGCCGCTCGGAGTGCTCGCCCGGCA
>DASVFS010000102.1:0-3211 GCA_036379915.1 Conexibacter sp. | reverse complement strand
GACGCGCCAACGCTCGCCCGCGCGGTCGCGGCGCACGCGCAGCTCGATCCTGAGCGCGTCGTGGTCCGCCTTCACGCGCAGCTCCGCGCTGGCGCCGCGCCCGCAGGCGCCGGCGGCGCGCACGTCGTCGCGCGCCCGCGCGATCGCGGGTTGCGCGAGCGCGAGCAGCAGGAGGGCGAGGACGACACGGCACGGCATGCCGGCAGCCTGCCGCGCGGCGGGTCGGCGTGCAATGGGACCTTGGTCCTAGCGCCTATTGCGCTCCATCCACAGCGCCGCCTGCGTGCGGTCGGTCACGCCGAGCTCGCGGAAGACCCGGGTCAAGTGCGACTTGACGGTCTTCTCGCTGATTCCCAGCCGTCGTGCGATCAGCTTGTTGGGCAGCCCCTCGACGAGCAGGTCGAGGACATCGCGCTCGCGCGCCGACAGGCCTGCCAGCGGGTCGGGAGCGCTGCGCGCGTCGAGCATCGTGCGCGCGGCGCGCGGATCGAGCGGCGACTCGCCGCGCGCCGCCGCGCGGATCCCCTCTGCGACCTGCGCGGCGTCGACGTCCTTCAGCAGGTAGCCGCATGCGCCGGCCTCCAGCGCTCCGACGATCCGCGCCCGGTCGGAGAACGAGGTGAGCACGAGCACCGCCGTGCCGGGCAGCTCCGCGACGATCCGGCGCGTCGCCTCGATCCCGTCGAGCAGCGGCATCTCGAGGTCCATCAGCACGACGTCGGGCCGCTCGCGCCGCGCCGCCTCGACGGCCTCCGCGCCGTCGGCGGCGACGGCGACCAGCTCGACGTCGTCGAGCCCGCCGATCAGCCGCCCGAGGCCGTCGCGGATCACCCCGTGGTCGTCGGCCAGCAGCACGCGGATGCGGCCGTCTCCGGCACCCCTCACGAGGTCGGCATCTCCAGCGTCACGGTCGTGCCGGCGTCCGGCGCCGTCTCGAGCGTCAGGCGACCGCCCGCCTGCGCGGCGAGGTCCTCCAGCAGCCGCAGGCCGACGTGCCCGGCCGCCTCCGCCCGCGCGCGGTCGGCGGTCGTGAAGCCGCGACCGTCGTCGCGCACCACGAGCCGCGCGACGCCGGGCGCGGCGCAGCTCAGCGCGACCGACACGCGCCGGGCACGACCGTGCTCGCGCGCGTTGCGGAGCGCCTCGCGCGCGACGCGGTGGATCAGCGCCATCGCCGGGCCGTCGTCGGACGCGTCGCGCTCGCTGGGAAGCGCCGCCGGATCGACCTCCAGCGAGGTCGCGACGCCGGCCGCTTCGAGCGGGCTCAGCAGGTCGCTCAGCGCCGCGTCGAGCCCGGCCGAGGCGAGGTTCGGCGGGTGGATCTCGACGAGCAGCGTGCGCAGGTCGCGCACGCCCTGGCGCAGCCGCTCGCCCGAGGCCCGCAGCGCGCCGGCCTCGACGTCGTCGCCGCGGCGCTCCGCGGCGTCGGCCAACGGCGCGAGCCCGAACGCGACGCCGGCGAGGTCCTGCACGACGCCGTCGTGCAGGTCGGCGGCGATCTGACGCCGCTCGCGGTCCGAGGCGGCGATCGCGTTCGACAGCAGCGCCTCGCGCTGCGCGTGCTCGCGGCGCAGCCGCCGTGCGAGGCCCCACGCGAGCGGCAGCTGGAGCAGCAGCAGCACGAGCAGGCCGCCGAGCAGCGGCGGCGCGAACGCGCGCAGCAGCCGGGAGGCGTTCGCGCGCACCGCGCCGTAGCGCTCGTACAGCTCGAACAGCACGGGCGTGCCGTTCGGCGCGCGGATCGTCGTGTACGCCTCCAGCAGCTTGCCCTGCGCGCGCTCGTAGCGGTTCTCCGGCTTCGACAGGTCGCTCACCTCGGCGTCGGCGCCGCCCGTCTCGAACAGCTCGCGCTCGTCGGCGCCGAGCGCGTACCGGCGACCGATCAGCTGCGGCGCGTCCGCGTACAGCACGCGACCGTCGCGCGACCACAGCTTCACGCGCACGACCGGGCCGCCGAGCACCTGACCGAGCACGACGTCGTCGAGTCGCCGCAGCGCGCGCGGGTCGCCGCGCAGCACGCCGTCTTCGAGCCCGGCCGACTCGACGATCCGCCCGGCGGCCTCGACGCGCTGGCGCGTCTCGCGCACCGCCTGGTCGAGCGCGACCTGGCGCAGCGCGAGCCAGCCGCCGACGGCGATCACGGCGAACGCCGCCGCGCTGGCGAGCAGGAAGCGTGGGATCGCGCCGGGCACCGTCCGCCAATCCTGCCCGGCGCGGCGGCGAAGCGCACGGGCGCTGCGACGTAAGTCCCATTGTGAGCCGGACCGGCGCGCGGGAAGCATGTCGGCCACACATCGACAGGGAGGCCACCATGCTCCGCAAGGCACGCACTACCGCACTGACGCTCGCGCTCGCCGCTATGGCGGCCGCGCCCACCGCCGCGCTTGCGCGGCACGGCGCCGACGACCCGCCCGGCGACGACCGCGGCGGCCAGGCCGAGCGCGGCGACGACCACGGCGGCTCGGGCGGCGGCGGAGGCGGAGGCGGAGGCGGCGACCGCGGCAAGCGCGTCGCGGGCAGCTGCACCGACGGCTCGACGGCGAAGCTGAAGGCGAAGCCGGACGACGGCCGCCTCGAGGTCGAGCTCGAGGTCGACCAGAACCGCAACGGCGTGACGTGGTCCGTGCGCGTCCGCCGCGACGGCGTGCTCGTGATCAGACGCCATGCGACGACGCACGCCCCGAGCGGCTCCTTCTCGATCGAGAAGAAGATCGCCAACCCGGCCGGCAGAGACCGCATCAGCGCCCGCGCGACGAGCCCGAGCGGCGAGGTCTGCACCGCGTCGCTGACGATCTAGGCAGGACGCGCAGCGAGCGTCTCGCCGACGCGGGCAGCGCTTCGACCCACGCGGCCGCGGCCGGATCGACCGCGGCCGCGAGGGCGAGCATGTCGCGATGCCGATCGGCGACGGGTATGCCGATGATCGGCTGATGGTGCGCGATGTCGTTGCGGAGCTGTGAGATGCGGTTGAGGTGACCGGCGACGTCCTTGCGCAGGCCGGAGTTGTGCGGGAAGGCGTGATGAAGCGAGGCCTTCCACAGCTCCTCATACCGGGTGCCGAGCAGTCGCGTCCAGAAGCTGAGCGGCAGGCCGGCGACGACACGGGGTCGCGTCACTGGACGACCCAGCCATCTGAGGCGCACGATCGCGTCGTTGACGGCTTTGAGCTCGCCCGGCATCAGCACGGCCGGCTCCACCAGCCAGGAGCGCA
>DASVFS010000101.1:0-8719 GCA_036379915.1 Conexibacter sp. | reverse complement strand
GCGTCGAGCCGGGCTCGAACGCGACGCGCACGGACTCGTAGCGCGCGAGCTCCGACACGCCGAGCGGCATCCCGGCGGCCGTCTCGGCGAAGGACGTCTCGCCCGTCGGCGAGATCAGCAGCGGCGGCGGATGCCCCGCCACGACGAGCTCCAGCTCGGCCCGCTCGCCGTCGATCAGCGCGAACGCGAGCGTCGTCATCGCTCTCGGCCCGACGCCGGTCATCAGGCGGTTGACGAGCTCGAGGACCATGGCGGGCGCATGTCCCTCGACCGCGTAGGCGCGCAGCGCCATGCGCAGCTGCGCCATGATGGCCGCGGCCGGGATCCCGTGGCCGACGACGTCGCCGATCGCGACCGCCACCTGCCCGGTCCCCGTCGCGAACGCGTCGTACCAGTCGCCGCCGAGGCTCTCGTGGCTCGCCGGAAGGTAGCGGCTCGCCAGCTGCAGGCCACCGGCGATGCGCAGGTCGGTCGGCAGCAGCTGTCGCTGCAGCGCCTCGGCCAGCTGGCGCTGCTCGTAGAGCGTGGCGTGCTCGATCGCGATCGCGGCGCGGTCGGCCGCCAGCTGGAGCAGCGCCGCCTCCTCGGTCGTGAAGCGGCGCGGGACGAGGCTGCCGACGTGCAGCACGCCGAGCACGCGCTGCTCGACCAGCAGCGGCACCCCGAGCAGCGAGCGGATGCCCTTCTCGCGCAGGATCGGGTTGAGGATGTCGGCGTGGTCGACGTCCTCGATCGTGATCGCGCGCCGCTCCGCCGCGATCCGCCCGGCGAAGCCGCGTCCGACGGGGATCGTGACGCCCTGCTCGACCTCCTCCTCGATCCCCTTCGCGGCGCGCGCGTGCAGCAGCGCGCCGCTGTCGTCGAGCAGCAGGATCGCGGCCGTGTCGGTCGCGAGGATCTCGCTGATCCGCAGCAGCAGCTCGTGCAGCAGGCGCTCCACCGACAGCGACGCCAGCGCCGCATCCGTGATGCGCTGCAGCGACGCGAGCTGCTGGCGGTCGGCGACCGGCGACAGCTCGTCGGGCGCGGGCGGATTCGGCATGTCACGCATCCGCCGCCCAACGTACCCTGCCCCGCGTGCGTCTGATCGTCGCCCGCTGCGAGGTCCGCTACACGGGCCGTCTCGACGCGCTCCTGCCGGAGGCGCTGCGGCTGATCGTGATCAAGGCCGACGGCTCGGTGATGGTGCACGCCGACCACGGCGGCTTCAAGCCGAGCAACTGGATGGTGGCGCCCACGGTCATCGAGGAGTCCGACGACCACATCGTCGTGCGCAAGCACGCCGACGCCTCGGAGGACCGCCTCGACATCCGCGTCGCCGAGGTGCTCTCCGACGTGACGCACGACATGGGCGAGGCGGCCGCGCTCGAGAAGGACGGCGTCGAGGCGCACCTGCAGGAGCTGCTGGCCGAGCAGCCGCAGTGGTGCGGGGAGGGCTTCCGGCTCGTGCGGCGCGAGTGGGCGACCGACATCGGGCCGGTCGACCTGATGTGCCGCGACGACGAGGACGGCTGGATCGCGGTCGAGATCAAGCGCGTCGGCACGATCGACGCGGTCGAGCAGCTGACGCGCTACCTCGAGCGGATCCACGTCGACCCGGCGATGGCGGAGTGCCGCGGCGTGCTCGCGGCGCAGGCGATCAAGCCGCAGGCGCGCGTGCTCGCCGAGAGCCGCGGGATCGCGTGCGTCGAGGTCGACCTGGCGGTGCTGCGCGGCGAGCGCGAGCCCGACCTCACGCTGTTCGCCTGACCTTCCCGGCCCCGCGCTCAGTCGAGCAGCCGCGCGATGCGCATGTCGACTCGGCGTCCTCTGAACGGCACGCCCTCGGCCTCCAGCAGCGCGCGCTGGCGGGCGCCCTTGGCGAGCGAGCCGTCGGCGCGCACGATCCGGTGCCACGGCACGCTCGGGTCGTCGCAGACGCTCAGCACCGCGCCCGCGACGCGCGGCGCGCCCGGCGAGACGTCGCCGTAGCTGCGCACGAAGCCCTCCGGCGTCGCGCGGACGCGCTCGAGGATCGCCGCCTCGCGAGCGGAGCTACCGCTCACCCGGCGTCTTGGCCGGGTACATGCCGACCGGGCGGGAGAGATCCAAAGCGGTCTGCACGATCCGCCGCTGCTCCTGCGCGTGGGCGGCCGGATAGCCCTCGGCCGTCGAGGCGCGCTCGGGTCGGCCGATGTAGCCGAACTTCAGCTCGCGCGGCAGGATCTGCATGAGCCGCGGGGACATGTGCGCGCGGGCGCCCATGTTGCGCGGCTCCTCCTGCAGCCAGATGACTTCTCTGAGGTTCGGGTAGCTGCCGACCAGCTCGAGGATCTGCCCCTGCGGGAACGGGTACAGCAGCTCGACGCGGCCGATCGCGACGCCCTCGTTGTCCTTGCGCTCCTCGGCGCCGACGAGGTCGTAGTAGACCTTGCCGGAGCAGAGGATCAGGCGCGTGACCTTCTCGACGTCCACGCGCGGCTCCGCCAGCACCGGGTAGAACTGCGTGTCCGACAGGTGCTCGATGCGGTTCGTCGCCTGCGGCAGGCGCAGCAGCGACTTCGGCGTCATCACGATCAGCGGGCGCTGCTTGGCGATCTTCGCCTGGCGCCGCAGCAGGTGGAAGTACTGCGCCGGCGTCGAGGGGTACGCGACGCGGATGTTGCCCTCGGCGGCGAGCTGCAGCCAGCGCTCGAGGCGCGCGGAGGAGTGCTCGGGGCCCGAGCCCTCGTACGCGTGCGGCAGCAGCAGCGTCAGGCGCGTCGACTGGCCCCACTTCGCGAGCCCCGAGATGATGAACTGGTCGACGATCACCTGCGCGCTGTTGACGAAGTCGCCGAACTGCGCCTCCCACAGCACGAGCGTCTCCGGGCCCTCCTGCGAGTAGCCGTACTCGAAGCCGAGCGCCGCCATCTCCGACAGCGGGCTGTTGTGCAGCTCCATCGGCGCGAGCGCGCTCGGCAGGTGCTGGATCGGGCAGAACTCCTGGCCGGTCTTCGGGTCGTGCAGCACCAGATGGCGTTGGGAGAACGTGCCGCGCTCGGCGTCCTGCCCGGTCAGGCGCACCGGCGTGCCCTCCGTCAGCAGCGAGGCGAACGCGAGCGCCTCGGCGTGCGCCCACGTGATCCCGCCGTCCGGGCCGAGCGCCTCGCGGCGCTGCTCGAGCGGGCGCGCGAGCTTCGGATGCACGTTGAAGCCGTCGGGCACGCGCAGCAGCGCCTCGTTGAGCTCGCGCAGGCGGTCGGCGTCGACCGCGGTCGCGACGTCGGGGGAGGGCGTGCGGTCGAGCTGGTACTCGCCGGTGCCCTGCTCGACGGGCGTCGCGGCCGACAGGCGCGCCTTCAGCTGCTGGTGCTCCTCGCTCAGCTGCTGCCAGACGCGGTCCGTCGTCGCGTCGACCTCGTTCTGCGTCACGACGCCGTCGTCGATCAGCTGACGCGCGTAGATCTGCGGCGGGGTCGGATGATCCTTGATCGTCGCGTACATCTCCGGCTGGGTGTACGCGGGCTCGTCGGCCTCGTTGTGGCCGAAGCGGCGGTAGCCGATCAGGTCGATCACGACGTCGTGGCCGAACTCCTGGCGGTACGCGTGCCCGAGCCGCGCGGCCGCGACGCACGCCGCCATGTCGTCGGCGTTGACGTGGATGATCGGCACGTCGAAGCCCTTCGCGAGGTCGGACGCCCAGCGCGTCGAGCGCGCGTCGTCCGGGTCCGTCGTGAAGCCGACCTGGTTGTTCTGGATCAGGTGGACGGTGCCGCCGACGGTGTAGCCGTCGAGCGCCTGCAGGTTGAAGGTCTCCGCCACGACGCCCTGGCCGGGGAAGGCGGCGTCGCCGTGCAGGATCACCGGCAGCGCGGCGTCCGTGTCCTGCGTCGCGTGCGGGCCCTGGCGCGTCGTCTGCGCGGCGCGCGTGGCGCCGACGCCGACTGGCCCGACGTACTCGAGGTGGCTCGGGTTCGACTCCAGGCGCACGATCAGCGAGCCGCCGTCGGGCAGCACGTGCGTGCCGCGGGCGCCGTGGTGGTACTTCACGTCGCCGGTGCCGCCCTGCGGGATCGAGGTGATCACGTCGAGCGTCGTCTGTCCCTCGAACTCGGCGAAGATCGAGCCGTAGGAGCGCCCGAGGTTGTGCGCGAGCACGTTGAGGCGGCCGCGGTGCGCCATCCCGATCACGACCTCGCGTCCGCCGTTGGCGCCGGCGAGGCGGACGATCTCGTCGATCATCGGCACGGTCATGTCGAGCCCCTCGATCGAGAACTGCTTCTGGCCGAGGTAGGCCTTGTGCATGAAGCGCTCGAGCGCGTCGACCTGGATCAGCCGCTCCAGCAGGCGCGTGCGTTCGTCGTTCGTGAGCGGTCTGCGGAAGGCGCCCGTCTCGATCTTCTCGCGCAGCCACACGCGCTGGCGGTGGCTGGAGATGTGCTCGATCTCGTACGCGATCGTGCCGCAGTAGGTCTCTCTCAGGTGCGGCAGCGCGTCCGCGAACGTCTCGCCGGGAACGCCGATGCGCAAGATCCGCGCGGGGATCTGCGCCATCAGCTGCGGCGTCAGTCTGAGCGGCACGGTGTCGAGCGCCGGATCGCCGACGGGGTTGGAGCCGAGCGGGTCGAGGCGGGCGGCGAGGTGGCCGTGCGTGCGGTAGGCCTTGATCAGCGAGACGGCCGCCTGCACGGCCTGCAGCAGGTCCTCGCTCGGCGCGCCGGCGGAGACCTCGGCCCGCCCGCCCGCGGACGGCGCGGCCGCGAGCTGTGGCGCCGGCTTCGCCGGCAGCGGCGGCAGCACGACCCCGAGCGCGGCGAAGACGCGCTCGTAGAAGTCGCTCTCGCCCTGCAGGAAGCGCTCGATCAGCTGCAGGAAGCGGCCGGACTCGGCTCCCTGGATGATGCGATGGTCGTACGTCGACGTCATCGTCATCGCCTTCTCGGCGCCGATCTGCGCGCCGATCTCGCCGAGCCCGACGGGGTAGGCGATCGAGCCGGTCGCGACGATCGTGCCCTGGCCGACCATCAGGCGCGGCACCGACGCGATCGTGCCGATGCCGCCCGGGTTCGTGAGCGTGATGTTGCCGCCGGTGAGGTCGTCGGCGGTGAGCGTGTTCGTGCGGGCCTTCTCGACGAGCGCGTCGTAGGCGGCGAGGAAGGCCTTGAAGTCGAGCGCGTCCGCCCCTCTGATGACCGGCACCATCAGCGTGCGCGTGCCGTCCTTCTTCTCGACGTCGACGGCGAGGCCGAGGTGCACGGCGCCGTCGTCGACGCGATGCGGCTTGCCGTCGATGTCGGCGAAGTGATGGGCCATGACGGGCATCTCGGCGCCGGCCTGCGCGATCGCGTACGCGATCAGATGCGTGAAGGAGACCTTGAGGCCCGCTTCCTTGAGCTGCTTGCGGCGCGCGTCGAGCGTCGTCACGGTGAGCGTGCGGAACGACGTCGCCGTCGGGATCGAGCGGCTGTCGTCCATGTATCTCGCGAGCATCGCCGCGCCGCCCTTGAGCGGCTGCGCGCCGGCGGGCTTCGCGGCGGCCTTCGCAGGTGCGGCCGTGGCGCCTCCGTTGGCGGCGGCGAGCACGTCGTCCTTCGTGATGCGCCCGCCCGGGCCGCTGCCGGCGATCGCTTCGAGCGCGACGCCGTGTGCGGCGGCTGCGCGGCGCGCGACGGGCGAGGCGTTCGCGTCGTCCTCGGCGGCGGGGGTCGTGACGGCGCCGTTCGTCGGCGCGGGCGCGGCCGGCGCGCTCGGCGCCGCCGCGGCGGCGCTCGCCCCTGCCCCGGCCGTCATGCGCGCGAGCACCTGCCCGACGGTGACCGTCTCGCCCGGCTCCACGAGCAGCTCGGTGATCGTCCCGCTCGCCGGCGCGGGGACCTCGGCGTCGACCTTGTCGGTCGAGATCTCGACGATCGTCTCGTCGGCGGCGACCGCGTCGCCACTCGCCTTGTGCCACTCGAGCACGACGCCCTCGGTGACCGACTCGCCCATCTGCGGCATCACGATCTCGAGCGTCTGCGCCTCGCCCTCTGCAGCCGGCGCGGCCTCAGCGGCAGGCGCGCCGCCGTTGTCACCGTCGCTGGCCGCGGCGCCGTTGCTCGGCGCGATCTCCGCCAGCGCGCTTCCGACTGTCACCGTGTCACCCTCGGCGGCGAGGATCTTCACCACGGTTCCGGACACGCCGGCGGGCACCTCGGCGTCGACCTTGTCGGTCGAGATCTCGACGAGGATCTCGTCGGCCTCGACGCTGTCCCCCTCGTTCTTGTGCCACTCCAGGATCGTGCCCTCGGCGACGGAATCGCCCATCTGGGGCATCACGACCTGGGTCGTCGTGTCCACTGACATCCTGTCGCCTGACAATAGCGATTTGCGTTCGCCGCAGACTTTCGCTACGCGACCGCGGTGACCTGCTTGCGGCGGCGGCTCTCGACCAGGAAGCCGACCGTCCCGGCGAACGGCCCGACGCCGCCCACGACGGCCACCGTCACGGCCAGCCAGAACGGGATCGTTCCTCTGCGGACGGCGACGATCGACAGCAGCGAGAGGCCGATCCACAACAGCCCGTGCGTCCACCCGAGCACCATCGTCGCGGCCGGGACCTGGGGGCCGAGCCAGAACAGCAGCAGGCCCGCGTAGACGCCGGATGCCGTGAACGACATCGCCTCGAGCAGGCGGAAGGAGGGGAAGCCCCGCGCGCGGGCCGGCCGGCCGGTGGACGAGGTCGCGGTCGCGGGCATCAGGCCAGCAGCGCGGCCATCCGCCGCACCGTCTCGTCGGCCTCGCCGGGCCAGCGCCCGACGTCGGCCGGCCACCACGCGTGCGCGTCGTGCTCGTCGTCCGGCACCGCCTCGGCGCCCGCGGGCAGCCACGCCATCCCGACGACGAACACGAGCCCGTTCGGCGTCTCCGCGAGCGCCTCGACGCTCAGGCTCGCGGGCGCCACCGACCACTCCTCGTGGAGCTCGCGCACCATCGCGTCGACCGGCTGCTCGTCGACCTCGACCGCGCCGGCCGCGCCGAGCGTCCAGCGCCCGGTCCACGTCGCCAGCCACGGCGCGCGCCGGCCGGCGAGCCAGCGCCCCTCGGCGTCGCGCACGACGCACAGGACCGAGACCGTGCGCGCCGCCTGGCTGCCGACGAGTCGCAGCGCCCAGCGCGCCGGCTGCAGCTGGAGGCGCAGGCCGCCGTCGTGGTGGTCGAAGCCGGCGAGCCGCGCCGCGAGCCCGTCGTGGCTCGGCGAGCCGCGCTCGCGCAGCGCGGCGAGCGCGGCGTCGGCGGCGGCCGTGTCGGCCGCGTCCGGCTCGAACGGCTCGGCGCGCCAGTCGGCCGTCACCTGCTCGGGCGACCACGGGCCGCGGGCGAGCAGGAGGCCGTTGGTCGAGGACATCTTCGACAGGCTACATCCGGCGCATCGCCCGCAGCGCGCGCCATACGCTCCGCGCGCATGACGCAACGGGCGCGCAACCACTGGGGCTGGGGCTGGGCGGACGAGGCGCTCTCGCATGCGCAGGTGCGCGAGGCCGCGGGCGGGCTCGCGCAGCACCTGGGCTTCGGCGAGCCGGAGCCGGAGCGGCCGGCGCCGCTGGAGACGATCGCGCTGCCGGCCTCGCGGCTCGCGCCGCCTTCTGCGCTCGTCGAGATCTGCACGGACGCGCGCGACGAGCGCGTGCGTCACGCGTACGGGCGCGCCTACCGCGACGTCGTGCGCGGCTTCCGCGGGCGGATCGAGCACGCGCCCGACGTCGTCGCGCGGCCGCAGGAGGAGGGCGACGTCGAGCGCGTGCTCGACTGGGCGGCGGAGATCGGGGTGGCGGTGATCCCGTTCGGCGGCGGCACGAGCGTCGTCGGCGGCGTCGAGGCGCGCGTCGGGGACGGCTTCGCCGGGGTCGTGACGCTGTCGCTCGCCGCGCTGGATCGCGTGCTCGAGGTCGACGCGGTCTCGCAGGCCGCGCGCATCCAGGCGGGCGCGCTCGGGCCGCAGCTCGAGGAGCAGCTCGCGCCGCACGGGCTCACGCTGCGCCACTTCCCGCAGTCGTTCCAGTTCTCGACGCTCGGCGGCTGGATCGCGACGCGCGCCGGCGGCCACTTCGCGACGGTCGAGACGCACGTCGACGACCTCGTCGAGTCGGTCCGCGCGATCACGCCGGTCGGCGCATGGGAGTCGCGCCGCCTGCCGGGCTCCGGCGCCGGCCCGAGCCCCGACCGGCTGCTGCTCGGCTCCGAGGGGACGCTCGGCGTGATCACCGAGGCGTGGGTGCGCGTGCGCCCCAAGCCGACGGCGCGCGCCGGCCGCGCCGTGCGCTTCGCCGACCTCGCGTCCGGCGCGGCCGCCGTGCGGGCGATCGTGCAGGCGGGCCTCGCGCCCTCCAACTGCCGTCTGGTGGACGCGCGCGAGGCGGCGCTGACGTTCGCCGGCGACGGCTCGGCCGCGCTGCTCGTGCTCGGCTTCGAGGCCGCGGGCGCGGGCGTGGGTCCGGTCGTCGAGCAGCGGATGGCGGCGGCGCTCGCGCTGTGCGCCGAGGCCGGCGGCTCGTGGGACGAACAAGCCGAGGGCGCGCGCGGCGGCGCCTCGGGCGCCTGGCGCGAGGCGTTCCTGCGCGCGCCCTACCTGCGCGACGTGTTCGTCGCGATGGGCGTGCTGAGCGAGACGTTCGAGACGGCGGTCACGTGGGATCGCTTCGACCGCTTCGTGGACGACGTGAAGGCGGCCGCGCGCGCGGCGGTGCGCGAGGTCTGCGGGGCGGAGGGGATCGTGACGTGC
>DASVFS010000100.1:0-2820 GCA_036379915.1 Conexibacter sp. | reverse complement strand
ACGACGTGGTGCGACGGCGCCGACGGCGGCGGCGTCGCGCTCTGCGACCACCCGCTCGGCGCGCGCTTCGGCCGCTTCCACCGCTCGTTTGCGTGGGCGGGCGACGACTTCGGCACGCGCGCGATCAGCGACGCGAAGCGCCCCGGCGAGGCGCCCGACGCGACCGCGCCGGAGGAGTACCTGACGCTCGACGGCACGTCCTTCACGCGCCGCCCGACGTTCAACGGTGCGCTCGGCCGCGGCGCCGCGTTCGGCGCGCCCGGCGAGGGCTGGGTCGGCTGGAGCCGTGTCACGGCGGCGCCCGCGCCGTCCGCGCTGGCGGCCTGGCCGCTGCCGGCGCGCGCCCCGCTGAGCGCGCTCGCGGCTGAGCCCGGCAAGCCGCTCGCGGACCTGCAGTCCGGCGCGCTCGCGGTCGGCGACGGCGGCACCGTGCTGCGCTACACGCCCGGACAGGGGTGGGACAGCGAGCCGCTGCTCGGCGCGAGCGGCATCGCGCGCCCGCGGCTGCGCGGCGTCGCCTGGCCGACGGACGCGTTCGCCTACGCGGTCGGCGACGACGGCGCGATGTGGCGCTGGACGCGCGCGACGCGGCTGTGGGAGTCGGATCCGGGCGCGCCGTTCGACTTCGTCGGACAGCTGATGGGGATCGCGTTCGACCCGGCGAATCCCGACCGCGGCTACGCCGTCGGACGCGCCGGCGTGCTGCTGCGCTACGGCAAGTCGTGGGAGCAGGAGCAGCTGCCGCCCGCGGTCGCCGGCACGGGGCCGCTCGGCGGCCCGCCCGACCTGACCTCGGTCGCGTTCGCCGGCCGCCAGGCGCTCGTCGCCGCCTGGACGCACGTGCTCGTCGACGACGGCGACGGTGCCGGCTGGCACGTCGACGCCGGCGCGCAGGCGCTGCTCGACCAGGTCGACGGCGCGCGCGTCTACGCGGTCGCCGGGCTGCCCGACGGCGGCGCGGTCGCCGCCGGACGCGGCGTCGTGCTGATCCGCGACGCGGCCGGCGCGCCGTGGCGCTTCGCCGACCAGCCGCTGCCGGACCAGATCGTCTCCGCCGTGGCCGCCTTGCGCGAGGGCGACCGCGTGCGCGCGCTCGCCGCCGTCACGCCCGGCGTCGCGTCCGCGTGGCCGCTGCCGGAGGAGTACGAGCTGCCGCCGACCGAGCCGGGCGCGCCGCCGCCGCGCCTGCAGCCGTTCTCGCCGCCGACGTTCGGCACGCTGCTGCGCGAGACGAGCGGCGGCTGGCGCGACGAGCAGCAGACGCTGTTCCGCACGCGCGCGGCCGACCATGCGCGCAAGAGCGATCCGCTCGCCGCGATGCTCGTCGACGCGAACGGCAGAGGCTGGGTCGCGGGCGGCTGGAACGGCCGCGTCGACGCGCTCGGCAACGGCGGCGACGCGCCGTCGGGCGGCGTCGCGACCGCCGCGATGGCGCGCTACGCGCCCGCCGACCCGGAGCCGCCGCCGGCGCAGAGAGCCGAGCCGATCGCCACGCCGCCCGGCGTCGCGCGGCTGCTGCTGGGCGGGCACGCGCGCTGCGAGGAGCCGTGCGACGGGCTCGACCAGCTCGCGCTGATGCCCGACCGCACGCTCGCGCAGGCGGTCGCGCGCGCGAGCGCGTGGGCGGCGCAGCCGAACGGGCCGTCCGCGCTGCTGTACGTCTCCGGCGGCGCGCCGCAGGAGGGGGAGGCGAGCCGCCTCGCGCGCCTGCTCGCGCCCGCGACCGCCGCGCTGTCGGTCTTCGCAGCCGTCCCGACGAGCGGCGGCGCCTCCGCCGCGCTCGCCGGCTTCCCCGGTCCGCTCGGTGGCAGCGGCGGCGTCCCCGCGACGCACTACGCCGCCGACGTCGCGACGCCGGCCGGCAGCGTGCGCGTGATCGCGATCGACAACGCCGCCGGCTCGCTCGCCGCGAGCGACCCGCAGCAGTCGCCGCCGGAGCCGCAGCGGCCGTGGCTCGTGCAGCAGCTGCGCGACGCGCGCGCGGCCGGCGTCCCCGCGGTCGTGATGGGCGTGCGCAGCCTCAACCGCTTCGAGCCCGACCAGAGCCTCGTCGCGAGCGACGCCGACGACGTCGCGCGGCTGCTGCGCGACGAGGGCGCCTCCGCCTACCTCTACGACGCCGCCGAGGCGCAGCGAGCGGCGACGATCCCGGCCGGCGACGCGCGCGGCATCCCGACCTACGGCAGCGGCACGCTCGGCTACCGCCAGCCGGCCGACGCGACGCTCGGCTTCGGCGTGCCGGGCCTGCTGCTGCTCGAGCTCGACACGGCCGGACGCGATCCGAGAACGAACCGCGCGCCGGTGCGCGTGCGGCTGCTGCCGATGATCGAGGACCTCGCGCTCGAGGCGGTCGACGGGCGCGTGCTGAACCGTAGCCAGCCGGCGCTGTTCCAGGGCCTCGGGCGGCGGCCGCGCTCCGGCGACCGCTGGAGCAACGGCGCCGGCGGGTCGAGTCCCTACGTCGCGCTGCCGAACCCGTCGTGCGCGCTGACCGGCTGCGCGGGGCGGATCGACCCGGAGGTGACGTTCAGCTCCTCCGACCCGGACATCGCCGACTTCGTGCGCCAGGACCCGAGATCGACGAACCCGCGCAAGCCGTTCGTCGACCGCAGAACCGACAAGCCGGTGGCGGACGCGAGCTCCGGGCTGCTGTGCGCGTTCAACCCCGGCACGACGACGGTCACGGTCCGCGCCGGCGGGCTCGCCTACGCGACGACCGTCACGGTGCGCGGCGGCAGCGTGCTGCGGCCGTGCGGCACCGTCCCGGCCGCGGCGTCGCGCCGCCCGCCGGCGACGCCGCCGGCGGGCGCCGAGAGCCCG
>DASVFS010000099.1:0-10751 GCA_036379915.1 Conexibacter sp. | reverse complement strand
TCCCGATCGGCACGCAGCGGATCGTGCCGCTGAGCGCCGTGCTGATCGCGGTCGCGGCCGGCGTGCTCGCGTCGGTGCTGGCCGCGTCGCGCTCGTTCGCCGACCTGCACGGGAAGCGCTCGATCGACGCCGTCTACCAGGAGCACGGGGACGTCGGCGAGAGCTTCGACCGCGGCCTGCGGATGCGCCTGCTGGCCGCCGCCGGAGCGCTGGCGGCGCTCGCGGCGGTGCTGGCGATCGCCGTGCCCGTCGCGACGATGGGCGCCGTCGCGGCGCTCGCCGGCGCGCTGCTGTGCGCCGTCCCGACGGCGTTCGTCGTCTTCATGCGCTGGATGGACGCGCTCGCGCGCAAGCTCCAGCGCAACATGCTCGTGGTGGCGCTGATCGGCGCGCGCTCGACGATGACCCGCTCGGTCGCGGTCGCTGCGATCGCGGCGATCGCCGTGTTCGGGACGATCACCCTGCGCGGCGCGCGCGACGACCTGATCGACGGGCTGTTCGCCGGCTACGCCGACCACCTCGCGACCGCCGACGTGTGGGTCACGAGCGCCGGCCGCAGCCTCACGACCGACAGCTTCCAGATCGAGCCGGCCGTGCTCGCGCGCCTGCGGCGAAACCCCGCGATCGCGTCGGTCCGGCTCTACCAGGGCGGCATGTACGACGTCGGCGACCGCCGCGTGTGGGTGATCGCCCGCCCGCGCGGCGACCGCCGCATCGTCCCCGCGAGCCAGCTGCTTCAGGGGCGGCTGCAGCAGGCGGACGCACGGCTGCACGCCAGCGGTTGGGTCGCGCTCTCGACGGCGCTCGCCAAGCGCTACGACGTCGGCCTCGGCGAGGCGTTCACGTTGCCGACGCCGAGTGGTCCGCAGCGCTTCCGCGTGGCGGCGATCACGACGAACCTCAGCTGGGGTCCGGGCGCGCTGATCGTCAACACCGCCGACTACCGGCGTGCGTGGGGCTCGACGGCGCCGTCGGCGCTCGAGATCGACGCGCGTCCGGGGATCACGCCGCTCGCCGGGCGCCGTGCCGTCGAACACGTGCTGGGCCGCGACCGCGGCTATGACATCCAGACCGCGAGCGAGCTCGACCGCGAGTTCCGCGGCGTGCTGCTGGAGGGACTGGGACGCCTGTCGCAGATCTCGACGCTCATGCTGGTGTCGGCCGCGCTCGCGCTGTCGGCCGCCCTGTCGGCGTCGATCTGGCACCGCCGGCGGCGGCTCGCCGCCTACAAGGTGCAGGGCTTCAGAGAGCGCCAGCTGCGGCACGTCCTGTTGCTGGAGGCGCTCACCGTCGTGGGCCTCGGCGCCGGCTTGGGGGCGGTCGCCGGCGTCATCGGCCACCTGCTGACCGACCGCTGGCTCGAGCTGACGACCGGCTTCCCGGCACCGTTCTCGCTGCAGCTCGACGTGACGCTCGCGAGCGCCGGCCCGGTGATCCTCGCCGCGATCGCGTTCGTCGCCGTGCCGGGGTACCTCGCGACGCGGGTCCCCCCAGGGTTGGGCTTCCAACCCTGACGGCCGTCGCGATGCCGCCACATCGCGAGACCGATGGAGACCCGCCGCCGACATGGAGCCATCCGCTCCACCCTCCTGCTGAGCATCTACTGGTTGCGCGTGTTCCCGCGGGCACGCAGCGAGCTGCAGCACTGGGAGTCGCGCGCGCGCCTGATCCCCGACCCCCAGCTGCAAGCGCTCGCGCTCGCGAAGCTGCGCGACGAGGGCCGCTGCGCCGAGGGCGTCGCCGCGTTCGCGTTGCTGGCGGTCGCGTCCGAGCGCGCGGCGATCGTGCGGCTGTGCGTCGCCTTCGAGGTCATGTACGACCTGATCGACGGGCTCGGCGAGCTACCCGGGGCGGATCCGCTGGCGAACAACCGCCGGCTGGCCCGCGCCTTCACGGCCGCGCTCGACCCGACGGCGCCCGCAGGCGCGATTCCGCGAGCCCCCGGCGACGGCGGCTACCTCGACGAGCTCGTCGCCGTCTGCCGCGGCGTGCTGATCACGCTGCCGGCGTTCCCGCTGGTCGCAGCGGCGCTGCGGCACGCCGCGGAGCGCGCCGGCGAGGCGCAGAGCCTCAACCACGGCGGCACCCTGATGGGGGACATGGCGCCGCTGATGCTGTGGGCCGCGGCGTTGGGCACGCCGCTCGGGCTCCGATGGTGGGAGGCGGCGAGCGCCGCCGCCGCGCCGCTCGGCATCTACGCGCTGTGCGCGCTCGCGAGCCATCCCGACGCGACCGCCGCCGAGGCCGCGCGCGTCGAAGCGGCCTACTTCCCGTGGATCGCCGGCCTGCTCGGGATCCTCGAAAGCCTCGTGGACCGCGACGAGGACGCCGCCGCCGGGACGCTCAGCTACGCGGCGCACTACGCCTCGCCGGCGGCCGCGGCGGCCGCGACGGCCGCCTTCGCCGAGCACGCCGCGCGCGACGTCCGGCTGCTGCGCGCCTCGGCCGGGCACGTCGTGATCCTCGCCGGCATGATCGCGACCAACCTGTCGCATCACGGCGCGGACGACATCGTCGCGCAGCGGGCGGGACACGCCGCGCGCGTCGGCGTGGAGGGGCCCGTCGGGCCGCTGCTCGCGCTGCTGCGCCTGCGGCGCCGGCTCGCGCATCGGTGAGCGGGCGCCGACGTCAGCGCCGCTCGTGCAGCGAGACGACCTTCGCCGGCTCGCTGCTCACCTCGGCGCGCAGCACGCCGCCGCTGATCGTCAGCGCGCGGTCGACGCCGGAGACGCCCATCGCTTCGCCGGTCGTCATCAGCACGGCGACGTCGCCGTCGGCGATCGAGCGCACGAGCAGCAGCACCGCCTCGCGCTCGAGCAGGTCGACGTGGCGTGTCGGGTCGTCGACGAGCAGCAGCTGCGGTCCGGTCGAGAGCGCCTGCGCAAGCGCGACGCGCACGCGCTCGGTCGGGTCGAGCTCGCGCGGCTGCAGCTGCGCGCAGGCGGCCGCGCCGACGCGCTCGAGCTGCAGCAGCGCGCGGGCGCGCGCCGTCTCGGGCGCGGCGCCGCGTGCGAGCAGCGGCATCGCGACGTGGTCGAGGATCGACTCGCCCTCGACGCTCGCGAGCCCGACCTCCACGTAGCCGATCCCGACGGGGAGCCCGTCGGCGTGACCGGCCGGGAGCGCCTCGCCGCGGAAGCGCACGTCGCCGGCGTCGGGCTGCTCGAGCCCGGCGGCGATCCGCAGCAGCGTCGTGCGGCCGGAGCGCGGCACGCCCCAGATCGCGACCAGCTCGCCCGGCGCGATCGCCAGCGAGACGTCGTCGAGCGCGGTCACCTCGCGGCGGCCGCGGCGGTAGCGCTTGCTGATCCGCTCAAGCGTCAGCAGGCTCATCGATCGTCCCCGCGCGCGTGCGCTCGAACGCCTCGATCTCCTTGCGTGCGTAGGCGATCCAGGCGAAGTGGGCGTCGAGCAGGCCGCGCCGCGCCGCGAGCACGAGCCGCTCGACCAGCTCGCCGGCGGCGGCCGCCGGCGTGGCCGCGTCGCGCGCCGGCGGGAGCGGCAGCAGGCTCGCCTCCTCGACGCAGGCCCGCTCGTAGGCGTCGACGAGCGAGCGCATCGTGCCAGTGCGGTCGAGGCCGGCGGCGGCGGTCCCGGCGATCCGCCGCAGCAGCTCGACGTGCCGCGGGTCCTCGCGCATCTGCTCGGCGACCCATTCGCGGAAGGCGCGCGCCCCGCTGGCGGTGGCGCGGTAATGGACCTTCGGCTGGCGCTTCGCGGCCGGCCGCAGGCCGTCGTCGAGCACGAGCGGGCGCTCTTCCGCGGGCAGCGGCTCGATCAGCTCGGCGCGCTCGAGCGCGTTGAGCGCGGCGTATATCTGCGAGATCGGCGGGTCGAGCACGCCGCCGTACCGGCGTTCGAGACGCTGGAACAGCTCGTAGCCGTAGCTGGGACGCTCGATCACCAGACCGAGCACCGCCCAGTTCACAGCCGACCTCATCCTCACTCCCACCCGGCCCCCGTCCGTCGCTCGAAGTAACGGTAAGGGGACGCTATTCCACTTGACCACCCGAACGCAACCGTTCACGTCACTGAACAGTGATTGGAAGGTTCGAAGGTAGGGTTCCGCGGATGTCCGACGAAGCCGTCCTGACGGAGGTGCGCGACGCCGTCCTGCTCGTCACGCTCAACCGCCCCGAGCAGCGCAACGCGGTGAACCGCGCGGTGGCGGAGGGCGTCGCGGCGGCGCTCGATCGCCTCGACGCGGACGACGCGCTGCGCGCCGGCGTGCTGACCGGCGCCGGCAAGGGCTTCTGCGCGGGGATGGACCTGAAGGCGTTCGTCGCCGGCGAGCGGCCGGTGGTCGAGGGGCGCGGGTTCGCGGGGATCGTGCGACGGCCGCCGGCGAAGCCGCTGATCGCCGCGGTCGAGGGCTTCGCGGTCGCCGGCGGATTCGAGATCGCGCTCGCCTGCGACCTGATCGTCGCGGCGCACGGGGCGCGCTTCGGGATCCCCGAGGTGAAGCGCGGGCTCGTCGCGGCCGGCGGCGCGCTGCTGCGGCTGCCGCAGCGGATCCCCTACCACCTCGCGATGGAGCTGGCGCTCACGGGCGAGCTGGTGGACGCCGAGCGGATGGCCGAGGTCGGGCTCGTGAGCCGGCTGGCGGAGCCGGGCGGCGCGGTCGACGCCGCGCTCGAGCTGGCGGCGGCGATCGCCGCGAACGGCCCGCTCGCGCTCGCCGCCTCGAAGCGGATCCTGGTCGAGGCGCCGTCGTGGCCGGCCGACGCCGCCTGGGAGCGCCAGGCCGAGATCAGCGACCCGGTCAGAGCGTCCGCGGACGCACGCGAGGGCTCGATCGCGTTCGCGGAGAAGCGGGCGCCGCGCTGGACCGGGCGATAGAGCGCGTGGCACCGCCGCAGGCCGGGTAGTCCTCCGCTCACACGCAACGCGGCGGGGACCTCCGCCCAGTCGGAAGGAGTCGGAAGATGCTTTGGCTGCTGCTCGGGATCATCCTGCTGGTCATCGCGATCGCCGGTGGCGTCGTCGTCCACCCGATCCTGTTCGTCCTCGCGATCCTCGCGCTCGCCGCGTTCTTCTTCGGCGGGTCGCGCCGCACCGTCTGACGCCCTGCCGCCGATGAGAGGGCTCTCGCGCTAGAGCCCTCTCAGCCGCGGCAGCCGCTGCGCGAGCGACAGCACGTCGGCGAACAGGTCGCCGTGGTCGGCGGCGCGCTGCACGACCGCGTCGTGCTCGAAGCGCAGCAGCGCGGCGTCGCCGGCCTCGCGACAGGCCTCCACCTCGTCCCACGCGACCGGCGTCGACACGGTCGGGCGCTCCTTCGCGCGCAGCGAGTAGACGGACACGGTCGTCTTGTGCTCGTCGTTCTGCGACCAGTCGATCAGCACCTTGCCCGCGCGCTCGCCGCCCTTTCTCCTCATGTCGGAGACGACGAGGTCCGGGTGCTGCTGCTCGAACAGCACCGCGACCGCATGGGCGAACGGCTTCGTCGTCTCGTAGCGCACGTCCGGGTCGTTGAGCGGGACGTAGATCTGCATGCCCTTCGACCCCGACGTCTTCGCGAACGCCCGCAGCCCGAGCTGCTCGAACATCGCGCGCAGCGCCAGCGCGACCTCGCAGCACTCGACGATCGTCGCCGGCGGGCCGGGGTCGAGGTCGAACGCGAGCGTCGTCGGCCGCTCGATCTCGTCCGCCCGCGAGAGCGACGGGTGCAGCTCGACGTCCGCGAGGTTCGCGAGCCACACGAGCGTCGGCAGGTCCTGGCAGAGCGTGTACTGGATGTCGCGTCTGCTGTGACGGCTGTAGACGGTCACCGTCTGCACCCACTCCGGACGGTGTCTCGGTGACTGCTTCTCGTAGAAGTGCTTGCCGTCGACGCCGTCGGGATAGCGCTTGAGCGTGAGCGGGCGGTCGCGCAGGTGCGGCAGCAGCACCGGCGCGATCGCCTCGTAGTAGTCGACGAGGTCGCGCTTTGTGAAGCCGGCCTGCGGATAGAGGACCTTGTCGGGGTTGCTGAGTCTGACCGTGCGGCCGTCGACCTCCAGCTCGACGCCGCCGAGCACTCGGCGCTCGGTCGGCGCCGGCGGCGGCTGCACGCGCTCGCGCACGACCGCGTCCGCCGGCTTGTCGTCGCGCAGGCCCTTGTAGCGCGGGTGGCGCAGACGGCCGTCTCTCGTCCACTCGCCGAACTCGATCTCGGCGACGAGCCGCGGCTCGACGAAGTGCGCGCCGCGCGCCGGCTGGCGTCCGCTGAACGGGGATCTTCTGCGCGCGAGCGGTCTCAGCAGCCGCGCGAGGCGATCCAGCTCGGCCTCGTCGAAGCCGGTGCCGACCTTGCCGGCGTACCGCAGCTCGCCCGTCTGCGGATCGTGCACGCCCAGCTCGAGCGCGCCGAGGCGGTTCCGGCGCGCTCTTCTGCCCTCCGTCCAGCCGCCGATCACGAGCTCCTGCCGCTGCGAGGTCTTGATCTTCAGCCACGCGCCGTCGCGCCGGCCCGGCGCGTAGCGCGAGTCGAGCCGCTTCGCGACGACGCCCTCGAGTCCCTGCTCGGCGACGGCCGCGAGCAGCGCCGAGCCTCGCCCCTCGTGGTGCGCCGGCACGCGCCAGTGGTCCCCGTCGAGCCGGAGCTCGGCGAGGCGTCTGCGTCGCTCGGTGTAGGGGAGGTCCATCAGCGAGTGGCCGTCGAGCCAGAGCAGGTCGAAGATCGCGTACGTGACCGGCGTCTCGGCGGCGCGCCGTCTGACGGCCGCCTCGCCGCGCAGGTGGATGCGCGGCTGCAGCGCCTGGAAACTCGGCCTGCCGTGCTCGTCGAACGCGACGATCTCGCCGTCGAGGATCGCGGAGCGCGAGCCGAGCGCGCGGTTGAGCGGGCGCAGCTCGGGATAGGCGGCGGAGACGTCGTTGCCGTTGCGGGTGACGAATCTGATGCGCCCGGGCTGCGAGTGCGCGATCGCGCGGATGCCGTCCCACTTGACCTCGAAGGCCCAGCCGGCCTCGTCGCCCGGCATCGTCGAGAGCCGCGCCAGCATCGGCTCGACCTGCTCGGGCAGCTCGGTCGCGGCGGCGTCGCGCGGCGGGTCCATGCGGTGGATCATCCAATCCTTGCCGGTTCTGCCGGCCTGGAAGAGCGCGTAGCGGCCTCTCAGCCGCTCGCCGTCGAAGGCGACGATCACTCTTCTCGGCAGCCACTTCTCGCACGTGTACGTGCCGCTGTCCCAGATCATGATCTCGCCGGCGCCGTAGCTGCCCTGCGGGATCGTCCCCTTGAAGTCGAGGTACTCGAGCGGGTGGTCCTCGACGTGGACCGCCTTGCGGTTGCGTCTCGGGTCGTCCGGGATGCCGTTCGGGATCGCCCACGAGACGAGCACGCCGTCGCGCTCCAGACGCAGGTCCCAGTGCAGGCGGCGCGCGTGGTGCTCGTGCACGACGAAGCGGCCGCCCTGCTCGGCGGCGGGTGCGGCGCCGTCGCCGCTCGGCTCGGGCGTCGCGTCGAATCTCCGCTTGCGGCGGTACTCGGACAGTCCTCTCGGCATGTGAGACGCACGCTACCCGGACGCGGCCGTATCCCACAGGCGTATTGACCAGGTCAAGTTGGTCGACCACGTGTGTAGACTTCTGCGCATGGAGGTCACCGTTCAAGAGGCGAAGACCCAGCTGTCGCGACTGTTGCGTCGTGTGGAGGCCGGCGAGTCGATCACGATCCGCCGCGGGCGCGAGCCGGTGGCGATGCTCGTGCGCGCACCGGCCAAGCACGGCGAGCGTCAGATCTGGGGCGATCTGAGAGGGTCGATCGGGCCGGAGTTCGACGAGCTGCCAGACGACTTCGCCGGATACGCGTGAAGCGGCTGCTGCTCGACACCAACGTCGTCGTGTGGCTGTTGCTCAACGACCGCAAGGCCGTTTCCGCGAGAGCGGTGAGAGCGCTGCTCGACGCGCGCAACACGATCTCCGTCAGCGCGGTCAGCGTGTGGGAGATCGCAATCAAGCGCTCCCTCGGCAAGCTGGAGATCGAGCCGGATTGGGCACGGGCGCTCGCGCGGCTGGACTTCGATCCGCTGCCCGTGACCTCCGCGCACGCCCAGCAGGTCGAGCACCTTCGATGGCATCACCGCGACCCGTTCGACCGCCTGCTCGTCGCGCAGGCCGCACTCGAGGATCACGCCCTCGTCAGCGCCGATCCGCGGATCGCGGACTATGGCGTCGACGTGATCTGGTGACGGGCGCCGGGTGGCGCGCACGCGCCGCGCGACGGCTACGGTGGCTCGCGTGAACGTGCTGATCGCCGCCGACATGGAGGGGATCGCCGGCATCGACGAGGCCGGCGACTGCCTCCCCGCGCACCCGGGCGCGTACGCGCGCGGGCGGCGGCTGATGACGGACGAGGTGCTCGTCGCGATCGACGCGCTGCGCGCCGGCGGCGTCGAGCGGATCGTCGTCGGCGACTGGCACATGGTCGGCACGAACATCGAGCGCGAGCGGATGCCGGCGGACGTCGAGGTGCGGCCGATCGCCGACCTCGCGCTCGTCGCGGACGATCCGTCGTTCACGACGGCCGCCGGCGGCCCGCTCGACGCAGTGCTGCTGCTCGGCCACCACGCCAGCACGCCGAGCGTGCGCGGCTTCTGCTCCCACACGTTCGTGTGGGAGATGGAGGTACTGCTGGACGGCGAGTCGCTCAGCGAGGTGCGCGTCTACGCGCAGGGGCTCGCCGCCGAGGGGATCCCGGTGCTCGTCGCGAGCGGCGACCGCTGGATGCTCGAGGAGCTCGACGACGGCGAGCTGGGCGGCGCCCAGCTGGTCGAGAACAAGGTCGGCTTCGGGCGCGCGCGTGCGCGCTCGCGCTCGCTCGCCGCCACGCGCGTGGAGCTGGCCGAGGCGATCGCGGCGGCGATCGCCGACGGCCTGCCGGTGCCGCCCCCGCCGCGCCGCTATCCGGCCGAGCTGCGGATCGTCCACGAGGGCGACCAGCTCGTCGCGACGACCGTGTCCGAGCCGGGCGACCTGCTGCGCACCGTCGCGGAGGTCTTCCGCACGAGCGGCGCCTCGCGCGAGTACCGCCAGCTGGCGAACCTGCTGCCGGCCGGCGACCGCTCGCGCCTGCAGCGGATCCACCGTCGCCTCGGCGGCGCGCTCGCGACGCCGGTGATGCTCTCGAAGGAGCGGCGCTGGCTCGGCGCGGTGCGCTGAGCTCGGCCGGTCAGCGCCCGGAGCGCACGAGCACGAGGCGGCCGTCGGGCAGGCGGTAGACCTGGCCGACGGCCTCGCCGCGGCCGCCGGCGCGGGGTGCGTCGGCGGCGGGCGCGGGGAGCGGGACTGTGGTGGGGCGCGGCTGCGCGCGCGGCGCCGGGCGCTCGCGGGCGGGACCCTCGCGACCGGCGTCGCGCGTGAGGCCGAGGCCGGCGACGAGGAACGCGACCGCGAGCACGATCCCCAGGTCGAACAGGTTCACGAGGCCGTCGAGCGGGTCGCCGGCCGCGTCGTCGAGTCCTCCGTGGCGGCCGAGACCGGTGCGCCTCATCGGGCGGGCTCCGGCGACGCGGCGTCACGCGCGGACGCGGCGTCGGCGAGCGCGCGGTCGACGACCTGCTCGGCCGCGCGCTCGAGCGCGTTGAGGTCCTCGCCGTACATGCGCGTGCGCGCGAGCGTCAGCGCGAACGCGAGCGTGCCCGCGAGCAGACCGACGACGGTCGCCGCGAACGCGACGCGCAGATCGGCCGCGAGTCGCGCCATGTCGCCGCGGCCGAGCGCGGCGAGGCCGGGCGCGAGCGGGATCAGCGTCCCCATCAGGCCGATCGCGGGACCGGCGCGCACGAGCAGGCGCGTGCGGTCGAGCCGCCGCTGCGCCGCCAGCTCGAAGTCCTCGAGCGCGTGCTCGGCCGCACGCGGGCGGCCGGCGGCGCGCGCGGCGGCGAGCTGCAGGAGCGCCCGCGCGGCGAACGCGCTCGGGGCACGCCGCGCGAGTTCGGTTCCGGCGGCCGGCTCGTCGACCGCGCGGCGGGCAAGCTCGCGCAGCGTCGCGGCGGCGCGGCGCGCCTGCCGGCGCCGGGTCGCCTCGGCGGCGAAGCGGCCGAGCTCGAGCGCGCACGTCAGCAGCACGAGCACGGCTGCGAGCAGCACCGGGAGCTGGAGCGCGGAGGCGATCTGCGCGAGCGCGTCGCCGAGGCGGTCGCCGCTCATGCGGGCGCCTCCCCCGTGGGCCGCGCGAGCGGCGGGCGGCGCGCCTCGTGCGCGGCGCCGAGCACTCCGCACAGCGCGAGCGCGGCGGTCAGCGCGAGCGGAAGCGCAGACCCGGGCGCGCGGCCGCCGGCGCGTGCGGCGCTGAGACCGGGGGCGATCGCAGCATGCCGGCCGTCGCCGAGGACGAGACCGCTCACGCGGACGCGGCCGTCGCCCGCCGCGCCGCCGCGCGCGGCGGTCCGCTCGCCGGCGGCGGCGCGGCCGGCCGCGACCGAGCTGCGCGCGCCGGCGTGCTGCGCGTCGCGGCGTGGACCGGCCGGATCCCGCACCTCGCCCGCCCGGCGCCCGCGACTCTGCGGCTGCGGACGGCTGAACAGCGGAGCGCCGTGGCCGCCGCCGCCCGCGACCGCGACGCCGTCGCCCGCGTGGCCGAGGCCGCCGGCGCCGGCGAAGCGGTCGCGCTCGCGCGCGCTGTCGCGCGGCGGCGCGAGCGGCTGCGCCGGCGAAGCCTGCCGCGTGGTCCGCGGGACCGCCGCGATCGGCAGCGGACGGCCGGCGTACGCGGGCGCGGCGTAGGCGGCCATCCACACGCCGTTCGCGTCCGTGCCGGCCTTCCA
>DASVFS010000098.1:0-4386 GCA_036379915.1 Conexibacter sp. | reverse complement strand
TTGCGCCGGCTGAGCTCGTCCAGCCCGGCCCGCACGTCGCGCCGCGGGAACGTCGCCCCGGGCTGTGCGGCATGCGGCGTGGCGGTGAACGTCGTACACCACCGCTCGCCGGGCGCGAGCCGCAACGCGTACCCGAAGCCTTCGCGGGTGATGGTCGCAGCGCGGCTCGCGGTCACCACGATCGAGCGTTGGAAGCTCCCGTTCTCGTAGGCGAGCACGAGCGTGCGGTCGTCGTGGTGGAAGACGACCTCGCGTGCCGCCACGACGCCTTCCTTGACCTCGAACAGGTCGGCGAAGTCGGCGTCGAGCTCCAGCGTCACGGCCAGGTCGCTGATGGTGTGGCGGTGGTTGGTGACGGTGACCTCCTCCATCCACACGTGGTCGACGAGGCGCCGCCGCATGACGGAATAGGGAGCGGCGTCGTCGGGGCTCACGCCCGGGGCGAGGAAGAAGCGGGCGGCGTAGTGCGCGTCCTGGTCGAGCCCGAGCAGCTGCAGCGGGGCCGCGTCGACGCGCAGGACCCAGCGCGAGACGAAGCGCGTGTCCTCCGAGAAGAAGCCGTGCTCGCGCCCCTCCTCGGCGCGCATGTCCCCGCGGCGATCGCCGACGAGGAACGTGCTGCCGTCGAGGACGCTGAGCGTGCGCTCAGACAAGCGCGACAGCGCTCCCCGCGGCGTCGAGCCGCATCGCCGACCGGTAGGTCCGCTCGTAGGCGGCGGCGACCACGTCGACGTCGCAGTGCCGTGCGACCCAGGCGCGGCAGTCGCGCGCGGCGATCTCCGGCAGCCGGCCGACCGCCGCGGCCATGGCGCTCTCGTCGTCGACGAGGAACCCGGTCGTCCCGTCGACGACGAGCTCGGCGGCCGCGCCCTCCGGAAAGGCGATCACGGGGGTCCCGCAGCTGAGCGCCTCGACCATCACCATCCCGAACGGCTCGCGCCAGCGGATCGGCATCAGCAGCGCGCGCGCTCCGGCGAACAGGGAGCGCTTGGCCGCCCCGCCGACCTCACCGGCGAAGCGCACGCGCGCGCCGTCGAGATGCGGCGCGATCTCGCGCTCGAAGAAGGGCCGCTCACCGGGCTGGACGACGCCCGCCAACACGAGCGGGACGCCCGCAGCGCGGGCCGCGGCGATCGCACGGTGCGGGCCCTTGTCGGCGGTGATCCGCCCGACCCACAGCAGGTAGTCGTCCTTCTGCTCGCGCAGCGGCCAGGCTCCCACGTCGATCGGGTTGGGGATCTCATCCGTCGTGGAAAGCCCCGCCGGCGCCGACGCACGCTGCGCGCGGCTGATCGGGACGATCGTCGCCTTGTGGCCGTGGCGGGCGTAGAAGGCGGCCGTGGAGGCGGTGAACTGCCCGTGCAGCGTGTGCACGACCGGCGTCGCGATCCGGTCCGCCATCGCCAGCGCCGTGAAGCCGCAGTGGTCGTGGACGACGTCGAAGCTCGGCATCGCGGCCTCGATCTCGTCGAACGCGCGCGCGACGTGGTCGGCCTCGTAGAGCGCGCGCTCGATCTCGTCCGGATGGGACTCCGCGAGCAGCGGCACGACGTCCGCGCTCGAGCTGGAGCCGGGAGCGCAGAAGAGCGTCACCTCGATCCCCCGCCTGACGAGCGCCTCGGTGAGGACGCTGACGACCGACTCGACGCCTCCGTACCCCGGTGGCGGCACCGCGATCCAGGGCGGTGCCAGCATGGCGACGTTCACGGCGCTCCTCGCGAGCCTCTCAAGGGCTGCGATCGCGAGGCAGAGAGGTCAAGGAGGACCGGGCGAACGCACGATCGCGACGAAGCGACCGACCACCCCACCGTAGCAGCAGGCGCCCCGGGCTCAGGACGGCGCGAGCAGGCGACGATGCGATGCGCAGCCCGTTCGGTGATCCCGACGCGCTCGCCGATGTCGCGCACCACGGCTGACCGACGCCCTGCGCGCGGCACAAGCCGACGCACGGGACGTCGTGCTCGACCTGCAAGGGACGACCTTCATCGACATGGGCGGCGTCCGCATCCTGCTCGCCGCGGCGGAGCATGCCCGCGCCGCAGCGGGGACGTTCGAGATCGTCCATCTGACCGCTCCCGTGACGCGGATGCTCACGCTGACCGGCGCCGACCGCGCGCTGGAACGTCCGACCACAGCTTTCCCCCAGCGAAGGGAGCGGGTGACGGCGCGCGAGCCGGCCACCCCCCTTGCCGGTCCGCACAACGGCCGTCCCCCGCTCCCTTCGCATTCCGACCTCAGGTCCGTGAACGACGGGCGAGCGCTCCGGCGTCACGCCCGCCCGATCGTCCTTTGAGCGTCTTCGCCACGAGCACGGCTCGTCTGCGGGTCGCGCCGCCGGCGGCTCCGCGCAGCGGCGGCGTGGCCAGCGAGCCGCCGGCCCGCGGCGGCCGGATGCCCCCGGACGCCTTGTACCGTCGTGTTCGATGGGCTCCCAACCACGCCGGCCCGCTGCACTGACGGCTCGCCTCCGCCGCTTCGCGCGCCGCCGGCGAACGCTGCTGACGGTCGTCGGCTCGCTCGTCACCGCGGCGATCCTCGTGTTCGTGCTCGCCGGGCGGCGCGAGGAGTTCGCGGCCGCGCTCGGCGACGCCGCCGCGTGGGTCCTCGCCGTCGTCGTGCTGCTGCAGATCCTGGCGCTCCTCACCCGCAGCGAGGCGTGGCACCTGAGCATCGAGGCGGCGGGCGGGACGGTCGAGCGCCGCGTGCTCTACCGCGCCTCGGCCATGGGCGTGCTCGGCGGCCTGCTGAACGCACAGATGGCGGTGGCCGTGCGCATCGGCGCGCTGCGCCGCTCCTCTCCGACGGTCAGCCCGCAGGTGCCGACCCTGGTCGCCGCGGAGTTCCCGATCCTCGCGATCGAGGCGACGCTGGCCGCGCTGACGTCGTTCACGCTGGTCGTGCCGCTCGGGCTGCCGTGGTGGCTGCCGATCGTCGCCCTCGCCGTGATCGGGGCGGCCAGCGCCGGTCTGCGCCACCTCGCCCTCAACAAGGGCCGCGAGCTGTGGAGAGGCCTCGCGGTGCTGCGCAGACTGAACCACGGCAGTCGCGTGGTCGCGTTCGTGCTGGTCGCCGTCTTCGCGCAGATCTTCCGCAACTGGCTGCTGCTGCACGCGGTCGGCGTCGATGCGTCGTTCTTCGACGCGATCGCCGTCCTGATCGCGGTCGTGACGCTCGGTCAGCTGCCGGTCGGTCCGAGCGTCGGCGCGGCGGCCGCGGTGCTGATCCTCGGCAGAGACGGCGTGGCGGCGGCCGCAGCCGCAGGGGTGCTGCTGACCGTCACCGGAACGGTCGGCGGACTCTGCTTCCTCGCGTGGGCCGGCGCCGACCGGCTGTGGGTCGCCAGGCGGCGCCGCGCGCACCGGGAGTCGCTCGGCTGACGCGTGGGACGTCGTTCACGAGAGCGCCTGGCCCGAAGTCGATCGGCGAGTCGCGGGCTCCGGCGACGGTAGGGTCGGCGGCCACGCATGGCGAAGACGTGGTTCATCGCGGGCACCGCAATCCTCATGGCCGCCGGGGGCGGGCACGCATTGGTCACGCTCCTCGACATGGTCCGCCCGACGTTGTTCACGCCGATCGACGACTCCGTCCGGTCGGCGATGGAGCGCACCGGCTTCCGCTTCCGGCGCCTCTTCCCGGGCGGGGACGACGTCACGCCGACGATGTGGCGGTTGTGGCTCGGCTTCAACGCCAGCCACGGTCTCGGCGTCTTCACGTTCGGACTGGTGTGCCTGCTGATCGCCGTCGACGACTACACGCTCGTCGAGCGGATCGGCGGGCTCCAGCCGCTGACGATCGCCTTCCCCGCTGTCTACTTCGTCATCGCGGTCCGCTACTGGTTCTACGGGCCGGCGCTCGTCACGGTCGGCGCCTTCGCGTGCTTCACCGCCGCGGCGCTGGCGGGCTGAGCAGGCGCGCCAGCTCGCCGTGCGTGACGAAGGCGACGTCCGACGCGTCGCGGGCCGCACGGATCAGCGACTCGAGCGCGGCGAGGCGGTTCCCCCGCCCGGTCACCTCCGGGTGCAGCGTGTACGTCGCATGACCGCGCTCGGCGCGTGCACGCTGCAGCTCCTGCGTCCAGACCTCCGTCGGCGTCGACGGCGCGAACAGGTTGCCGCCTTGCTCGCCGGACCAGCTGTAGTACGGCCAGTCGTCGAGGCACCAGTGCACCGGGAACTCCAGCAGGTCGCCGCTCGCGTGCCGGTAGCGATGCGGCCGGTCGTCCTCCATGCAGCTGCTGTCGTACGCGAAGCCGTGCTCGCACAGCAGGTCGTACGTCGTCTGCGTCAGCTCCCACCACGGCGAGCGGTAGCCCTGCGGGCGCTCGCCGGCGAGCGCCTCGAGGCTCGCGATCCCGCGCTCGATCTCGTCGCGCTGCAACCGCGCGTC
>DASVFS010000097.1:0-5297 GCA_036379915.1 Conexibacter sp. | reverse complement strand
CTGGACGAACGCGGACGCGGCATCGCACACGGCCACCGCGGACGACGGCTCGTTCGACACCGGCACGCTCGCCCAGGGCCGCAGCGGCTCGCACGCGTTCACGAGCGCCGGCACGTTCGCCTACCACTGCACGATCCATCCCTCGATGCACGGGACGGTGACGGTGGTGGCGTCCACGACCGCCGCGCCTGCGCCTGCGCCCGCGCCGGCCGCCGCCGCGCCGGCGGCGAGCGCGCCCACCCTGCCGAACACCGGGATGGACGCGCTCGCCCGCGCGCTCGCCGGGCTCGCCATGCTGCTGGCGGGCCTGGCGTTGCGCCGCCTCGCCGCTCGCTAGCGGCGGTGGCGTCTCGGCGCCGGCTTCATGACGGCCTGCACGAGCAGGTCGCAGCCCTCGGTCTGCGTGCTGATCGCGAACGCGCTGCCGAGCGTCGGCGAGAAGATCAGCTGGTTGTTGCCGCCGCCGGAGCAGTAGAGGACCGAGGTGGCGGACGAGTCGATGCCGAGGTAGTCGCCCTTGCGGACCTTCAGGTGCGCCGGGAACTCCTCGACCGCGTTCGTCTCGTCGAAGCCGCGGCCCTCGACGTGGACCGTCGGGCCGGTGCCGGCGCCCCTGCCGAAGCCGGCGAAGTCGCCGAGCGACGGGTCGTAGCCGAGGTTGCGCAGCCGCACGAGGCGGAAGGTGAGGTCGCCGGGCGCGCCGGCGCGCACGCGGAACTTCACGATCGTGCCGTCGCGCGGCGCGGTGAGGCCGCCGGGGACGGCGGCGCCCATGTCGATCGCGACGCGCGTGCACGGCGGCGTCGGGTCGTCGCTGCCGTCCTCGCGGCAGTTGTGCGCCGGAGCCGAGTTGGACGGCTCGTGGTCGAGCCGGGTGCCGAACGTGTACGTCTTCGCGTGGCTCGCGGCCGGGACGAGCAGGAGCGCGGCCAGCGCGGCGACGGCGGAGACGAGGCGAACGGTGCGGATCATGGTGGTCCCTCCTTCGGGGAAGACGGTGGACTGGAGCCTGGGTCCATCGTCGGGGCGCGCCGTCGCGGCGTCGTGCGCGCGGGCGACATCCCCTGTGTCGTGTGCACGACAGAGCCCGCCGACGCTGGCGTCGCTGCAGACGCACGACGCGGATCAGACCGGTATGTCGAACGTCTCGTTCGAAGCCGTCATCGCCTTGCGAAGGCGGCGAACCAGTCGAGCGCCTGGGGACTTCTGAGCGACTCGCGGCTCGCCGCCTCGGCCGGGTCGACGCCCTGCAGGATCCGCTTGACGGGGATCTCGAGCGCCTTGCCGGACAGCGTGCGCGGGATCTCGGGGACGGCGTGGACCTCGTTGGGGACGTGGCGGGGCGAGCAGTCCTCGCGCACGCGCTGCGCGATCCGCCTCGTCAGGTCGTCGTCGAGCGCCGCGCCGGGACGCAGCACGACGAACAGCGGCATCCACCCGTCGACGTCGACGACGAGCGCGTCGACCAGCTCGTCGAGCGAGAGGACGGCGCGGTAGATCTCGGCCGTGCCCATGCGCACGCCGCCGCGGTTGATCGTCGCGTCGGAGCGGCCGCTGATGATCGCGGTGCCGCGCTCCGTCAGCTCGATCCAGTCGCCGTGGCGCCAGATGCCGGGGAACATGTCGAAGTAGCTGTCGTGGTACTTCGTGCCGTCCGCGTCGCCCCAGAGCGCGACGGGCATCGACGGCATCGGCTCCGTGATCACCAGCTCGCCGACCTCGCCGACCAGCGGTCTGCCGTCGGGATCCCACGCCTCGACCTTGCAGCCCAGCGACGCGGCCTGCAGCTCGCCGCGGTGGACGGGCAGCGTGGGCACGCCGCCGACGAAGGCGGTGCAGACGTCGGTGCCGCCGGAGGTGGAGAACAGCCACGTGTCGCCGCCGAGGTGGTCCGAGACCCACTGGAAGCCCTCGGGCGCGAGCGGCGAGCCGGTCGAGCCGACGGCGTGCAGCCGGCTGAGGTCGCGCCCGCCCGTTCTCGGCTCGACGCCGTCCTTCATGCACTGCGCGAGATAGCCGGCGGAGGTGCCGAAGATCGTGACGTCCGCCTGCGCTGCGAGATCCCACAGCACGTCCATGTCCGGATGCGCGGGCGAGCCGTCGTACAGCACGATCGACGCGGGCGTGAGCAGCACGCCGAGCAGGAAGTTCCACATCATCCAGCCGGTCGTCGTGAACCACAGGACGCGGTCGTCGGCGTGCGCGTCGAGGTGCAGGTGCAGCTTCTTGAGCTGCTCGAGCAGGATGCCGCCGTGTCCCTGGACGATCGCCTTCGGCAGTCCGGTCGTGCCGGAGGAGTAGAGGACCCAGAGGGGGTGCGCGAAGGGGACGCGCTCGAACGCGAGGTCGGCCGCCGCGCTCGCTCCGGCCGCGCCGCCGTCGCTTAGGAACCCGTCCTCCCAGCCGGAGCCGTCGAGGTGGCCGAAGCGCACGAGCCGGCCGCCGACGGCGGCGGCGATCTCGCGCACCTGCTCCGTGCGGTCGAAGTCGCGGCCGTTGTAGCGGTAGCCGTCGACCGCCAGCAGCACCTTCGGCTCGATCTGCGCGAAGCGGTCGATCACGCTGCGCGCGCCGAACTCGGGGGCGGCGCTCGACCAGGTCGCGCCGAGCGCGGCGGTCGCGAGCATCGCGGCGATCGCGTCGGGGATGTTCGGCAGGTAGGCGACGACGCGGTCGCCGCGCGTCACGCCGTGCGCGCGCAGGCCGGCGGCGATGCGCGCGGTGCGCGCGCGCAGCTCGCCCCACGTCATCTGCGCCGGCGGGCGCAGCTCGGAGGCGTGGCGGATCGCGACCGCGTCCGGATCGCGGTCGCGGAAGACGTGCTCGGCGTAGTTGAGCGCGACGTCGGGGAACCACTCGGCGCCCGGCATCCCGCGGCGGCCGAGCACCCGCTCGGGCGAGCCGTCGGCCTGCACGTCGAAGAAGTCCCAGATCGAGCGCCAGAAGGCATCGAGCTCGTCGACCGACCAGCGCTGCAGCTCGGCGTAGCCGGCGAACGTGCGGCCGAGGCGCTGCTCGAGCCAGCGCTGGTATCTGGTCAGCCAGGCGCGCTCGATCCGCTCGGGCGACGGCGTCCAGAGGATGGGAGGCTCACTCACGCCGCCGCGCCCTTCAGCAACAGCTCGCAGTAGCCGTCGGCGATCTGCTCGGCCGACAGCCGCCCGCGCGGGCGCAGCCACGTCGCCGTGTGGTTGACCATCCCGAGCAGCGCGAGCAGCGTCAGCCCGCGGTCGGCGAACGCCATCGTCCCGTCCTGCTCTGCTCGTGCCAGCACGTCGTCGAGGATCTTCTCGAACGCCTTGCGCTGGCGGCGCACCTCCCGCCACTGCGACTCGCGTTCGATCGCGTGGCGCTCCTGCGCGAAGACGGCCATGTGATCCCGGTGCGCCGCGACGTGCGCGAGCCACGCGCGCAGCAGCTCGTGCAGGTGCTCGGTCGCGGGCGCCTCGCGCGCGACGATCTCCCGCGCGCGCTCCAGCAGCGGCTCGAGCAGCTCGTCGCAGATGCGGAACAGCAGCCGCTCCTTGCTCCCGATGTAGTGGTAGAGGCCGCCGGCGGCGAGGCCGGTCGCCTGCGTGAGGTCCTGCATCGAGGTCGCCTGGTAGCCGCGCTCGGCGAACAGGCGCGCGGCGGTCGCGACGACCTCCTGCTGGCGGCGGTCGTAGCGGGCGCGCAGCGCGGGGCGGGTCGGCGGCGAGGCGGCGGGCATCGACGCTCAGCGTACCGCACTACCGAACGACCATTCGAAATTCGAACGCTCATTCGGTATCTTCGCGTGCATGGACTTCGACCTCTCCGACGACCACCGCCTGATCCAGCGCACCGTGCGCGACTTCGCGACGCAGGAGGTCGCGCCCGTCGCCGAGGAGCTGGACCGCGAGAAGCGCTTCCCGTACGAGATCGTGCGCCAGCTCGGCGCGCTGAACCTGATGGGCATCCCGTTCCCGCAGGAGGTCGGCGGGGGCGGCGGCGACACGCTCGCGTACGCGCTCGCCGTCGAGGAGCTGACGCGCGTCGACTCCTCGGTCGCGATCACGCTGTGCGCGCACACGTCGCTCGGCACGCAGCCGATCTACCTGTTCGGCACGCCGGAGCAGAGAGACGAGTGGCTGCCACGGCTGTGCGCCGGCGAGATCCTGGGCGCGTTCGGCCTGACCGAGCCGGAGGCCGGCTCGGACGCCGGCAACGTCAAGACGCGTGCGGCCCTCGACGGCGGCGAGTGGGTCGTCAACGGCGCGAAGCAGTTCATCACGAACGCGGGCACCGACATCAGCGGCGTCGTCTGCATCACCGCCCGCACCGGCGACGACGAGATCTCCAACCTGATCGTTCCCAACGGCACACCCGGCTACGAGCAGGGCGAGCCCTACCGCAAGATGGGCTGGAACGCGTCCGACACGCGCCCGCTCACGTTCACCGACTGCCGCGTGCCGGAGGGCAACCTGCTCGGGCCGCGCGGCGGGGGCTTCAAGCAGTTCCTGCACGTGCTCGACATCGGCCGCATCGGCGTCGCGGCGATGGGGCTCGGGCTCGCGCAGGGCGCGCTCGACCAGGCGCTCGCGTACGCGAAGGAACGCAAGGCGTTCGGCCAGTCGATCTCGAAGTTCCAGGCGATCCAGGGCAAGCTCGCCGACATGGCGACGGAGATCGAGGCGGCGCGGCTGCTCGTCTACAAGGCCGCGCGGCTGAAGGACCGCAGAGAGCGCTTCACGCTGACGGCCGCGCAGGCGAAGCTGAAGACCGGCCGGCTTGCGGTGCGCTGCGCCGAGGAGGCGGTGCAGATCCACGGCGGCTACGGCTACATCGAGGAGTACCCGGTGTGCCGCTTCTACCGCGACGCGAAGATCCTCACGATCGGCGAGGGGACCGACGAGGTGCAGCAGATGGTGATCGCGCGGGCCTTGGGGGCGTGAGCGCGATGGCGGGCGACGCAGCCGATCCGCACGCGGCGTCCGCTCCCGGGCGCGGCTTGCCGCGCGCCGTCCGCATCCGCGAGGTCGGCCCGCGCGACGGCTTCCAGAACGAGCCGGAGGTGATCCCCACCTACGACAAGGTGCGGCTGATCGACCAGCTCGGCCGCACCGGCCTCAGACGCATCGAGGTGACGAGCTTCGTGCGCGCGGACGTGATCCCGCAGCTGCACGACGCCGCCGCGGTGCTGGAGGCGATCGAGCTGCCCGCGGACGTGAGCGTGAGCGTGCTCGTGCCGAACGAGCGCGGACTCGACAACGCGCTCGCCCACCGCGACCGCATCCACGAGGTGAACGTCTTCCTGTCCGCCTCGGAGACGCACAACC
>DASVFS010000096.1:0-5385 GCA_036379915.1 Conexibacter sp. | reverse complement strand
AGGCGCGAGTCGAGCGTGCGGCGCTGCTCGGGATTCCGCAGGCCGCCCAGCCACGCGCGCGCGATGTTCCACAGGTCGGCGCGGAAGTACAGCAGGACCGCCGCCATCGTCCCCAGCTGCACGACGGCGGTGAACGCGGCCCCGGGGTCGTCCCAGCCGAGCAGCGCGGGCACGATCCGCAGGTGCGCGGTGGAGGAGATCGGCAGGAACTCGGTGAGGCCCTGGACGACGCCCTCGACGATGGCTTGCAGCGCGTTCACGCGGCGCCGAAGGCTACCGATCGGCTCGCGCGAGCCGCACCGCGAGGCGGCTGTGGCGTCGTCCGACGTCGGCGGTCGCGGCGGCGCGCGCGACCATCGCGGCCGTGCCGACGACGACGGTCGCGGTGCGCGCCCGCGTGATCGCCGTGTAGAGCATCTCGCGGCGCAGGAAGCGCCCGCCGGCGGCGGGATGCGCGACGACGATCGCGATCGGCAGCTCGATCCCCTGCCCGCGGTGCACCGAGCAGGCGTACGCGAGCCGCAGGTTGCCGACCTCCGCCGTCGGGATCTCGATCACCGCGCCGGCGTCGGACGCGACGAGCACGCCGCCGGCGCCGCCGTCCTCGTCGTCGGGCTCCAGCGCCTCCAGCAGCCGCAGCAGCGTGCCGTTCATGATCCCCAGCTCGTGCAGGTTGCGCCCGACGAGCATCAGCTTGTCGCCGATCCGCAGCCGTCCGTTCCCGATCGGCGTTCCGTGCGGGTTGAGCGCGGCCCGCAGCGCGTCGTTGAGCGCGTCGATCCCCAGCTCGCCGCGGTAGACGGGCGCGAACACCTGCACGTCGTTCACGGGATCGACGCCGTAGTGCGCGGGCAGCCGCTCGCTCACGAGGCCGGCGATCTGCTCGCGCGCCGCGACGGGGTCGCCGCGCTCGATCAGGAACAGGTCCCGGCGCATGCCGTCGGCCGGCGCGAACGACGGCGCGCGGCCGGCGCGGATCGCGTGCGCGCCCTGCACGATCATCGAGCCGGCCGCCTGGCGGAAGATGTGCTGCAGGCGCGCGGTCGGCACGAGCCCACTCGCGACCAGCTCGGCGAACGGCGTGCCGGCGCCGACCGGCGCGAGCTGGTCGGCGTCGCCGACGAGCACGACGTGCGTCCCCGGCCCGACCGCGCGCAGCAGCGTCACGAGCAGCTCGAGGTTCGCCATCGACGTCTCGTCGACGACGAGCAGGTCGCATCTGAGCGGGTCGTCCTCGTCGAGCGTCGGGCCTTCGCCGGGGATCCAGCCGAGCGCCGCGTGGACCGTCGAGGCGTCCAGCCCGGTCGCCTCGCGCATCCGCAGCGCGGCGCGACCGGTCGGCGCGACGAGCAGCAGCGACGCGCGCTGCTGCGCCGCGATCGCGCCGATCATGCGGATCGACGCCGTCTTGCCGGTGCCGGGGCCGCCGGTCACGAGCGAGAAGCGGTGCGCGAAGGCGCCCTGCACGCCGGCCCACTGCTCGGCGGCCGGCTCGAACCCGGCGTCGACAGGCGGTGCGTCCGGCGGATGCAGCCGCTCCGACGGCGCGTCGGCCAGCAGCGCGTGCACCCGCTCCGCCAGCTCGCGCTCCAGCGCCGCCGTCTCGGCGCGGTAGACCCACTCCTCGTCCAGCTCCAGGTCGCCCGCGTCAGCCATCGCCCGCAGCAGCTCCGCCTCCGGCGAGGACAGGCCGAGCAGCTCGCCGGCGGCGGCGCGCAGCGCCCCCTCCGGCAGGCACGTCGAGCCGTCGCGCTCGGCCTCGGCGAGCACGTGCAGCACGGCGGCGCGCGCTCGCGCGGGCGAGTCCGGCGGGACGCCGACGCCCTTCGCGATCGCGTCCGCGGTCGCGAAGCCGACGCCGAACACCGCCGTCAGCTCGTAGGGCCGCTCGGCGACGACGCGGTACGCGCGGTCGCCGTAGTGCTTGTGGATCCGCGCCGCCAGGTGCGCGAGCCCGTGCGGCGCGAGCAGCAGGTGCAAGGCGCGTGTCGCGCGCAGCGCGTCCCACGAGCGCGCGGCCTCGCCGGCCCGCGCCGGCGACAGGCCGGCCCGCTCGAACGTCCGTCGCGGGTCGGCGTCGATCGCGTCGAGGACCTCGGCGCCGTGCGCCGCGTAGAGCACCGCCGCGCGTCTCGCGCCGATGTGCCGCACTCTCCGCAGGTAGGCGACGAGCGCCGCCTCGTCGGTCGGCGCGAGCGGATGCGCCTCGTGCACACGCACCTGCGGGCCGTAGCGCGGATCGTGCACCCACGCGCCCGTGACGACGACGCGCTCGCGCTCCTCCAGGTGGGCGACCGGCCCGACGAGCACGACGTGCCTTCCGTCCGCCTCACCGTCGAGCACCGCGAAGCCGCTCTCCTCGTTCGCGAAGCGCCGGCCGCGCACGACAACCTCCGCGGCGAACGGGGCGCCTTCGGCCGGCGGCGGCTCCGTGCGTGCCACGCCGGTGTCAGACGAGCGCCGATGCGGACGGCTCGGTGGCATCGGTCGGCCGGTGGCCGAGCTCGCGCGAGATGTCGCGCACGTGCGAGCGCACCAGCTCGCCGAGGTCGCCGAGGTCGTTGCGCAGCAGCCGCGCGGTCGGGCCGGAGACGCTCACCGCCGCGACCACCTCGCCGTCCGCGCCGAAGATCGGCGCGGCGACGCACGCGACGCCCTCCTCGTACTCCTCGCGGTCGAGCGCGTAGCCGCGCGAGCGGGCGCGCCGCAGCTCGACCTCGAGCTCCGCGGCGGTCGTCAGCGTGTGCGGCGTCAGCGCGGCGAACGGCGCCTTCGCGGTCAGCGCCGCGATCACGCCCTCCGGCTGATGCGCCAGCATGACCTTGCCGGCCCCGCACGCGTGCGCCGGCACGCGGCGGCCGATCTCCGTCAGCATCCGGACCGCGTGCGCGCTCTCGGCCTGGTCGACGTAGACGACCGTGTGGCGGTCGAGCACGCACAGGTTCGTCGTCTCGTTCGTCACGTCGCGGATCGCGACGAGGTGCGGGCGCACGGCCGTGCGCAGCAGCTCGGTGCGGTGCTCCGGCCCGCCGGCCAGCTCGACGACCTTCATGCTGAGCCGGTAGCGGCTCGTCTGCGGGTCCTGCACGACGTAGCCGCACGCGATCAGCGTCGCCAGCAGGCGGTGCGTCGTGCTCGGCTGCAGCCCGGTGCGATGGGCCAGCTCGACGAGGCCCGCCTCGTCGGCCGCGGCGACGGCCTCGAGCAGCTCGAAGCTGCGCACCACGGACTGCACGACGGTGGGGTGCTTGGCGCTGGTCGGCATCGCGTGTCTCTCCCGCCCGTGGTATCACAGGCATTTCCATGATACGGAACGCATCCAGCTCTCCGCCGGTCGTCGGCGTGATCGGCCTCGGCATCATGGGGGAGCCGATGGCGCGCAATCTGCTGCGCGCCGGCTTCCCGCTCGTCGTCTGGAACCGCACGGCCGCACGGGCCGACGCGCTCGTCGCCGACGGCGCCCAGCGCGCCAGCTCGCCGCGCGAGGTCGCGGCGCGGGCCGCCGTCACGATCACGATCCTGTCCGACACGCCCGACGTGGCGGAGGTCTATCGCCGCGAACCCGACGGCGTGCTCGCCGCCGCGGCGCCGGGCAAGGTCTTCGTCGACATGAGCACGATCGCCCCGCGCGCGGCGCGCGAGCTCGCGGCGGAGGCGGCCGCGCGCGGCGCCGCGCTGCTCGACGCGCCCGTCAGCGGCGGCGACGTCGGCGCGCGCGAGGGAACGCTCTCGATCATGGTCGGCGGCGACGCCGACGCGCTCGCGCGCGCCCGCCCGGTGCTGGAGGCGCTCGGCACGCGCATCACGCACGTGGGCTCCAACGGGGCCGGTCAGGTCGTCAAGGCGTGCAACCAGATCGTCGTCGGGCTGACGCTCGAGGCGCTCGGCGAGGCGCTCGTGCTCGGCTCGAAGGCGGGCGTCGATCCGCGCGCGATCGTCGAGGCGCTCGGCGGCGGGCTCGCGGCCAGCCGCGTGCTCGAGGTCCGCGGCGAGCAGCTGCTCGCGCGCGACTTCGCGCCCGGCTTCAAGCTCGACCTGCACGCGAAGGACCTCGGGATCGTGCTCGAGGAGGCCCGTGAGCTGGGCGTGCCGCTCCCCGGCGCGGCGCTCGTCGCGGAGCTGTTCGCGGCCGAGCGCGAGCGCGGCCGCGGCGACGCCGACAACTCGACGGTCGTGCGTGCGCTCGAGGCGCTCGCCGAGCACGAGATCCCCAGGGTGCCCTAGCGCGCCGACGCGCCTCGTTCGATCATGCGTCCAAGGGTGCGCGGAGCGCCCGTCTGTTCTTCGCGAACGCGAACAATGAACGTTCCGGGGCCTTCTTGATTCGGCGCGGAAGCGCTCGGCGTCGCTTGTCTGATCAATCAAATTAAGCGCTTGACGTGGCGCGCCGGCCGCGTTAGCGTGCCCCTCGCGATCGGCCGTGGGCCGCCGCATCGGAGGGGGAGCGCGTCGCCACCGCCTTTGGGTGGAGACACGTTCACAACAAGTTCTTCGCTTTTCCGAACGTTAAAGCTCGAGGTCGGGAGGCTCGTTGCTGCGCGCAGACGATCAATCGCAGTTCGTTGCGGCAGCCGGGCACTCGATCTCACCAGACCTGCCGGTCGGCGATCGCCGTGTGCGCCGGCGCGCGTCCTCCGTCCTCCTGCACGGGGCGGACGAGCGCGACGGAGGCATCAACACGCCAGCGCATGGAGGCGCGACGCATCGCGACCGGCAGAGCAAGGCGACGCGCCTGCGCGCGCACCGTGACAATGGGATGTGGACCCGGAGCCGTCGAGTTCGGGGGATGCTCGACGACTTCTACCCCGGGACCTCCGTCACGCTTGCGCAGCCGGCAGGCGGCGCCGCCAACCGCCAATAGCGCCGCATCGCGGCTCTATGGCCCTCGGCGGCCACCGTGTGGGGGACACGGTGGCCGCCGACCTCTTTCCGCCTCAGACCTTGAACAGGTCGAGGAACTCGGCGGCGAGCGTCGGCGTGCCGGTGACGTCGAGGATCGCGGGCGATCTTTCGGGGCTGAGCGCCTTGACCCAGGCGGCCTGGGTGCCGCTCATGCGCGCGTCGGCGGCGGGCGTGTCGCGGCGCTCGATGCGCGCGCGGCCGCGCTCGCGCACGAACGTGTAGTGCTCCGGGCCGTCGGTGGCGCCGTCGAGGATCTCGAGCGCGAGGCGGCCGTCGGCGCTGGCGGCGGCGCGCGGCAGCAGCGGCGCGAGCCGGAAGCACGCGCCGACGTCGATCCACTCGTCCTCGCGCGGACCGGACCAGTGCGTGCGCAGCTCCCAGCGCGCGAGCTCGCCGATCGCGTCGCCGAGCGCGCGGCCCTGCTCGGTCAGCTCGAGGTCAACGCGCGGCGGCAGCGAACGGCGCCGCCGGCGCGTGATCAGC
>DASVFS010000095.1:0-8630 GCA_036379915.1 Conexibacter sp. | reverse complement strand
GGAACGGCAACCCCGTCCGTCGTCGCTACTGGGAGGTCGTCACGACCTGCGGCCGCAACCTCGTCGTCTTCCACGACCTGCGCCAGGGGGGCTGGTTCGCGCAGCGGTGACGCCGGCTGGCGCTGACGGGCGCCGTTCCAGCTTGACGCACATTAGACCTTTTTATAGTGTCGTACTGTTGCCTGCCCCTGTGGGCAACTGGGGGAGTCACGCGGCCGGTCGCGTACACGCGCAAGGCTCGCGCGTGCTGCTGGCTTTCGCGTGCTCATACACGACCTGCGACTTTTCGCAGAGAGGGGGTCATTGCATGACCATGCGCAAGCACCTCGTCGCGCTGCTGGTGCTCGGTGCGTCGTTCCTGTTCGCAAGCTCCGCGTCGGCGGCGTTTCCGAACTTCTCGGACTGCCCGAGATCGAATCCGGAAGTGTTCACCTGCATCGACATCCAGAGCGTCACCGGCAGCCTTGAAATAAAGGGCTTCACCGTGCCGCTCGGGGAATCGCTCGAGATCCGCGGCGGCATAAATCAGGAAACGAGGAGATTCATACCGCCCACCGGCACGAACGGATTCTTCAGCAGAACCATAAGGATCCCCGGGGGCATTCTCGGGATTGAATTCCCGATTCCCGGCAACGCCGTCGACGCGATAGCGCAGCTCGCCGGCTCGCCGTCGGCGATCGTCATCGACCTGGAAATCCCCGTCACGACGATCAGACTGCCGGTCAAGGTGAAGCTCGACAACCCGATACTCGGCTCCAGCTGCTACATCGGGTCGAACAGCAATCCGACGAACGTCAACCTCACCACCGGCACCACGAGCCCGCCCCCGCCGAACACGCCGATCTCCGGCAGCATCGGCACGCCGAGCATAGGCGGCGAACCGCCGGTGCTCACGCTCACCGGCGCGACGAGCGTCGACAACGCGTTCCCGGTGCCCGGGGCTTCGGGCTGCGGGCTCTTCGGGATAGTCAACCCGCTCGTGAACCTCAGGCTCAGGCTGCCGTCGGCGGCCGGCAACAACACGATGATCGTCAGAAACAACGTGGCGATCGTCGCCGCCAGGTAAGGACGTCTCACCGGTCGAGGAGGGGTGCGCTGCGGCGCACCCCTCCCGACGTCCACCTTTCGGCGGTAGCCAACAGAGATGTGGGAAGCGAACATGTGTTCGTGTCCTACGTGGAGCTGCACGCGCATTCCGCCTTCTCGTTCCTCGACGGCGCCTCGCTGCCGGACGAGCTGGCGGTCGCCGCCGCCGAGCTGGGACACGGCGCGCTCGCGCTGACCGACCACGACAACGTCTGCGGCGCGATGGAGCACGCGCAGGCGTGCAAGGCGGTCGGACTGCGGGCGCTGCACGGCGCCGAGCTGACGCTCGACGACGGCCGCCACCTGACGCTGCTCGTCGAGGACGAGCGCGGGTGGCGCAACCTCTGCCGGCTCGTGACCCGCGCGCACGCTCACACGCGCGGGGACGAGCCGGCGGGCCTGCGCGCGCGGGCGGCCTCGGTGGGGGCCGGGCGCCGCCGCGCGGCAGGGGCGCGCACCGGGGGGCCGAGGGCGGGCGGGGGGCCCGCCCTCGGCGTGCGCACCCGCTCCGCGACCGAGCCTCACGTCCCGCTCGCGGCGATCCTCGAGCACGCCGACGGCCTGATCTGCCTGAGCGGCTGCGCGACCCACGGCGTCCACGACCGCGCCGGCCTCGCGGCGCTGCGCGACGCCTTCGGGCGCGAGCGCCTGCGCGTCGAGCTGCAGCGTCCGTACCTGAGCGACGACCGCGCGCGCAACCGCCGCCTCGCCGCGCTCGCGCGCGAGCTGCGGCTCAGAGCCGTCGCGAGCGGCAACGTCCACGCGCACGCGCGCGCCCGCGCGCCGCTGCAGGACGCGCTCGTCGCGGTCCGCCACCACACGACGCTCGACGCCTCCGAGCCGCTGCGGCGCGGCAACTTCAGCCACGTGCTCGCGAGCCCCCGCGCGATGGCGGCGCGCTTCGCCGCCGACCATCCGGAGGCGGTCGCCGAGACGGCTCGGATCGCAGACCGTCTTCACTTCGACCTCCTGGAGCATCACGGCTACCGCTACCCCGGCGAAGAGGACGCCGACGCCGACCGCACGCTCGCCGAGCTGGCGAAGGCGAAGCTGGACGTGCGCTATCCGCCCGGCGGCCGGCCGCGGTCGGGCGGGCGCGGGCGCCGAGGCGCGCAGGCCCACCCGCTGCGCGCCGAGGCGCTCGCCCGCCTCGACGAGGAGCTGCGCATCATCGCGACGCTCGGCCTGTCCGGCTTCTTCCTGCTGCACCGCGACATGCTCGAGCTCGCGCGCGAGGTCGCGCTCGAGGTGCGCGGGCCGGACACCGCCCGCGCGCTGCTGCCACCGGGCCGCGGCCGCGGCTCCTCCGTCTCCTCGATCGTCTGCTACCTGACCGGCCTCTCGCACGTCGATCCGATCGCCAACGACCTCTTCCTCGGGCGCTTCCTCAACGACGAGCTGACCGCGCTCCCGGACATCGACCTCGACTTCCCGCGCGACGTGCGCGCCGCGCTGATCCCGCGCATCCACGAGCGCTACGGCACGGACCGCTCCGCGCTCGTGGCCGCCTTCCCGACCTACCGCGCGCGCGGGGCGATCCGCGAGCTGGGCAAGGCGCTCGGCCTGCCGCCGGGGGAGATCGAGCGCGTCGCGCGCGGCAGCGAGGGCTGGTCCGCGCGCGACGTCGCGCACGACGTCGCCGCCGCGCTCGGGCCCGAGCGGCTGCGCAACGGTCGCTGGGCGTGGCTCGCGCGCCTCTCCGAACAGGCGCACGGGCTGCCGCGCCACCTCTCCCAGCACCCCGGCGGGATGGTCGTCGCGACGCGCCCGCTGGTCGACTGCTGCCCGATCGTGCCGGCCGCGATGGAGGGCCGCCAGATGGTCCAGTGGGACAAGGACTCGTGCGCCGACGCCGGCTTCCTGAAGATCGACCTGCTGGGCCTCGGGATGCTGTCCGCCGTCGAGCGCGCGGTGGAGGACATCGCCGGGCACCGCGGCGAGCGGATCGACCTCTCGCGCATCCCGTACGACGACCCGCCGACCTACGACGCGATCCAGAACGCGGAGACGACGGGCGTCTTCCAGATCGAGAGCCGCGCGCAGATGGCCTCGCTGCTGCGCACCAGGCCGAGAACGCTGCAGGACATCACGATCCAGGTCGCGATCGTGCGGCCGGGGCCGATCCAGGGCGGCGCCGTCAACCCCTACATCGAACGACTCCAGCGGCTGCGCGCCGACCCGGACTACGAGGTCCCCTACGAGCACCCGTCGCTGGTCGAGCCGCTGCGGGAGACGCTCGGCACGATCATCTTCCAGGACCAGGTGATCGAGGTCGCGATGGCGTTCGCCGGCTTCTCGCCCGGGCAGGCGGAGGGGCTGCGCCGCGCGATGAGCCGCAAGCGCTCGGGGGCGGCGATCGAGGCGCACCACGTGAAGTTCGTCGAGGGGGCGATCGCGACCCATGGCGTCGACCGGGCATTGGCCGAGCGGATCTTCGAGATGGTGCGCGGCTTCTCGGGCTTCGGCTTCCCGAAGGCGCACGGGGCAGCCTTCGGGCTGCTCGCGTACCAGTCGACGTGGTTGCGGGTGCATTACGCGCCCGAGTTCCTGTGCGCGCTGCTGAACGAGCAGCCGATGGGCTTCTATCCGCCCGATGCCTTGGTGCACGAGGCGCAGCGGCGCGGGCTCGCGATCCTGCCGCCGGACGTGAACGTAAGCGAGGTCGACTGCACGGTTGAGGAAGTCGATCCAGCCATCGTCCGCATCGGTCTCGGCTACGTGCGCGGCGTCCAGCAAGCCGACGCCGAGGCGCTCGTCGCCGCGCGCAGCGCCGGCGGGCCGTTCCGCGACCTCGGCGACCTGTCCGCGCGCGCGGGCGCCGGTCGTCCCGCGCTCGAGCTGCTCGCCTGGTCGGGCGCCTGCGACCAGCTCGCCGGCGGGGATCGACGCGTCGCGCTGTGGCGGCTCGGCGTCGCGACGCCGGGAAGGCGCGTCCCGCAGGGCACGCAGCTCGCGCTCGGGCTCGAGCTGCCGCAGGCGCCGGGGCTGGCCAAGCTCGGTCCGTGGGGCGAGCTGCTCGCCGACTACGACGCGACCGGGCTCACCGCTCGCTCGCACCCGCTCGCGCAGCTGCGTCCGACGCTGTCCCCGGGCGTCGCGGCGAGCCGCGAGCTGCCGCGCATCGATCACGGCGCGCGCGTGCGCGTGGCGGGGATGGTCGTCGCGCGCCAGCGCCCCGGGACCGCGAGCGGCGTCGTCTTCATGCTGCTCGAGGACGAGCACGGGACGATCAACCTGATCGTCCCGCCGAAGCTCTATGAGCGCAGCCGCCTGACCGTGCGCACCGAGCCGCTCGTGCTCGCCGCCGGCCGGCTCGAGCGCCATCCGGCGGCCGGCGGAGGGATCAACGTGCTCGTCGAGCGGATCGACCCGCTGCACGCGCCCGAGCGCACGCTCGCCGACGTGCGCGAGCTCGCTCCGGCGGGCGGCGACGGCCGCGGGGACGCCGCGGTGGTGGACGACTTCCGCGCCGTCGCGCCGGCCGTCATGAGCTTCGCGCAGGGCCGGCGACGCTAGCCGCGCTCGCCGGCGCGAGGCCGCTCGGCGGTTCCCTCTTCCATTCCGTGGTCCGGTCAGGGTAGGGTCCGCAGCTGCCGTGCTCGCCACCGCCGCATTTCTCGCGTTTTGGGTCCTCGTCGGGCTCGTGCTGTTCTTCATCGCCCTGCGCGGCGGGCCGCGCGGCGCGCGCGCGACGCTGCAGTCGCAGAGCCGCGGCGGTCGCCGTACGGCGATCGTGGTCTTCGCGGTCTTCTACGTCGCGCTCGGCGCGGTGGTGCCCGTGCTGATCCTCGTCACCAACGGCGACAGCGCCGACGCGCGCGTCAACGGTGCGACGATCGAGCTGACGCAGCAGGAGCAGGATGGTCGCGCGCTGTTCGGCAAGTACTGCGCGAGCTGCCACACGCTCGCGGCCGCCCGCGCCGACGGCAAGGTCGGGCCAAACCTCGACCAGCTGATGCCGCCCGAGGGACTCGTCGCGGACGCGGTCGAGAGAGGCCGGCAGCGCGGCAGCGGCACGATGCCCGAAGGCATCGTCCAGGGCGAAGACGTGGACGCCGTCGCCGCGTTCGTCGCGGCCGTCGCCGGCAAGTAGTTCGCGGACGTTGCGCAGTCCGCGCGCGTCGCATCTCGGTTCCGACCGCGGGTCTCCATAACATCGGCGAAACGCAGGTGCACGGCTCGCGTCCGCTGCTAGGATCGCCCCCGCACATACGACCGCTGAATTCCCACTCGCCGCCGGGTGGGAAGCGGGGGACCCAGGACATCGGGGCGAATCGTGCAGGCCGCACGTAGCGCCGCTCTTTCGGCGCGAGCCCGTCAGCTAACCCCGTAAGCCGACGAAAGAGGATCGAATGCCACCTGCCGAGGCGCCCTCACGCCCCGCTCGCACCGCCGCCTCACCGCGCCGCACCGTCGTGATCCGCGGCCAGGTCGCGCCGCGGGCGGGTGGGACCGAGTCCACTGGCCTCGACGGCCCGGCCCGCCGCCGCCCCCCGCGCCGCGCGAGCGAGCGGATCGCCGGCACCCGCCCCGACCGCGCCGCCCTGTGGGCCGTGATGATGGGGGTCTTCCTCATCATGGTCGCCGTGCTCACCGCGCACGGCGCGTAGCACCCGGAACGCACCCGGCGGCGCGGCCGCTGAGGGGGCGTTTAGGTCGCTGCGTATAAGGAGATGGACCCCTCGCGTTGCCGCGTTCGGCGGCCGCGCATCCCAGTGCTCTCACGAAGCGCGGTGACGCCATGAGAACTCCCATGAGCCGGTTCCACATCCACGACGACCTGACCGCGCCCGAGGCGTCGGCGCCGGTTCTGCGCGGCGCGACCGCGACGGGCGGCCAGCTGCCGAACTTCCTCGGCGTGCTCGCCGGCTCGCCGGCGGCGCTGCGCGCCTACGCGCGCTTCCGCTCGGAGCTGCGGCACGGCCGCCTGGGGCCGGCCACGCTCGAGCGGATCGCGCTCGCGGTCGCCGAGCACGACGGATCGGCGCCGGGCGTCGCGATGCACACGCGCGCCGCGCGCGCGGTCGGGCTGCGCTACGACGAGGTCCAGCTCGCGCGTCGCTGCGAGTCGAGGGACGTGCGGGAAGCGGCGCTGCTGCGCTGGATCGGCGCGCTGCTGCGGGGCGGCAAGCCGAGAATGCACCTGCACGAGGAGGCGCGCGAGGCCGGCTGGGACGACGAGGAGCTGCTGGAGGCGATGGCGGCCGTCGCGCTCGAGCGCTTCACCGCGATGGTGAACGTCGCCGGCGAGGTCCCGGTCGACGGCTCCGTCGAGGAGTCGCGCACGCTGCGCGCGGCCTGAGCGAGACGCGCCGGGCCCCGCCGCCGCCGGCCGCGTCGGCCGGCTCCGGCACCCGCCCAGTAGGCTCCGGGGCCCGTCACCACGACGACCGCCCAGGAGCCCGCACCATGGCCGACGCCCCGCTCACCGCCGATGACGTCACGCGCCTCGTCGAGGAGCGCGACATCCGCTTCATCCGGCTGTGGTTCACCGACGTCCTCGGCCAGCTGAAGTCGTTCTCGATCAACAGCAGCGAGCTGACGGACGCGTTCGAGGGCGGGATGGGCTTCGACGGCTCCTCGATCACCGGCTTCAACGCGATCGAGGAGTCGGACATGATCGCGCTGCCGGACCCGAGCACGTTCGCGGTGCTGCCGTGGCGCCCGACCGAGGACGGCGTCGGACGCATGTTCTGCGACATCCAGACGCCCGAGCGCACGCCCTACGAGGGCGATCCGCGCCACGTCCTGCGCCGCGCGCTGGAGCGCGCCACGGCGATGGGCTTCGACGACTTCATGGTCGGTCCGGAGCTCGAGTACTTCTACTTCAGAGACGCGAGATCGACCGAGCCGCTCGACCAGGGCGGGTACTTCGACCTGACGACGCTCGACGCGGGCAGCGACCTCCGCCGCGAGACGATCTTCGCGCTCGAGCAGCTCGGCATCCACGTCGAGTACAGCCATCACGAGGTCGGGCCCTCGCAGCACGAGATCGACATGCGCTACGCGCCCGCGCTGAAGATGGCGGACGACTGCATGACGTACCGCCTCACCGTCAAGGAGTGCGCGATGCAGTACGGCCTGCACGCGACGTTCATGCCGAAGCCGCTGTTCGGCGAGAACGGCTCGGGCATGCACACGCACATGTCGCTCTTCAAGGACGGCAGAAACGCGTTCTTCGACGCGGAGGACCAGTACTTCCTGTCCGACGTCGGCAAGGCGTTCATCGCCGGCCAGCTGCGCCACGCGCGCGAGATCAGCTCGATCTTCGCCCAGTGGGTGAACTCGTACAAGCGGCTCGTGCCGGGCTACGAGGCGCCGACGTACGTCGCCTGGTCGCGTCGGAATCGCTCTGCCCTCGTGCGCGTGCCGCTCTACCATCCTGGGAAGGAGCAGGCGACGCGGATGGAGCTTCGTTGTCCGGACCCAGCCTGCAATCCATACCTCACCTTCGCGGTGCTGCTGCAGGCGGGGCTGGAGGGCGTCGAGCACGGCTACGAGCTGCCCGAGCCGATGGAGAAGAACCTCTACCACCTGGCGCCGGACGAGCGGCGCCGGCTCGGCATCGAGCAGCTGCCGGCGACGCTCGGCGAGGCGATCGAGCTGACGGCCGAGTCCGAGCTCGTGCTGCGCACGCTCGGCGAGCACATGTTCAACCGCTTCGTCGAGATCAAGCGGCAGGAGTGGGAGGACTACCGCGTCCAGGTCACCGCCTGGGAGCTGGAGCGCTACCTGCCGATCCTGTGAGCTGAGCCTCGGCTTGGTCCTGCGGGCAGAATATCGCCGGGGCGTCCGCTGCTGGATCTCCGATAACGAACCAGATGCCGGTGTCGTCGCTAAGTCTCATGCAGGGCGGGATACCCGCGTACGTCTCGCGTCGGATCAGGAATATGCGCCGGGGAATCGTCAGGTTCCACTCGTCCCTCAGTTCGGGCGCAGGCGGTTGCGTGACGAACGTGACGGTCCAGAAGCGGAGCGGCCGCCTCAAGCCGGCGAAGCGAGCGAAGAGGGAGAGTCCTTGCGAGTCGAGGACCGGGTCTCCCAGCGGCGCATCGTCTCTGTACCAGGCGATTCCGGTGATGCCTTGGTCTCGCAGGAGCTGCAGAGCTCGCAGGATGTCCGCTCCGCGACGCGGCGCCGAGACGTTGAAGTCGCGATCTGCGTAGAGGGTTATCCCGTTGGGGGAAGGTATGCCGAAGCTCGTTCGTGTCTTGACCGTAGCCCCCCCGAGCGGGATGTGCACTCTTCCGCCGACCCCGAAGGACGCGCCGAGCGTCGTCGCGACGACAGCGGCGGCGAGCGCAGCCGTCGCCACCGTGCGCGCCATCCCACGTTGAAGCAGCGGAACCCAGCTCGTGCCGAGCACGCTCAGGTAGACGAGCAGCGGCAGCGTATAACGCATGTCGTGGTGTGGCGTGAGGCTGATCGCCAACCAGCCGAGAAACAGGCCTGCGAGCAGCTCAGGTCCATGTTCGCGTATGCCTTGCTCGGATACTGTGTCACGGTCGCGTCGCGCGACGGCTAGCGTCGCCCGCGCGGCCCCG
>DASVFS010000094.1:0-17043 GCA_036379915.1 Conexibacter sp. | reverse complement strand
GAGAAGACGGCGCGTCGCGGCCAAGCAGCGTCAGGCCGCGCGCAAGCAGACGCGTCGACCGCCGAGCGCAGACGACTGACCGGCGCGCCGCGCGGTCGGCGCGCCGTACGCTCCCGCGCATGACGCGCGCCCGCCTGTTCGGCCCGTTCTTCGTCTTCGCCGGGATCATGCACTTCGTGATCCCGCGCACGTACGAGTCGATCGTGCCGGATTGGCTGCCCGCCAGACGCGCGCTCGTGCAGGCGAGCGGCGTCGCCGAGATCGCGGGCGGGCTGGCGGTCCTGCACCCCCGCACGCGCCGCGCGGGCAGCCGCTTCAGCGTCGCGACGCTGCTCGCCGTCTTCCCGGCGAACGTCCACATGGCGCTGCACCCGGAGCGCTATCCGGTGCCCGGCGGCCGCCGCTCGCTGTACGCGCGCCTGCCCGTGCAGCTGCTGTTCATCGCGTGGGCGCGCGCGGCCGGCCGCGCATGAAGTCACACAAACCACTCAAAATCGATTAAGGTATTCCTGTCAATTACGGCAGGGGGACCGTCATGCAGCACTCGCGCACGACCGCGCTCGCGGTCGGCTTCGCGGTGCTCGCGCTGCTGCTCGCGGCAGCCGCGGCCATCGCGGACAACTACGTCGCGCTGGGCGACTCGTACTCGTCCGGCGTCGGCACCAAGTCGTTCTACGAGGCGACCTGCAAGCGCAGCGAATACGCCTACCCGAGACTCGTCGCCGCGCACCGCGCCGGCACGAGCCTCACGTTCAGAGCCTGCTCCGGCGCGACGACGGGCAGCGTCACGAGCGAACAGCTCGGCTCGCTCAGCTCGAGCACGAACATAGTCACGATCACCGTCGGCGGCAACGACGCCGGCTTCGCGCCGATCATCACGTCCTGCGCGCTACCGTGGCCGTGGTCCTGCGAAGGCGAACTGACGACGGCCGAAGGCTTCATCAGGAACACGCTGCCCGGCAGGCTCACGACGCTCTACAACGCGATCAGGTCGAGGGCGCCGAACGCGAGAGTGATCGTGCTCGGCTACCCGCGTCTGTTCATGGGCGTCGACTGCAACGCCGGCACGTTCTTCAGCTCGACCGAGCTGACGCGCATGAACGGCATCGCGGACCAGCTGAAGACCGTCACGCAGGAACGCGCGACGGCGGCGGGCGCGACGTTCAAGGACGCGATCCCCGGCTTCATCGGCCACGCGATCTGCTCCTCGTCGGAGTGGTTGAACGGGCTCTCGAATCCGGTGGAAGAAAGCTTCCATCCGAACAGAGCGGGTCACGCCAGCGGCTACGAGCCGCTCGTGCGCTCGGTCATCGGCTGACACGCGCTCTCTGCCGAGAGGGGCGCCGGAGCCGGCAGGGCGGCTCCGGCGAACCCTCGGGCGGCGGGACGTCGCGCGCTCCAGGGCGAGTGCCGGGGTGCCGATACGGGGTGCATGGCGCCCGCGACCGACGCGTCCACGCGCACGGCCAGCGAGCTGCGGCTGTCCGAGGTCATCGCGGCGCTGTCGCACGCGCTCGACCTGACCGAGGGCCAGCCGGTCGGCCACGCCGAGCGCACGTGCCTGATCGGGCTGCGGATCGCCGAGGCGCTCGGGCTCGCCGAGGGCGAGCGCGCCGCGCTCTTCTACGCGCTGCTGCTGAAGGACGCCGGCTGCTCGAGCAACGCCGCGCGCATGAGCGCGCTGTTCGGCGCCGACGACCTCGCGCTCAAGCGCGAGGGGAAGCTCGTCGAGTGGGCGCGCGTGCACGAGACCGTCGCGTTCGCGGCGCGCAGCGTGCAGCCGGACGGCTCGCCGCTGCGCCGCGCCCGGCGCTTCGCCGGCGCGCTGCGCGGGCTGGCGGCGGAGGCGAGCGCGATCGTCGAGGCGCGCTGCGAGCGCGGCGCCGACATCGTCTCGATGCTCGGCCTCCCGGCCGCCTCGGCCGACGCCGTTCGCACGCTCGACGAGCGCTGGGACGGGCGCGGTCAGCCGCACCGCGTCGGCGGCGAGCAGCTGCCGCTGCTCGGGCGGGTCGCCGCGCTCGCGCAGACGGTCGAGGTCTTCCACGCGCGCTTCGGGCGCGGTGCGGCGCGCGACATGGCGCGGCAGCGCCGCGGCGGCGCGTTCGACCCCGCCGTCGTCGACGCGTTCCTGTCGATCCACGACGGCGACGCGCTGTGGCGCGCGCTCGCGAACCCCGATCCGAGCGCCGAGGTCGCCGCGCTCGAGCCGCGCGAGCTCGTGCGGCTCGCGAGCGAGGACGACCTCGACCGCATCGCCGAGGCGTTCGCGCGCGCGATCGACGCGAAGTCGCCGTTCACCGCCCGTCACTCCGAGGGCGTGGCGCGCTTCGCCGTCGCGATCGGCGAGCGGCTCGCGTTCGACCCGGAGGCGCTGCGCGACCTGCGCCGCGCCGGCCTGCTGCACGACATCGGCAAGCTCGGCGTCTCGAACGCGATCCTCGACAAGCCCGGCAGGCTGACGGACGACGAGCTCGCGCAGATCCGCCGCCATCCCGCCTACAGCGAGCAGATCCTGCTGCGCGTGCCGGCGTTCGCCGGCTGGGCCGTCGACGCGGCCGCGCACCACGAGCGGCTCGACGGCCGCGGCTACCACCGCGGCGTCGACGGTCGCGCGCTGTCGCCGGCCGCACGGACGCTGGCCGTCGCCGACGTGTTCGAGGCGCTCACGGCCGACCGCCCCTACCGCGGCCCGATGGCCCCGGACGAGGCGCTCGCGCTGATGCGCCGCGACGTCGGGACGGGCTTCTGCCCGCAGGCGTTCGCGGCGCTCGAGGGCGTCGCGGACCGCTAGGAGGGTTTGGCGAAACTCGTCGCGCCCTGTCGTGACGGGACATTCAGGCCACCTCTTTCGGGGTCGGACCCCACGAATTCGTGCGAGCTACCCCATCGCGGGTGCGGCACCCTCTGGAGCGGGGACGGAAGCGGTCGAATTGCCCGTAACCACGGGCTTTTCCGTCCGATCGCACCTGTAGATTTGCCACTTCATACATGGCAAAAAGCGGCCCCCGCGCTGTTGACGCAGCCGGGGGCCTGGACCTTGGAGATAGCGCTCCGTGGCCACCCGCAAGGTACCACCGCGCTCGGCAGCGGCCGAGCTTGGTGGCCTCCTCGAATCCGTCGAGATTCGAGGCTTGATCGACCATCTCGAACAGACGCGCTGGACAGGCCGACCGGGCTACCCGATCCGCGTCATGGTCGGCATGGCGCTGGCCAAGTCCATGTACGCGATCTCGACATGGACGAAGACCGTACGACTCGTCGCCGAACATGTCGGCTTGCAAGCCGCTCTCGGATGCGAAGACGGCGTTCCGTCTGAGTGGGCCTGCTACCGCTTCGCGAAGAAGCTCCGCGAGAACGGCGACGCGCTCGACGCCTGCGTCGCCAGAGTGATCGCCGAGCTGCACAAGCGGCTGCCGCAGTACGGCAGAGACGTGGCTATCGACGGCTCCGACCTCCCCGCCTACGCGAACGGTCAGCGGTACCTCTCGAAGAACGGCCCGGAGCGCGAGCGCTACTCCGATCCCGACGCCTCGTGGGGCCACCGCTCCGCCGTCTCGACGCGCAAGGGCGGCGGGTACTACGGCTACAAGGTCCACGCGGCCGTCTGCGCCTCGACCGGCCTGCCGATGGCGTGGCGGGTCGAGTCGGCCCGTGTCGCCGAGACGAGCATCGCGCTCGATCTGCTCGACGCGGCGCGCGCTCGCGGCTTCATCGTCAAGACGTGCGCGATGGACAAGGGCTACGACACCAACCCGATCCACGACGGCTGCATGGATCGCGGCATCGCCCCCATCGTCGCGCTGCGGCGCACCGCTCGCGTCGCGCGCGGAGAGCATCGACCGCCAACCTGCGAGCACGGCGAGTGGACGTTCGCCGGAGCCGACTACAGACGCCGCGCCGCCAAGTGGCGCTGCCCCACCGGCGAGTGCAAGCCCGCCTCGACATGGATCAAGGCCGACCGCCTGCACCCGCTCGTCCCGCGCGAGTCCGAGCGCTCGCGCAAGCTTTACCGGGGACGCGGTGCCGTTGAGCGCGAGTTCGGCCGGCTCAAGCATGAGTGGGCTTTGCTGCCCCTGCGCGTGCGCGGCATCGACCGCGTGAAGCTCCATGCCGACCTGACGATCCTCGCAAAGCTCGCGCGAACCCTGGGACGAGCGCGAGGTCACCGGCCGTGACCAGCGCGGCTCCAGAAAAGCGGAGTTAGGCTCCCCGCCGCTCAGCCGCTCAAGCATCGGAGGCTCCTTGCGACTTCACCGGACGCGAGCCCGCCTGGAACGGGCCGAGATGCACCAACGAAAGTTCGGCCGGATCTGGAACGAGTTCCTGTCCAGCAACGAAGGCGAGCCCTATCGTGTGAGCGTCAGCGTAGATTCCAAAGGACAGGGGGAAATCTACGTCTGGCCCGTCGACTTCCCCGGCAACGAACTGGCTCTCGAATTCGGCGAGTTTCTGTACCAGCTCCGCGCTGCTCTCGACTCGCTCATCTACGAGACGGCAGTCGTCGTGAGCGGACAAGACCCGCCGCCCAATGCGGAGGACCTTGAGTTCCCGATCCGTCCCTCGGAGACGAGCTTCAACAACGCAGCCCGGAAGATCGCGCCACTCGCGGACCATCACAAGGTCTGGATCGAGGAGATGCAGCCGTACCACAGAGAGCACAGGACGGATGGCCTGCAACTCACAGCCCAAATCCTCGATGCGATCAATGATCTGGCGCGGAAAGACCGGCATCGCGGCCTGCGGGTCATCGCCTCCTGGGGCGCCAACAAGAACCCGCAGATCGACCTCCCGGCCGGATGCGAACTTGAGTGGGTCCAGGTCACTCCGGACGGTCCGCTCGAACGTCAGGGCGTAGTCGCCACCTTCAAGATCCGCAACTGGACGCCGGATCTTCAACTGCACGCCAATCCCAACTGCACCATCGACGTAGCGGTCGAGGATGCTCCCCCGCCCAGAGACGACGAAGACACCCTCGCCAGCCGCACGCGGCACTGGATCGCACTCGTAAGCCTGCTGATCGAGGGCTTCGAGAATTCGCTCGACGGAGACCCACGGAGCGCCTGAAGCGTGGGTCATACGCCCCGCCCGCCTACATCGGACTTGCCGGCTCGGCGTTGTTCCGCTCGTACATCTCGACCAACTCCGAGAGCGGGACCGCCAGCCCGTCCGCGAGCCGCATGAGCGTGCGCAAGGTCGGGTTGATCTGCCCGCGCTCGATGGCGCCGATGTAGTTGCGGTGCAGCTCGGCCTTGAAGCCGAGCCACTCCTGAGAGAGACCGCGACGGGCACGCAGCTCGCGAACGGCGGCGCCGAGCGCCTTGAGGTTCGGCGCGTCGGCATCGGCGCGCGCCGGGGTACTCTGAGCCTGCATCAGGACTTACCCTCCTGGTGTCAGGCCCCCGGCTGTTAGCGCAGCGCGGGGGCCAACTACGTTCTACGGACCCCGCGAACGTAGACTCAGCCCATGCGCTGCCGCAAGCGTTTCGCCAATCGTTCCGCCAAACCCTCCTAGCGGCGCTCGCGGCGAGCGCGGGTCCGCCCTCGGCGGGCATGCTGTCGACGATGCGATCCGCCGACCGTCTGATCGTGGAGCTGCGCCGCGCGATCGCCGACGAGCGCGTGCTCGACGCCCTCCGCGCCGTCCCGCGGGAGGCGTTCGTGCCGCGCGGGCTGCGCGCGCGCGCGTACGAGAACGTCGCGCTGCCGATCGGCGAGCGGCAGACGATCTCGCAGCCGCTCGTCGTCGCGCGCATGACGGAGCTGCTGCGACTGCGGCCGCACGACCGCCTGCTCGACGTCGGGACCGGCTCCGGCTACCACGCCGCGGTGCTCGCGCAGCTGGCGTCGCACGTGTGGAGCGTCGAGCGCCACCGCTCCTTGAGCGAGCAGGCGGCCGCCAACCTGCGGAACGCCGGCGTCGAGAACGTGACGACCGTCGTCGGCGACGGTTCGCGCGGGCTGCCGGAGGCGGCCCCGTTCGACGCGATCAACGTCGCCGCGGCCGCGTGGCCGGAGATCCCGCCGGCGCTCGAGCGCCAGCTCGCGCCCGGCGGCCGGCTCGTCGCGCCGGTCGGCGCGAGCGGCCAGCAGCTCGTGCTGGTCGAGCGCTCGGCGGACGGCGAGCTGACGCGCACCACGCTCGACCCCGTCCGCTTCGTGCCGCTGATCGAGGGCGAGCCCGGCGCGTAGCGGCGCCAACCTCCGTGCCGGTTGCCACAATCGGCGATGGCAAGAGGAGAGCCCATGGAGCCGTTGTTCGAGCATCGCATGGAGTTCGCCGGCTGCGAGACGCGCGTCTTGGAGCTGGAGGGTCGGGGCGACCCGATCCTGCTGCTGCACGGCTGGTCGGACAGCGCCGACACGTGGCGCTGCGTGCTCGCCCGCCTCGGCCGGGAGGAGCGCCGCGCGATCGCCGTCGACCTGCCGGGCTTCGGCACCGCGGACCCGCTCGCGGACGGCCCGATGCTGCCGCAGCTGGACGCCTTCGCCGCCGCCGCGCTCGCCTACGCGGGCGGCGGGGCGAAGCGAAGCGGTCGCCGCAGATCCGCGCTGGGCGTCGTCGTCGGCAACTCGCTCGGCGGCTGCGTCGCGCTGCGCCTCGCGGAGCGCGCGCCGCAGCGCGTCGGCCGCGTCGTCGCGCTCGCGCCCGCGGGGCTGGACATGGCGCGCTGGCTCGCGCTGATCGAGCACGACCAGGTCCTGCGCGTGCTCGTGCACGCCCCCGTCCCGTTCCCGTCGCGCGTCGTGCAGGGGGCGGTGGCGCGCGTCTACCGCTCGCTCGCGTTCGCCGACCCGCGCGCGGTCGAGCCGGGCGTCGCGCGCGCGTTCGCGAAGCACCATCCCGACCGCGCCGCGCTCGTGCGCATGCTCGCGTCGGGGCGGCGGCTGCTGCCGGAGCTGCGCGAACCGTTCGACTTCGACGCGATCCGCTGCCGCGTGCAGCTGGTGTGGGGCGACGGCGACCGGCTCGTGTTCCACCGCGGCGCGCAGCGCCTGCTCGCCGCCGTCCCGGACGCGACGCTCGAGCTGATCGACCGCTGCGGCCACTCGCCGCACATCGAGCACCCGGACCGCGTGGTCGAGCTGCTGCTCGACCACGGCGCGCCGCTCGCGCAAGCGGCCTGAACGTCTGCGTTTGCCACACTTCCCGGGGCAATGGATGTCGTCCCCACCCCCGAGCAGCTCGGCGCCGCCGCCGCGAACGTGTTCGACCGCGTGCTGCGCGGCGGCCTCGCGGACCTGCGCCCGCTGCCGAGCGCGATCGTCGACGAGGGACCGCAGCGCACCGTGCGCCGCTTCCTGCGGCCGGGCGACGACGCCGGCCGCCCCGCCGGCGGCGCCGGGAGCGCCCCGCCGGTCCTGCTCGTCCCGCCGCTCGCCGCGCCCGCGAGCTGCTTCGACCTGCGCCGCGGCTGCAGCGTCGCCGAGCACCTGCTCGCGCGCGGCCGGCGGCCGTACGTCGTCGACTACGGACCGATCGCCTACGGCGACCGCAACCTCGGCCTCGAGCACTGGGTCGAGGACGTCATCCCACGCGCGATCGAGGCGGTGTCGGCGGACGCCGGCGCCGACGACGGCGAGGTGCAGCTGGTCGGCTGGTGCCTCGGCGGGATCATGTCGCTGCTCGCGACCGCAGGCGGCGGGCTGCCGGTCCGCTCGGTCGCCGTAGTCGCAAGCCCGTTCGACGTGACCGCGGTGCCGATGATCGCGCCGCTGCGTCCGCTCGCCAACCTCGCCGGCGGCGGCGTCGGCACGCTCGCCTACAAGCTGCTCGGCGGCGCGCCCGCGCCGCTCGTGAAGCGGATGTACAGACTCGCCGGCTTCGACAAGTACGTGATGAAGCCGATCGCGCTCGCGACGAACCTCGACGACCGCGACTTCCTCGCGCAGGTCGAGGCGGTCGACGCGTTCATGGCGAACATGCTCGCCTACCCCGGCCGCACGTTCGGGCAGATCTACCACCGCTTCCTGCGCCGCAACGACCTCGCCGACGGGCGCATCGAGCTCGGCGGGCGCACGCTCGACCTCGCCGAGGTGCGCGTGCCGGTGTTGTCGATCGCGGGCGAGGGCGACGGGATCGCGCCGAAGGCCGCCGTCCACCACGTCGCGGAGCTGCTGCCGAACGCGCCGGAGGTGCGGATCGCGAGCGCACCCGGCGGACACCTCGGCGTGCTCACCGGCCGCGCCGCGCGGCACACGACGTGGCGCCTGCTCGACGACTTCCTCGCCGCCACGGCGGAGACGCCGGAGCAGCGCAGAGCGCGGCGGCACCTGCGCGCGGTGGCCTGACGGATCGGCTTTCGCGCGCCGGCGGCCGGAACCGGCCGCCTCCGCGCGACGTCACGTCACAGCCCGGGCGGGTGCCGCACCGCGAAGCCGCCCGCCGGCCGGCCGCTCGCCTGCCAGCGCGAGCCGGTCGCGCGCAGGCCGCCCGTGTCGAAGCGCAGGCCGGCCACGAGCATGAAGGTGTGGCCGCCGTTGGCGTAGACGGTGATCCATCTGCCCGGTCCCGGCTCGCCCCACTGCGCCAGCTGACCGGACACCATCGGCGTCGCGATCAGGCCGGCCGCCGCGAACGCGAAGCTGATCGACGCCGAGCAGTCGTAGGCGGTGTCGACCCACGTCGCATGGCCGCCGCCGTAGCGGTACGGCAGTCGCGCGATCTGGTTGCCGGCCTGGATCACCGCCTGCACGGCCGGCGGGGCGCCGAGCGGCGCGACCGCGAGGCCGTCGTGCGTGAGCGCGGCGGCGTCGCCCGACGGGATCCCGCTCGCCGCCAGCTCGCGCCGGATCTCCGCGTCGGTCCGCGGCCGCGGGAGCGATGCGCTCTCGCGCGCGACGACGCCGCTGCGCCCCGCCGGCACGCCGACCGACGGCTCGACGGCGCGCGGATGCGGCTTCAGCCGGTCGACCGCCTGCGGCGCGGCCGCCGCCGGCGCATCGCCGGCCGAGCCGGACGCGTCGCCGCCGCACCCCGCGAGCGCTGCGACGGCGGCCGGCAGAAGCAGGCGACCGACGCGGCCGCGTGGAAGCCGAGGGGACATCGCGACGACCCTACCGACCGCATCCGATCCCCCGAGCCGGCGTGCACCGCGAATGTGTTAATTAGTTTGACAGCCTCCCGCTGCCCGCTGCTTGAGGCACGCCTAAGGTAGCCCGGCGACACTGACCAATGGTTACTATCGGCCAGCTGGCGCCGGCCGGCGCTGCATGGGTACGTACCGACGCTAGAGAGAGCGAGCACGCGCGATGGAGAACTCGGGGCAGACACGGTCGGAGCGGCGAGCGTCCGCGCGCGCGGAGCGCGAGCAAGCCGCGGCCGCCAGAGCGCGTCAGCGTCAGCGGCTGTGGATTCTCGGCGGGGTGCTCGCGCTCGCGGCCGTGATCGTCGTCGTGATCGCGCTCGCCGCCGGCGGCGACGACAGCAAGACACCGGCGCTGAGGGCCGGCGAGACGCTCCCGGGCCAGGTCGAGGCCAACCAGCGCTTCGCCGGCATCCCGCAGAGAGGCATCGAGCTCGGCGACCCGAACGCGCCGCTGACGCTCGTCGAGTTCGCCGACCTGCAATGCCCGTTCTGCCGTCAGTACGAGGAAGACGTGATGCCGACGGTCGTCTCCCGGTACGTGAGAAGCGGAAAGGTCAAGCTGGTCTTCCGCAACGTCACGATAATCGACCAGGACTCGCATCTCGCGGCCGAGATGGCGGCCGCCGCCGGCCTCCAGAACAAGCTGTGGGAATACGTCGACATCTTCTACGCCAACCAGGGCGAGGAGCACAGCGGCTACATCACCGACGCCTTCCTGGAGAGAATCGGCAGAGCGGTGAGAGGCCTCGACGTCGACAGAGCGCTGGCCGACCGCAAGCTGCCGAAGATCCAGACCCAGATCCAGCAGGCGCAGGCCGAGATGCAGCTCAACGGCTTCAACGGGACGCCGTCGTTCCTGCTCGGACCGACGAAGGGCAGACTGACGGCGCTGCTGGCGCCCAACGAGGCGCCGACCGTCGGTCTCGTCACCGAGCGCATCGACGCCGCCCTCGACCAGGCGAGATAGGACGCCGCGGGCCCGTGCGAGACCGAACCGACCGCGTCCTGCAGCGCACGCTGATCGTCCTGGCGCTGGTCGGGATCGGCATCGCGGGCTATCTGACATACGTCCACTACCGCGGCATCGCGCCGATCTGCGCGATCAACGAGGGCTGCGAGAAGGTGCAGTCGTCGAGATACGCCAAGGTCGGCGGCGTCCCCGTCCCGCTGGTCGGCCTGATCGGCTACCTCGCGATCCTCGCCTCCCTGCTCGTGCGCGGGGAGGCGGCGCGTCTCGCGACCGCCGGGATGGCGCTCGGCGGCTTCGCCTTCAGCGCCTACCTGACGGGGCTGGAGCTGTTCGAGATCCACGCGATCTGCCAGTGGTGCGTCGGCAGCGCGATCGTGATGACGTCGATCGCGGCGCTCGCGACGATCCGTGCGCTGCGTGCGCCCGGAGCGCCGCTCGCGGACGAGGACGACGCGCCCGGGCGGCTGCTGGAGCCGGAGGGCGAACCTGCCTGAGCGCCGCGTGCGGGCCGCGTTCGCGACCCTGCTCGTCGCCGCCTGCGGGCTGCTCGCCGCCTGCGGAGCGTCCGGCGGCGCGGGCGCGCGCACGGTGGGGGACGGGCGCTTCGCCGTCGCCGAGCCGCTGCCGCCGGGCCTCGCCGGCAGAGCCGCGCCGCCCATCCGCCTCGACGACGCGCGCGGCGGGGCGTTCGACACGCGCACGCTCGCCGGCCGCCCCTACCTCGTGACGTTCCTGTACGCCAACTGCCCGGACGTCTGCCCGCTGATCGGCGCGCAGCTGCGCGAGACGCTCGCGCGGCTCGGGGCGGACGCGCGTCGCGTCGCCGTCGTCGCCGTCAGCGTCGACCCGCGCGGCGACACGCCGGCGGCCGTGCGCGCGTGGCTCGAGCGCCAGCGGGAGCCGCGCCAGTTCCGCTATCTCGTCGGCACGCAGCGCGAGCTGGAGCCGGTCTGGAGAGCGTGGTACGCCGCGCCGCAGATCCCCGGCGACCCCGAGAGCGCGCACACGGCGATCGTGTGGCTCGTGGACGCGCGCGGGCGGCTGACCGCGAAGGTCGCCGCCGGTCGGCCGTTCGACGCGGCCGGCCTGGCGGACGACGTGCGCTCCATGCTTACCTCGCCGAAAGCCTGATCCGCGACGGTGGTTAAGATCGAAGTCTCCCCTGTCTCCCTCGACTGCCGCCGGAGGTCTCCCCGATGCTCGAGCCGCTGCTCCCCCGCCTGAAGCGCGACATCGACGCGCGCATCGCCGAGCTGCGGCCGCTCGTGGCGGAAGCGGAACGACTCGAGGCCGCGAAGGACGCGCTGCTGGCGGAAGCGGCGGCGATCGGGCGCGCCGCGCGCCGTGCGAACGGGGCGGGCAGGGCGCCCAACGGCTTCCGCGAGGAGCTGCGCAACGGCGCCGCCTCCACGCCGCTCGCGAGCGCGCGAACCGGCGCGACGCGCAACGGCGCGCATGAGGAGGACGCGAACGGTCGCGCGCCGCGGGGCGCCAACCAGTCGGCGATCCTGGCGATCGTCGAGGAGCGGCCCGGCGTCTCGGTCGCGGAGATCGCCTCCGTCACGAAGATCCCGAAGCCGACCGTCGCGACGACCGTCTCGAAGCTCAAGCGCGACGGCGTGCTGGCGGACGAGGCCGGCGGCGTGAAGCTCGCGTCGCGTCAGCCGGTGACCCTCTCCCAGATCGCGACCTCGCCGGCGCCCGCGCGCAAGGACGGCGTCAGCGACGAGGAGTGGGAGGCCGCGCGCCGCGACCCGGCGGCGGCGTAGGTCAGAGGACCCGGCCGAGCGCGCGCCCGAGCGCGACGGCCGCCAGCCCCAGCAGCAGGCTGCCGGCGAGGTTCGCCGCGAGCGCGCGAGCGCTGTGGCGCTCGGCCAGTCGATCGCTGTCGAGCATCCACGTCGAGAACGTCGTGTAGGAGCCGATCAGGCCGCCGCCCACGAGCGTCAGCGCATCGCCGCGCAGCGCGAACCCGGCGAGCAGGCCGAGCAGCACGGTGCCCGACAGGTTGACGGCGAGCGTCCCCCACGGGAACCAGTGATCGGCGCGGCGCGCGACCGCGGCGCTCACCAGCAGGCGCGCCACCGCGCCGACGCCGCCGAGCAAACCGACGCCGGCCCACAGCGCGAGCACGCTCACGCCGCCCCCTCCCGCCGACGCGTCGCCCCCGCGCGCCCGCCGAGCGCCAGCCCGGCCTTCGCGAGCGCGAGCCCGCCCGCGAGCGACGCGGCCGCGTAGACGAGCGCCCGCGCGAGCGCGCCCGCGTCGAGCATTCGCAGCAGCTCGAGCTGAAGCGTCGAGAACGTCGTCAGCGCCCCGCACACGCCGATGCCGAGGAACGGCCGCGCGTGGCTCCCCGGCGGCAGCGCCGCGACCGTCCAGCCGAGCAGCAGCGCGCCGACCAGGTTCGCGGCGAAGGTCGGCCACGGCCATGCGGCCGGCGCGTGCGGAAGCGCCTCCGCCAGACCCACGCGCGCCAGCGCGCCGAGCACGCCGCCCAGGAAGATCGCCGTCAGCTCGCGGACGTCCGTCCCGGGGAGGTGATCGCGCATCGCAGCAGAATCCTGTCGCACGGCGCACCTTTCAGGCTCGCCGGGCGTTTTCGGACCAGCGAGGCGACACGGGAGGCGGAGGAGCGGCGTGCAGGACGGGATCGATCGGCGGACCTTCCTGCGCGTGGCAGGCGCCGGCGCCGTCGCGAGCACGACATGGCGCCCGGGCGCCGCGGCGCTCGCCGCCCGCCGACGCGCCGCGCTCCATGCGCCGAACGTGGTCGTGCTCGTGATCGACTCGCTGCGCCACGACTACGTCGGCGCCTACGGCAACGACTGGATCCACACGCCGAACATCGACGCGCTCGCGCGCGAGAGCCTGCGCTTCACGCGCGCGTTCCCCGAGGCGATGCCGACCGTCCCGGCCCGCCGCTCGCTGCTGATGGGCCGGCGCGTGTACCCGTGGCACGACTGGCGCCCGACGCGCAACCTGCCCGGCTCGCCCGGCTGGACCGGGCTCGGCGCCGACACCACGACGTGGCTGCGGACGCTGCGCCGCCACGGCTACTGGACCGGCTACGTGACCGACAACCCGTTCCTCGGCTTCGCGCCCGAGTGGGCCGGCTTCCGCACGACGCTCGACCGCTTCCTGCCGCTCAAGGGCCAGGTCGGCGAGCTGCGGTCGGCGCGCACGATCTCCGACCGCGAGGTGTTGCGGTGGCTGCCGCGCGGGATGCGCTCGGAGCGCTACCTGCGCGGCATGCGCCAGCACCTCGCGAACGTCGCCGGCGCGCGCGACGAGCGCGATTCGTGCGCGGCGCGCGTCTACGGCTCGGCGATCCACGAACTGCAGCGCGCGACGCGGCAGCGCGGCCCGTTCGCGCTCGTCGTCGACTGCTTCGACCCGCACGAGCCGTGGACGCCGCCGCAGCAGTACCTCGACCTCTACGACCACCGCGATCGCGGCGGCAGCTGGCCCGGCAACGTCCGCTACCGGCACGCGGACTACCTGTCGCGCAAAGCGATCGCACGGCTGCCGATCGTCTACGGCGCCTCCGTGACGCTCGTCGACGCATGGCTCGGCCGCTTCCTCGACCGCTTCCACGCAGCGGGACTGGAGCGCGACACGGTCGTCGTGCTGCTGAGCGATCACGGGATTCTGCTGGGGGATCGCGGTTGGACTGGGAAGCCAGCACTCGAGCTGCATCCGGAGCTGATCCAGGTGCCGTTCATGATCCGCGACCCGTACGGGCGGATGGCGGGGCAGTCGACGCCGTATTTCGTGTCACCACACGACGTCGGCCCGACGCTGCTGCAGATGACCGGCGTCCCGACCCCGGACGTGATGAACGGCGTCGACGTGTCGCCCCTGCTCAACGGCGGCCGGCCGCGCCTCAGACGCCGCTTCTGCTTCGGCGGCTACGCGAACCACTGGTACTACCGCGACGACCGCTGGGCGATGATCGCCGACGGCCGCAACAGCGGCCGCCAGCTGTTCGACCTGCACGCCGACCCGGGCGAACGCACGAGCGTCGCGAGAGACCACCCGCACGTGCTGCGCGACATCTACGACCGCGTGCTGCACTCGGCCGGCGCCACACGCCTGCCGTACTTCGGCGGGCACTGAGCGCCCGAGCGCCTGTCAGTGCGCGTGGCCGTGCGCCGCGGCGGCCTCGAGCTCGTCGCGCGAACTGTGCAGCGCGAGCAGCGCCGCGACCGCCGTCGTGAACGGCACCGCGGCGATCAGCCCGATCGAGCCGACGAGCGTCGCGACGACCTGCTCCGAGACGAGCTCGAGGCTCAGCGCCTGCCCGATCGGCAGCGCGCCGGACGCGAAGATCAGCAACACCGGCAGCGACGCGCCGGCGTACGCGAGCACGAGCGTGTTGACGGTCGCGCTGACGTGGTCGCGCCCGACGTGCATCGCGCGCGTCACCAGCTCGCGGAAGCCGAGCGCCGGGTTCGCGGCGCGCAGCGCGAGCACGGTCGAGGACTGGCTCACCGTCACGTCGTCGAGCACCCCCAGCGCGCCGATCACCATCCCGGCGATCAGCAGCCCCTGCAGCGAGACGTCGGGGTCGGCGAGGCGCAGCGCGAACGCCTCCTCGCCGGCGAGGCCGGTGAGCCGCGCGACGTGCGTGAAGAGGACGGCCAGCGCGGCCGTCAGCAGCAGGCTCGCGGTCGTGCCGAGCAGCGCCGCGACCGACTTCGGCCCGACGCCGTGCGCGAGCGGGATCGTGATCAGCATCACGGCGAGCGAGCCGGCGATCGCGACCGCGACCGGCGGCTGCCCGTTGAGGATCGCCGGCACGATGAACAGCAGGATCACCGCGAGGCTCGCGCCCAGCCCCACCAGCGAGAGCGCGCCCCGCAGGCGCGAGAAGGCGAGCACGAGCAGCGCGAAGACGCCGAACAACAGCAGCAGCGAGCCGCCGCGCTCGAAGTCGACGAGCGTGTAGTCGGTCTCGTTCGGCGCGTCGTAGCCGGGCACCGGCGGCGCCTCCGCGACGCGGATGCGGTCGCCGACGTGGACCGGCGGGTCGACGCCGTTGGCGCCCCACTGGATGACGCCTCTCGTGCCCGCGGCGTCGCCGCCGTCGAGGTGGATGAAGACGCGCTTGCACTGCTCCGCGACCGTCGCGCCGCAGGGCCGGCTGTCGATCCCGACGACCGTCGCCGGGTCGCTCGGCTGGACGACCTCGGCGAACTCGTCGCGCACGTGCCCGGGCCACATCAGCGCGATCGCGACGAGCGTCGCGAGCGCGATCAGCCCGACGAGCGCGGCGAGCAGGCGGGGGAGCGGCGGCGCGCGGATCGCGCCATTGAAGCACGGCGGGCGCGCCGCGCCGCCCGCGGCGCATGCGAAACTCTCACGGCAGTCCCGTGTTCGCACGGCCGGTAGGGTCCCGGGCCGTCGAGGACGGGGCGCCGCCCTCGATTCGTCCCCCGCTACGCGCTTGAGGAGCCTGATGGCAGCAGGACCACGCTTGACCCGCCGCAGCGCGCTCAAGGCCGGCGCGGCCGGCGCCGCCGCGCTCGGCCTCGGCGCGTGCGGAGAGGAGTACGAGCCGCGCGCCGGGCACCTCAAGGACGCGCCGAACGTCCTGCTGATCGTCACCGACTCGACGCGGGCGGACTACGTCGGCGCGTACAACCCCGACGCGCGCGCGAGAACCGCGAGCCTGAACGCACTCGCCAAGCAGGCGCTGCGCTTCGAGTACGCGGTGCCCGAGGCGATGCCGACCGGGCTCGTGCGCCGCACGCTGCTGACCGGCATGCGCGGCTTCCCGAATCGCGACTGGGTGCTGTCGCCGCCGATGCCGGCCGAGGTCGGCTGGACCGGGATCCTGCCGCACCAGCCGATGCTCACGGAGGTGCTCGGCGACGCGGGCATCGAGACCGCCTACGTGACCGACAACCCGTTCCTGATCGGCCCGCGCTACATCGACTTCCGCCGCACGCTCGACATCGCCAGACCGGACTTCTCGCAGGGCGCCTACCGCGCGGTCAACACGCCGTTCAGACGCCCGGCGCCGCGCAGCGCGATCGAGAAGTACCTGCTGCCGGCGCTGTCGGACACGATCGAGGTGCGCCGCCTGCAGGACCACATCGGCTGGGCGAGCCTCTACCGCGTCGGCGAGCGCAACTACTCGGCCGCGCGCGTCATGCGCAGCGGGATGGCGGCGCTCGACCAGCTGAAGGACAAGCAGCCGTTCTTCCTCGGCGTCGACTCGTTCGACCCGCACGAGCCGTTCGACGCGCCACCGGTGTACGTGAGACTGATCGAGGGCGCCCGCGGTCCGATCGGGATCCAGAAGGAGAGAGGGATCCTGCCGATCCAGCCGTTCCTGACGCCGGCCTCGGCGATGGACAAGATCGACATCGACCCCGACACACTCGAGCTCGTGCGCGACCTCTACGCCGCCGAGCTGACGTTCGCCGACAGATGGATCGGCAAGCTGCTCAACAAGCTCGACGACCTCGGCCTCGCCGACAACACCGTCGTCTACTACCTCAGCGACCACGGCGTGACGCTCGGCGAGCACGGCATCATCGGCAAGTCGACGCCGCGGCCGTACCCCGAGATCCACCACGTGCCGTACATGATCCGCCACCCCGAGAAGAAGCTCGCCGGCCAGACGAGCGGCTACTTCGCCTCCACGCACGACGTCGCGCGCACGATCCTGTCCTTCTTCGGCGTGCGCGCACCCGGCCTGATGGCGGGCGAGGACCTCGGCGTGATCTTCGAGGGCAGAGACCCGACGCCGCGGCCCTACTACACCGCCTGCTACCAGGAGACGTGGATCTGCGGCGACCGCGAGTGGCTGATGATCTCCGACACCCAGGGCACGAGAAGAGAGCTGTACGACCTGACGGTCGACCCGGGCGCCGACCACGACATCGCCGACGGCAATCAGGCGAAGCTCGACGAGCTGTGGGCGGTGCTCGTCGACGAGGCGGGCGGGACGCTGCCGGAGTTCGAGGAGAACCT
>DASVFS010000093.1:0-3785 GCA_036379915.1 Conexibacter sp. | reverse complement strand
AGGACCTTCTGGACGTACGCCTGCGTCTCGGCATAGGGCGGCACGCCATCGAAACGACGCACTGCTCCCGGTCCGGCGTTGTAGGCCGCAAGCGCCAGCGACGGGTCCCCGCCGAAGGCGTCGAGCTGCTGCTTCAGGTAGCGGGCGCCGCCGTCGATCGACTGCGCCGGGTCGAGCGGGTTCGTCACGCCGAGCGACGCGGCCGTGCCGGGCATCAGCTGGCAAAGGCCCTGCGCGCCGGCGGGGCTGCCCGCGTTCGGGTCGAAGCCGGACTCCTGCTGGATCAGCCCGTGCAGCAGCGCCGGGTCGAGCCCGTAGCGCTGCGCGGCGGCCTGCACCATCCCGTCGTACTGGCCGGCGCCGGCGGGCGCGGCGGCGGTCACGTTCGTGCCGAAGGCGGCGGGCGCGCCGTAGGTGGCGGCGCTCGCGCTCGGCGCGCCCGCACCCGCGAGCGCGTCGGCGAAGCTCGCGCCGCCGTTCGGCGCCGCGGCGCCGCGCGCCTGCGCGATCAGCTGCTGCAGCTCGGCGATCCGCGCCAGCGCGGCCTGCGGCCCGAGCGGGGTACCGACTGCCGCCGGGTCGACCGTCGCGGCGGTCACGACGCGCTCCGGCGGTGCTGGGTCAGGGCGATCTCGTCGAGCACGGCGCCCTCGGCGCGTGCGACGGCGCGCTCGTGCTCGGCGCGACGGCGCTCCTTCAGCCGCTCGAGCGCCTGGCGCTCGCGGGCCGCCTCGGTCAGCGCGTCGCGGCGGGCGCCGACCTCGGCGTCGTGGCGGGCGAGGTCGAGCTCGCCGGCCTCGCGCGCCTGCTCCATCCGCTCCAGGTACGCCTGCGCGGCGAGCAGGTCGGCGGCGCTGGACGTGCCGCCGACGGCGGCCGCGCGCTGCGCGGAGAAGGCGCCGGCGACGTCGTCGCCCATGGCGCGCAGTCGCTCGGCGCAGCGCGCCTGGCGGTGCAGCGCCCCGGCGAGCTCCTGCTTGGCGAGATCCTCGCCGCGCTCGCGCAGCGCCCGCAGGCGCTCCAGGGGGAAGCGGAACGACGTCACGGCCCGGGTAGTCGGCCGCGCCGCCGCCAACTGGAGGGGTTAGACGGACGTTCGACCCCGAGCCCGCAGCTATGATCGGCCGGTCGCCGCCCACGTGGCGGAGAGGGGGACTTTGGAGCTGCACTTCTCATCGGGGACCGCCCGCGGGCGTCGCCTGCCGGCGCGCCGGCCGGAGCGCACGGACGGCGCGCCGGGCGCGCGCCCGCTCGACACGGCGACGGCCGCGTGGCTGGCGGTCGCGCCGACCGCGGCGCTCACGCTGCTCGCGCTGCTGCTGCTGGGCCCGCCGCTCGGCGCGCTGCTGCTGCCCGAGCCGCACGCGCGCTTCTGGCCGTTCCTCGCGGGCGAACGACCGGAGCCGACGGAGATGGGGCGCTTCCTCGTCGCGCTGACGGCGCCGCTCGTGCTGAGCGCGCTCGTCGTGCTGCTCGTGCGACGCCCGCGGCTGGCGCCGGCGCGCCCGGCGCGCATCGCGCGCGCCGTGGAGGCGGGAGCCGTGCTGCTGGTGGTCGGCTGCTTCGTCGCGCAGCGCCTGCTGGCGCCGCAGGAGCAGGTCGCCGACCCGGACCCCGTCGTGTACTTCACGCTGCCGACGATCGCCGTCGCGCTGCTGATCGCGCTCGGCCTCGCCGCGCTGCTGCGCTCGGGTCGGGCGCTGCAGCGCGCAGCCGGCTGGCTGCGCGAGTCGCGTCCGCGGCGCATCGCGGCGGCGGCCGCCGCAGTCGTCGCGGTCGTCGTCACGCTGCTGCCGGCGATCTCCACCGACCACTCGATCGCCAACGCGTTCGAGGCCGTCTGGTTCCACCTGACCTTCACCTACGACGAGACGATGGCGGTGGTGAACGGCCGCTCGCCGCTCGGCGACTTCGCCGCGCAGTACGCGAGCCTGTGGCCGTACGTGCTCGCCGCCGGGATGGCGCCGCTGGGCACGGGCCTGACGACGTTCACCGTGCTCGTCGCGGCGCTGTCGGGCGCCGCGCTGCTGGCGCTCTACGACGTGCTGCGGCGCGTGTCCCGCAGCTCGGTCGCGGCGCTGCTGCTGTTCCTGCCGCTGCTGGCCACGAGCGCGTTCCGCCTGCACGGCCCGGCGGTCGACCGCTTCTCGATCGTGACGTTCTTCGGCGTGATGCCGCTGCGCTACGCGGCGCCGTTCCTGCTCGCGTGGCTGGTCGCGCGCCAGCTCGACGGCGCGCGACCGCGCCGGCTGTGGCCGCTGTTCATGGCCGGCGGGCTGACGGTCCTGAACAACACCGACTTCGGCCTGCCGGCGCTCGGCGCGACGGTCGCGGCGCTCGCGTGGGCGCAGGCCGGCGCGCGCACGCCCGCAGGCGCGGCCCTGCGCCGGCAGCTGCTGGAAGCGGCCAGCGGGCTCGCGGGCGCCTTCGCGCTCGTGAGCGCCCTGCTGCTCGCGCGCACGGGCGCGCTGCCCGATCTCTCGCTGCTGGTCCGCTACGCGCACGTGTTCGTGCAAGACGGCTTCGCGATGCTCCCGATCGAGCCGGTGGTCGGCGTCTACGTCGCGATCTACCTGACGCACGTGGCGGCGATCGGCGTGGCGACGGTGCGGGCCGTGCGACGCGACGCCGACGCGCTGCTGACGGGGATGCTGGCGTGGAGCGGCGTGTTCGGCCTCGGCGCGGGCGGCTACTACGTCGGCCACTCGCTGTCGGAGCTGCTGATCGACACGTTCCCGTGCTGGGCGCTGTCGCTGACGCTGCTGACGGTCGTCACCGTCCGCTCGCTCGCCGGCGCGCGGCGATGGCCGTCGCCGGCCGCGTTCGCGTGCCTGGCCGGCTTCGGGCTGCTCGCCGGCTCGCTCGCTCAGACGCCGGCGCCCTGGCGGCAGCTGGAGCGCATCTCCGCGCAGGGGCCGCCGACGTTCGCGCAGCCGGTCGGCGAAGCGTTCGTGCGCCGGCACGCGCAGCCGGGCGAGCGCGTGCTCGTGATCGCGCTACTCGGCCATCGCATCGCCGAGAACGCGGGGGTCGAGGACGTCGAACCGTATACCGGGGCGAAGTCGATCTTCACCGAGGAACAGCTGGAGGACTCGCTCGCCGCGCTGCGCGACGAAGGCGGCTCGAAGCTCTTCGTCGAACCGGCGAACGCGTTCGGCGACTACGCGCCCGTGCTCGCATCGGCGTTCGAGCTGCGCGACGAAGGCGAAGGGATGCAGCTGTGGGTCGCGCGCTGAGCGCGCGCCGTGGCGCGGGGGCGCGCCCGCTCGCCCCGCCGGCGGACGACGGCGCGGCGGTCGCGGTGTGGGTCGCGGGCGCGGCGACGGCGGCGGTCACGCTCGTCGCGCTGCTCGCGCTCGGGCCGCCGCTCGGGCGGCTGCTCGCGCCCGACGGCACGACGCGCTTCTGGCCGGAGATCGCTTGGATGGTCAGGCCCGAGCCGACCGAGCACGCGCGCTACCTGCTCGCGCTGCTCGCGCCCGCGCTGCTGGCCGCGCTGACGGCGGCGCTCGCGCGCCGGCCGCTGCCGCTCGGGCCGGAGCGCTCCGCGCGGCTCGTCGTCGCGCTCGAAACGACCGCCGTCGCGGCGCTGGCCGCCTGCCTCGCGCTGCAGCGCAGGGCGGTGTTCGTGAGACCGTACGGCCGCTCGCCGCAGATCGTCTACTTCACCGTGCCGACGCTCATGGCGGCCGCGGCGCTCGCGCTCGCGCTCGTCGCGGTCTGCCGCCGCACGGAACTGGTGGCGCGGCTGCGGAGCTGGACGGCCGAGTCGCGCGGTCGCGCGG
>DASVFS010000092.1:0-24997 GCA_036379915.1 Conexibacter sp. | reverse complement strand
GAGCTCGACGCGTGGCTCGCCCGCGCACCCGTGCTGGAGACGCAGGACGCGGCCCTCGCGCGCACGTATCGCGCGAGCCTCAGCGACCTCGGCGCCCTGCGGCTTCACCCCAAGCTCGCCGAGCTCGCGACGCTGCCGGCGGCGGGGCTGCCGTGGTTCATGGCGCTGTTCGGGCGCGACAGCCTGATCGCCAGCTATCAGGCGCTGCCCTACCTGCCGGAACTCGCCGCCACGACGCTGCGCGCGCTCGCCGCGCGCCAGGCGCGGACGCGCGACGACTTCCACGAGCGGGAGCCGGGCAAGATCCTGCACGAGCTGCGCTTCGGCGAGCTGACGGCCCGGGGCGAGCGGCCGCACTCCCCCTACTACGGCTCGGCGGACGCCACGCCGCTCTTCCTCGTGCTGCTCGACGAGTACCACCGCTGGTCGGGCGACGACCAGCTCGTCCGCGACCTGGAGCCCAACGCCCGCGCGGCGCTGGCGTGGATCGAGGACGAGGGCGACGTGGACGGCGACGGATACGTCGAGTACGCCCGTCGCAACCCGCTCACCGGGCTCGTCAACCAGTGCTGGAAGGACAGCTGGGACGCGATCCAGTTCGCCGACGGCACGTTGGCGAGGGGACCGATCGCCACCTGCGAGATCCAGGGCTACGTCTACGACGCGCAGCGGCGCGCCGCGCGTCTGGCGCGCACGGTGTGGCGCGAGCCGGCGCTCGCCGAGCGGCTCGAGCGTCGGGCCGCCGACCTGCGCGAGCGCTTCCGGCGCGACTTCTGGATGCCGGAGCGCGGCGCCCACGCGCTGGCGCTGGACGGCGACAAGCGCCGGGTCGACAGCCTGACCTCCAACATCGGCCACCTGCTGTGGTCCGGGCTGCTCGACGAGGAGGAGGCTGCCGCGGCCGCCGTGCGCCTGCTCGGCGAGGAGCTGTGGTCGGGCTGGGGCGTGCGGACGCTCGGGGCTCGCGAGCGCGGCTACAACCCGCTCGGCTACCACACCGGCACCGTCTGGCCTCACGAGAACTCGCTGATCGCAGCCGGCCTCGCGCGCTACGGCCACCGCGAGGCGGCGACCGCGGTCGTCGCCGCCATGCTCCGCGCGGCGCCCCACTTCGAGCACCGTCTGCCCGAGGTCTTCGGCGGCTACCCCGCGGCGGAGACGTCGGTCCCCGTCGCGTTTCCCACGGCGTCGCGTCCCCAGGCCTGGGCCGCGGGAACCCCGCTGCTGCTGCTGACCACGCTGCTCGACCTGCAGCCGGGCGACGCCGCGACGGATGCCGAGGTCCCGGGCGTCGTCGGACGCGTCGCGCTGCGCCGGCACGCGGGCACGGAGCGCTGAGCGGCGACCCGGTCAGCCGGGTCGCCGACGCTCAGTAATCAGGTAGGTTGTTCGCCGGGCGACGAGTGGAGGCGCTGGGGTGGGCGACGATCTGAACGCGCTGCTGCACAGCCGCGGTTGGGTGGAGCGTCGCGTCGATCGCATCGAGTTCCTCGACCTGCTGACGGTCCAGCGCACGATCGTCCTGACGCTCGACCTCGCGAAGCTCGAGCAAGCGCGGTCGTGCGGCGTGGTCGACCCGTCGGCGCTCTACCCCATCCCCTTGGGGTGGTTCGTCCCGTGGGCGAACGCCGGGGCGGAGCTGGCCGACGCGGACGGGCGCACGATCCCGTACCTCACGAGCGCAGAGAGCGACCTGCTGATCGCGGACCAGATCGCGGGTCGGCTGGAGGCGGTGGGGGTGAGCTCCGCCTTGCTCAGACAGGTGCTGCGCCATCGGTTCGACCCGGGGCGGCCGGGCGGTCGCTGCAACCGCTGCACGACGGCGCAGCCGAATGCCGGCTACCGGGAGCTGATGAGCGACAAGTGGGGATGCACCGCGGTCCTCGAGCTGCTCGCCGGGCTGAAGGACAGATGCGGCGTCGCCCCGGAGCCGACGAAGGAGCTGGTGCGGATCCTGCTGGCGTGGCAGACGAACTTCGTCCTGTTCGCGCGTCTCGACGCCTCCGCGGTGTCGGGTCACCGGGTGACCCTGCGGCTCTCCTACGACGAGGAGCTGCTCGCGTGGGAGCCGCCGTGGGAGCGGCGGCGCCGCGTGCTCGAGCGACGCGACGGCGACCTGTCGTGGCGCGACGGATGCGAATGCCGGCGCCTCGTCAGCCGCGGCGGCCCGTTCGCCGAGGACCTGAACCTGCTCGCCCCCGGGCGCGTCCACGGCTTCCTCGCGCGCCGCCGGTCCGCGCCGCTGCGCCGACTCGGGCGACGCGGCTTCCTGCACGTCGCCTGGCACGTGGCGTGGAACCAGGCCAGCGGCATCGACGTGGCCGACCACCACCTCGACGTCGTGCTGCCGAACGAGCTGGCGGTCGCGCGCATGCGCTTGCTGCAGGTGAGGCGCGGGCGCCGTCGTGCGACGGTCGCCGACCAGGTCGGGTCGCGTGCGACGATCGTCGCTCCGCTGCCGCGGGGCGACGGCTCCGAGCAGGAGCCGTCGAGCTGGTCGCCGATGCTGTTCTCGCTCACGCTCACCCAGAGCAGCTCGGCGTCGTGGTACGGCGGCGCCTGGCTCGCGTCGCTGACGGGCATCGCGCTGATCGCGATCGCGCTGTGGCGGATGCCGGAGGTCGTGGCGCACGTCGACGCCGGGATCGCCGTGCTGGTGCTCGCTCCGGCGCTCGTGTCCACTGTGCTCGCCGTCCGGGCGGCGAGCGAGATCGCGGAGGCGCTCACGACGACGCTGCGACGGCTGATCGGCGCCGTCGGCGCGCTCGCGCTGGCGTGCGCGGTCGGCCTCGTCGTCCATCGCGACCCGTCCGAGCCCGGGCCGATTCGGCGACTGCTCGGCGCCGCGCGGCCGGATCCCCACCTGGGCGCGCTGAGCGTCCTGTGGTTCGGCGCCGGCGCCGTCCTGCTGTGCGTCGCCGCCGCGCTGTTCGCCGGTGCCTGGCGCATCAGACGGCTGCTCGCCTTCGGGCGGCGCTCGTCGCCGCGCTACCTGCGGAACGTGGACGAGGGCGAGGTGCTCAACCCGCCGAGATACCCGCACGTCCCACCGCCCGACCGCTGGCTCAACGCCAACGAGGGAGACCTGGTCCCTTGGGGCTGGCTCCACGGGCGCCTGACGCCGGCGGCCGCCGCGCCCGACGTCACCGACGTAGACAGGTCGTTCTGGGACGACTGCCCCTCCTGCGAGCGCGACGAGCTGGTCGACTGGGTCCGGGAGGCCATCGGCTACCAGGACCCGTCGGCCGCCCGGTGACGACGACCGCGACGCGCGCGCGCGCTCGCCGCAGCTCGTCGGCAGAGCGCTGCCAGAACGACGAAAGCCCTGCAGGTGCAGGGCTTTCGCAACGGGACTGACGGCCTGGGGGCGGTCCACCGTCACGTTGACTGATTTGGGCGTCGAAGCACGTCGTCCGAGCGCGTTCGTTGGTGATCACGAGAGATCTCCGAGGTCGATGGCGATGATGCCCTTGGGCTGGCCGGTGTCGGGGTCGCGTTGGAAGTAGTCGAGGAAGGTGGTGCCGACGGGTTCGGCGGCGGTCTCGGCGGGAAACAGCTCGCCTCCGTAGCGGGCCTTCTGCGCGGCGCGGCGGTTGCTGAAGTCGGTCAGCTCGCGATCGAGCCGGCGGCATGCGACCAGCGTGGCGCTTCGGCGGCTCCTGCTCAACAGCGCATGACTTGTATTCAGCCATGCGCTCGCGCTGCCAAAAATGCTGCCAAAACGGCATCAACAACGACGAAAGCCCTGCATGTGCAGGGCTTCCGCAAACGTCTCGTAAGGCGCGAACCTACTTGATGAGTCGTCTACGGATTTCGCATCCTGTGAGGTTCTGTAGCAACCACGGGGGTTTTCGGCCTCATCAGCGACCGGTGCGATGCCATCCTGCGGGGTCCTGTCGGGTCCTGTGGCTGCCAAGAATGCTGCCAAATTTGTTCGACACGTCAGCTCCCTCGTGGGGTTACGGCCGTCCCCTTAGCGAGCGGCGCGGGCGAGTTGCCGCAGCGTGTCCGGGTCGAGGGGTGCATCTTCGCGGACGCGGTGGAGAAGTCCGATCACCAGCGGCTTGATCTTGGCGGTGAAGAACCCAGGGCCATAGAACCGCCCGAGTGCTTGCCCAACGTAGAGGGCGACTTCCTCGATGATGCGGCCCAAGCCATCGACGTACTCGCCGCGCATCACGAGATCCGGATGTGGACCGGTCGCCATCCGTCGGAGCGGGACGGACACGGCGTCAGTCGTGCCAGATCGGCGATTGTGGCCGATCCGGGAGAGGACGTCGTAGATCTTCCGGCTCCCTTCGCCGATGATGTCGGTTCGTTCGAGACTCCCTGAGTCGATGATCGCCTGGAGTGCGGCGGCGGCTCTGAGGTCTCCAGCTGCTTCGGCGTTTGCCTTGTTCGCCTCGATGGTCGACGCGTTGCGGGCACGTTGGCGTTCGCCTGCGTCGCGACATTCCCACGGTCTCACCCACTTCCGGTCGGCATCCTCCAACCACTGACCGAGCAGCGCTCTCTCGTAAATGTCGCCAATCGCGCCGAGCACGCGATTCGCCTCGTGGAGCACGCGCGCCTGAGCGGCGGCTTCTGCGCAGAAGCCACCTCGCAGCAGGTGGACGACAGCACGCCCGAGACCGATGCAGCGCCCTGAGACGACCCATACTGCCGCCTGGCGTGTGTCGCCGTCGAGGGCAAGGTCGGTCTTGTCCGCGATGTCCGTATGTGCCCGGTCCAAGTAGTCGAGCAGTTGGGTCGCTGCATCGAGGTGGATGGCGATTCGCGGCTCGAGCACTGGCCGAAGCCTCCCGTGGAGAGCGGCTGCGGCGATCCGGTTGTCGACAACCTCCGGCGAGAGTGCGTGTTCACGGGCCTGGACGTCGAATTCGTCCGAGAGCGGGCTCAACGTGTCAGGTGCGGATCTCGACGCGATGCAGGCAGGTTAGCCTGCGGAGTCTCGGCGTCCCCTCGGGATTTGGTGAATCATTTGTGCCACTCAAGGCGGTATGTGCACGTCGTGCGCCGCGCACCGTTTCGAGTGCTCAGGCAGCACTGCTGTAGGTGACGTTCTCGCGGATGCGGCTGCCGAGGGCGTCGGCGATGTCCTGGAGGCGTTCGAGACCGACGCCGGCGTAGGCGCTGGCCTCCCAGCGCTGGACCTGTTGCTCGGCGACGCCGAGGCGTTCGGCGAGCGTGCGCTGGGTCATGTTGGCGGCGATGCGAGCCTCGATGAGGGCAGTCGGGAGCTCGCGCAGGGAGTCGAGCTCGCGGCCGGTGATCGCGCCGTCGCGCAGCTCCTCGTAGCGCTTGATCTGAGCGCGCAGCTCGTCGGCCTCACTGGCGAGCGCCTCCCGCATGGCCCGATGCAACCGCGGATCGACACCGGCGGACGGGGTGCGGTCGTCGTGGGCGGCGATGTCGTCCTCGAAACGCTTGAGCTGCGCCTTGGTGATGCGGTATTGGCGCTCGTTGGTGATCACGAGAGGGCTCCGAGGTCGATGGCGATGATGCCCTTCGCCTGACCGGTATCGCGGTCGCGCTGGAAGTAGTCGAGGAAGGTGGTCCCGGCTGGCTCGGCGGCGGTCTCAGCCGGGAACAGTTCGCCGCCGTAGCGAGCCTTCTGCGCGGCGCGGCGGTTGCTGAAGTCGAGCAGCTCGCGATCGAGCCGGCCGGCATCGACGCCGGCGATCTCCCAGCAGGCGTCGAAGTCGCCGGGCAGTTCCTTCGCGGTTACGAAGCTGCCGTCGAGGTACGCCGCCCGGCAGCCGGCGCGCTTGAGCGAGCGCAGCGCGTCGAGGAGGCCGTCGAGCAACTCGCGGCGGTGGGTGTTGGTGGCGTAGCGGGTCACGATCTCGTCCCAACTGGCCGGGTGGATCCCCGGCGGGAGGTGGCCCCCGGCATCGAATGCCGGGATCACGACCCGATCCTAGCGTTGTGTTGATCCTCCGGCAACAGCTGGCGCATATGGTGCCTCGGCATGCGACCAGCGTGGCGCCTCGGCGGGTCCCGCTCAACAGCGCATGACTTGTATCTCGCCAAGCGCTCGCGCTGCCAAAAATGCTGCCAAAACGGCATCAACAACGACGAAAGCCCTACATTTGCAGGGCTTTCGTAAACCTCAAATGCGGCGCGAACCTACTTGATGAACAGCACCTCGCTGTACTTCGGCAGCGGCCAGAGATCGTCGGCGACGATCTTCTCGAGCTGGTCCGCGACGTCGCGGACGGCGTTCATCGCGGGGATGACCGTGTCGCGCATGTACTCGGCCCACTTGGCCGCGTCCTCGTCGGGCTGGTTGTCGGCGGCGTTGGCCGTCTCGAGCGCTCTGATCGCCGTGACGAACCGGCCCACGAGGCCCTCGGTCTCCGCGATCAGGTCGCCGAAGCCCGACTCCTTCAGCAGCGCGAGGTGGCGCAGCGCCGCCGGCAGCAGCAGCGTGCGCGCGATCGACGCGGCGGTCTCCGCCTCGATGTTCAGCTTCACCGCGTACTGCTCGGTGAAGACCTCGTAGCGCGCGTGCAGCTCGCGCTCGTTGAGGACCTCGTACCTCTCGAACACCGACACGACGTCGGGCTTGACGAAGTAGGGGAGCGCGTCCGGCGTCGTGCGCAGGTTCAGCAGGCCGCGCTGCTCCTCCGCCTCCTTGTGCCACGCCTCCGAGTAGCCGTCGCCGTCGAACACGATGCGCTTGTGCGCGGCCCAGCTCTTCTGCAGCATCGGCCGCAGCGCGTCCTCGAGCGACGCTCCGCCGTTCAACGCGTCCTGCAGCTGGCCGGCGAGGTCGTCGATCGCCTCGGCGACGATCGTGTTGAGGATCGTGTTCGGGAACGCGACGGTCTGCGTCGAGCCGACCGCGCGGAACTCGAACTTGTTGCCGGTGAAGGCGAACGGCGAGGTGCGGTTGCGGTCGCCGCCGTGCAGCGGCAGCGGCGGCAGCACCGGCGTGCCGAGCCCGAGGATCCCGCCCGGCTTCGACTCGCCCGGCGTGCCCTGCTCGATCGCCTCGTAGACGTCGGCCAGCTCCTTGCCGAGGAAGATCGAGATGATCGCCGGCGGCGCCTCGTTCGCGCCGAGGCGGTGGTCCTGGCCGGGACCGGCGACGGACGCGCGCAGCAGGCCCTGGTGTCTGTCGACGGCCTGGATGACGGCCGTGCAGAAGAACAGGAACTGCAGGTTGTCGTGCGGCGTGTCGCCCGGCTCGAGCAGGTTCTGGCCGGTGTCGGTGCCCATCGACCAGTTGTTGTGCTTGCCCGACCCGTTCACGCCCGCGAACGGCTTCTCGTGCAGCAGGCACACGAGCCCGTAGCGGCGCGCGACGTTCTGCAGCACCTGCATCGTGATCTGCTGGTGGTCGGAGCCGACGTTCGAGTTCTCGAAGATCGGCGCGAGCTCGTACTGCGCCGGCGCGACCTCGTTGTGGCGCGTCTTGACCGGCACGCCGAGCTTCTGCAGCTCCTGCTCGGTCTCGAGCATGCAGGCGAGGATCCGCTCGGGGATCGAGCCGAAGTAGTGGTCGTCGAGCTCGTGGCCCTTCGGCGGCTTGGCGCCGAACAGCGTGCGGCCGGTCGTGACGAGGTCCGGGCGCTCGAAGTAGTACTGCTCGTCGATCAGGAAGTACTCCTGCTCGGGCCCGACCGTCGTGAAGACGCGCTCGGCCGTCTCCTCGCCGAGCAGTCTCAGCGCGCGCACGGCGGCGCCGGACAGCGCCTCCATCGAGCGCAGCAGCGGGATCTTGTGGTCGAGCGCCTCGCCCGTCCACGACGTGAACGCCGTCGGGATGCAGAGCAGCGCGCCGTTCGGGTTCTCGAGGATGAAGGCCGGGCTCGTCGGGTCCCAGGCGGTGTAGCCGCGCGCCTCGAACGTGGCGCGGATGCCGCCGGTGGGGAAGGAGGACGCGTCGGGCTCGCCCTGGATCAGCTCCTTGCCGGAGAACTCGGCGATCGCGGTGCCGTCGCCGACCGGGTTGTAGAAGGAGTCGTGCTTCTCCGCGGTCGAGCCCGTCAGCGGCTGGAACCAGTGCGCGTAGTGGGTCGCGCCCTTCTCCAGCGCCCACTCCTTCATCGCGAGCGCGACGGCGTCGGCGAGCGAGCTGTCGAGCGCCTCGCCCTTCTCCAGCGTCGCCTGCAGCTGCTTGAAGACGGTCTTCGGGAGCCGCTGCCGCTGCTCGGCGAGGCTGAAGGTGTTCTCCCCGTAGATCTGGTTCTCGGGGTCGCTGAGGTCGAGCGCTCCGAGCGCGGCGCCGTTCGGCGACCACTGGGCGGCGCTGACGTTCTGCTGACGGATCTTGGCCATGGACGGGTGTTCCCTCTCGTGATTTCCGTGCGGAGCGAGCGTACGAAGGCGGCAGCGTTCCGACACTATCCGCATGTCCAAAGGAACGAATGCACGGTGCGCCCGACGGCGAGCCGCACAGTTCCCTCGCGCGGGACTATAAGGGCCCGCTTCTCTCCGGTGTGACGAAGCACCCGCTGCGCAGCAGCGTGACGGGCCGTGGCGAAAGCAAACCCGCGATCTCTCGCCATCTGGCCAAAGATCGCACGCGTCCGCTGGCGCAGACTCGCCGCAATCCGTCAACCCAGGAGGGAAAATGAAGCGGACGACGATTCTCTGCGCCAGCGTGATGGCGCTCGTCGCCATCATGCTGCTGCCGACCGTCGCATCGGCGGACACGCTCGACGCTGCGGGCGCAGGAAGACTTGCCGACTCCGTCGGCATCAACTCGATGTGGGTGATCGTCGCGGGCGTGCTCGTGATGTTCATGCAGGCCGGCTTCGCGTTCCTCGAGATCGGCTTCTCCCGCGGCAAGAACGCCGGCACCGTGGTGGCGAAGGTGCTGATGAACTTCTCGATCGCCGGGCTCGCCTACTGGGCGGTCGGCTTCGCGCTTGCGTTCGGCGGCCTCGGCGACCTGTGGGGCAACACCGGCTGGTTCCTGCACGACTTCGGCGATCCACAGAAGGCCTTCCCGGTGATGGGCCTCTCCGACGCGACCGTCGAGGCGAAGTGGTTCTTCCAGTTCGTCTTCTGCGCCGTCTCGCTCGCGATCGTGTGGGGCACCACGCTCGAGCGCATCAAGTTCGGCGTCTACGCCATCTACGCGGTCATCTTCGCGGCCGTGATCTACCCGATCGGCTCGCACTGGGTGTTCGGCGGCGGCTGGCTGCAGAGCAACCTCGGCATGCAGGACTTCGCCGGCTCGACGGCCGTCCACCTGATCGGCGCGACCGGTGCGCTCGCGGTGCTGCTGCACCTCGGGCCGCGGCGCGGCAAGTACGGGCCCGACGGCAAGCCGCGGGCGATCCCGGGCCACAACATGCCGCTGTTCGGCCTGTCGATCTTCATCCTCTGGCTCGGCTGGTTCGGCTTCAACCCGGGCTCGACGCTCGGCGCGCTCGACGGCCGCTTCACCGAAGTCGTCGTCACGACGCAGCTCGCGGCCTGCGCGGGCGTGCTGATGGCGATCGTCACGTCGCGCCTGCTGCTGAAGACGATCGACATCGGCATGGCCGGCAACGGCGCGATCGCCGCGCTCGTCGCGATCACGGCCCCCTCGGGCTACGTCGTGCCGTGGGCCGCGGTCGTGATCGGCGCGGTCGCCGGCGTGCTCGTGGTCGTCTCGGTGATCGCGATCGACAAGAAGCTCGACGACCCGGTCGGCGCGCTCTCCGCGCACGGCATCGCCGGCGTCTGGGGCACGCTCGCGTGCGGTCTGTTCACGAATCCCGACCTGGCCGCGTACAACGCGTTCGGCGAGGGCGGCCTCGTGTACACGGGCTCCTTCCACCAGCTCGGCGTCCAGGCGCTCGGCGTGGTCACGGTGTTCGGCTTCGTGTTCGTCGCCAGCTACATCGTCTTCGGGGCGATCAAGGCCACCTACGGCCTCCGCGTCACCGCCGAGGAGGAGGCCGCCGGCCTCGACATCTCCGAGCACGGCATGTACGGCTACCCCGAGCAGTTCATCCCGGCGCCCGAGCTGATCGGCGTCGGCTCGATCCAGAGACCGGTCGGCGCGTCCGCTGCGCCCGGCCTGAACCCCTCGGAGGTGCCGGCATGAAGCTGGTCGTCGCATACATCCGCCACGAGGCGTTCGAGCCGATCCGCCAGGAGCTGCTCGAGCTCGGCTTCCCCTCGATGTCGATCACCGAGGTCAAGGGGTCGGGGCGGCAGAAGGGCATCACCGAGCAGTACCGCGGCTCGTCGGTGACGAACTACCTGCGGCCGAAGATCAAGATCGAGTGCGTGGTCGCCTCCGGTGACGTGCAGACGATCGTCGACACGATCCTGCGCCACGCGCGGACCGGGTCGATCGGCGACGGCAAGGTGTTCGTCATCCCGGTCGAGCAGGCGTACCGCATCCGCACCGGCGAGTCGGGCGAGGAGACGCTCCAGGCCCATCCCGACGCCGCGGCCGCGGTCTAGGTCCAGGCGGCGGCGGCCTGCGGGTCGCCGCCGCGCCGATCTCGGCTCCGGCGTCGTAATGACGGGCGGCGCCGGTTCCGTGCACCGTGGGGGCTCGCAGCGCTTTTGCGCTGCGGGCCCTCGCGCGTTGCGGCGACGCGTGAACGCGCTGCGCTACGGCGACTCGGTGACGATTCTGCCGTCCGCCGTCACGCGGACCTGCGCCGGCTTGCCGCTCACGCGCACGTCGAACGAGCCGCGCGCCGCGCCGCCGTCCTCGAGCCGCAGCGGCGAGCGGCCGGTGGTGGAGCCCGTCAGCATGTAGCGCAGCGTGAAGTCGCCGGCTCTGACCGGCACGACCGACCACGTGAACGAGCGCGTCTCGTGCGGCGGGATCGCGCCGAGCGCCCACGTGTTCGTGTAGGCGGTCTCGCCGCTCGCGGGGCCCTCGTCGACGATCCACACCGGCCGCGAGTGCGACGCGAGGCCCTCGCCCTCGAGCCGCGAGCCGAACGCGTCGACGGCCGCGCCGTGCACGCCGCCGGTCGAGATCGTGGCCGCGACGTTCGGGATCGCGCGGCTGCCGACGTTGCGGACGTCGATCCGCAGGTCGACCGGCGCGGCGAGCCGCTGTCTGGCGGGGAACGATCTGACGGGGATCGCGACCGAGTAGGTCAGCGACTGCTCGGCGTGCCGCTCGTCGCCGCCGCAGCCAGCGAGCGCCAACGCGACAGCCGCGGCGGCTGCCGTGGCGCCTCGGGCGATGGGTCTCCTGCCGGGCACGGCGGCGCGAACATAGCACGGCCCGCGCGGAGGTCCGCCGGTACGCGAAGAGGCGCTCCGAGCCGATCCCATCGGTATATAGACCTTCGTGTTCCCTTCACAGAAGCTCAACGGTTCACGTTTGGCATGCGCAACTTTGGTGCCATACCCTGTCCCTCCGGAGGCGCCATTCCGGGCGCCTTCGGTGGATGTCCCACAGGAGGACTGAGGAGATGGTCCGAGCAGTCGCCGACCGCGCCATGTTGCCCGCTCGCGGGGTGCTGGAGGAGGCGGGGGACATGGTCATCCTCACGGGGAAGACCATCGTCTCGGCGATCCGGCCGCCGTATCCGTACGGCGGCGAGTTCGTCTCCCAGTTCCTGTTCGCGCTGAAGCTCTGCTGGTTCCCCCTGATCATCACGATGTTCGCGATCTCCTACGCGGCGCCGGGGCTGCAGGCGGCGAACTTCCTCGTCCTGTTCGGCGCGCTCGACCGCATGGGCGGCTTCTTCGTGCTGGCGGTGATCCGCGAGTTCGCGCCGGTGATCTGCTCGATCATCGTGGCCGGCGTCGCGGGGACGGCGATCACGGCCGACCTCGGCGCGCGCAAGATCCGCGAGGAGCTCGACGCGCTGCAGGTGCTCGGCGTCGACCCGGTCAAGAACCTCGTCGTGCCGCGCTTCCTGGCGCTGATGCTCGTGACCGGCCTGTTCGACGTGTTCGCGATCGTCGCGGGCGTCGCGGGCGGCGTCGTCGCGAACATCCTCAGCGGCGGCAGCACCGGCCCGTTCTTCGCGACCTTCTTCACGAACGCCTCGACGACGGACCTGTGGGGCTCGGTGCTCAAGTGCACGCTGTTCGGGGCGATCACCGCGGTGATCTGCTGTTACAAAGGGATGACGGCCTCGGGCGGGGCGGAGGGCGTCGGCCGCGCCGTCAACCAGGCGGTCGTGATGACGCTGATGGCGACCGCGTCGTTCAACTACGTCTTCACGCAGACGCTGCTCGCGACCCACCCCGAGATCAACATCATCCGCTGATGCCCGCGCTCGCCGACAGGAGGACGACGTGACCCCCGCGGACTTCGATCGCGACCGGATCGACGAGGAAGAGCGCGCCGACGCGATCGACGGCGGCATCCTCGGCGACGGCGAGCCGCCGCGCGACGCCGTCGACCACGACCTCGACCCTGAACCTCAGCTCGAGCCTGAGGATTCGCTCGTGGACGACGACTCGCACGTGTCCGTCGTCTCCCAGCCGGCGGCCGCGGCGTCCGACGACGACGATGACGAGTTCCGCCACCACAGCGAAGCCCACCACGCGGTCGAGGGCGTCGACAGCGCGATCCAGTTCATCGACGTGCACAAGGCGTTCGGCCGCAACCGCGTGCTGCGCGGCCTCAACCTCGGCATCCCCGAGGGCCAGATCTCGATGATCCTCGGCCCGTCCGGCACGGGCAAGTCGGTCTGCATCAAGCACATGGTCGGCCTGCTGTACCCCGACAGCGGCGACATCTTGATCGAGGGCGACTCGGTCCCCGGCATGCCCGACGAGGAACTGTTCGAGATGCGCAAGAAGTTCGGCGTGCTGTTCCAGGACGGCGCGCTGTTCGGCTCGATGAACCTGTTCGACAACGTCGCCTTCCCGCTGCGCCAGCACACCGACAAGGGGGAGGACGAGATCGGCGAGATCGTCAATCGCCGCCTCACCGAGGTTGGTCTCGCGGACTCGCCCGACAAGATGCCGAACGAGCTGTCGGGCGGGATGCGCAAGCGCGCCGGCTTCGCGCGCGCGCTCGTGCTCGACCCCCGGATCGTGCTGTTCGACGAGCCCGACTCCGGCCTGGACCCGGTCCGCACGGCGCTGCTGTGCGAGCTGATCAAGGAGGTCCACCAGGAGAACGGCGGGACCTACGTCGTGATCACGCACGACATCATGAGCGCGCGCCGCGTCGCCGAGTTCATCGCGGTGCTGTGGCGCGGGCGGATCGTCGAGTCGGGGCCGGCGAGGGAGCTGTTCAACTCCGCCAACCCGTTCGTGCGGCAGTTCCTCACGGGGGAGTCCGACGGCCCACTCGGGATGGAGTGACGCCTCGATGACGATCGCCCGCGGCGCCGTGCTCGGTGCGCTGCTCGCCGTGGTCGCCGCGCTCGCGATCATCCTGCTCGGCGACGGCGGCGGCACGCAGTACCGACTGATCTTCCAGAACGCGGGCCAGCTCGTGAAGGGCGACGACGTGCAGATCGGCGGTCGCCGCGTCGGCGGCGTCGACGACATCCTGCTGACCGACGAGAACCAGGCCGAGGTCGTCGTGAGCGTCGACAAGCCGTACGCGCCGCTGCACGAGGGCACGACCGCGACGATCCGCCTCAGCTCGCTGTCGGGCGTCGCGAACCGCTACATCGCGCTCGCGGCCGGGCCGAACAACGCCCCGGAGATCCCCGACGGCGGCCGCCTCGACGTCGAGAGAACGACCTCCGTCGTCGACCTCGACCAGCTCTTCAACACGCTCGACCCGAGGACGCGCAGAGGCCTGCAGCAGTGGTTCCACGGCTCGGCGGTCCAGTACGAGGGCCAGGGCGAGAACGTCAACGCCTCGGCCAGATACTTCAACCCCTTCCTGTCGACGACCGACCAGCTCGTCAAGGAGCTCGCGCGCGACCAGGAGACGCTCGAGCGCGCGCTCGTCGCCGGCGCGAGCGTCACCGGCGCGATCGCGCAACGGGCGCCGCAGCTGACGTCGCTCGTGACGAACCTCAACGGCATGATGGGCGCGATCGCCGCCGAGAACGACTCGCTCTCGCAGGCGCTCGGAGTGCTGCCGGACACGCTGCGGCAGGGCAACTCGACGTTCGTCGACCTGCGCGCGACGCTCGACGACCTCGACCCGCTGCTGGAGGCGTCGAGACCCGCGGCGGCCGTCCTGCCGAGATTCTTCCGCGAGTTCACGCCGCTGCTGAACGAGGCGCGGCCGACGTTCGAGAACCTCAGCGCGATCGTCCACCAGCCGGGCGCGTTCAACGACGCGACCGACGCCGTGCAGCACCTGCCGCAACTCCAGCGGATCGGCAGCAGAGCGTTCTCCAGCTCGATCACGGCGATGCGCAGAGGCCAGCCGGTGATCGACTTCCTGCGGCCCTACTCGCCGGACCTCGTCGGCTGGTTCCGCGACTTCGGCCAGTCGGCCGCCAACTACGACGCGAACGGCCACTACGCGCGCGTGATGCCGATCTTCGGCGCCTTCGCCTACCGGGCGAGCGACGACACGCTGCAGCCGGTGCCGCCCTCGCAGCGGCTCGCCGGACTGCAGAGCGGCTTCACGCGCCGCTGCCCCGGCGCCGCCAGCCAGCCGCGCCCGGACGGCTCCAACCCGTTCGCGCCCGGCGGCTTCGACTGCGATCCCACGGACGTGCTGCCCGGCCCATGATCTCGACCGTCTCCCCAGCGACGAAGCGCGCGCTCGCCGGCGGCCTGCTGCTGCTCGCCGCGCTCGTCGTGCTCGTGCTCGGCACGGGCGCGTCGAGCGACGAGGGCGGCAGCTACAAGGTGCGCGCGATCTTCGACAGCGCGAGCTTCCTCGTGCCGGGCGAGGACGTGAAGATCGCGGGCGTCAAGGTCGGTCACATCGAGTCGCTCGACGTGACGCCGCAGAACAAGGCGGCGATCGTGCTGCAGATCGAGGACCCCGCCTACAGAGACTTCAAGCAGGACGCCTTCTGCACGATCAGATTGCAGTCGCTGATCGGCGAGAAGTTCGTCGCCTGCGAGCCGACGCAGCCGAAGAGCGCGAACAGCGAGCCGGCGCCGTCGCTGAGACGGATCGAGCACGGCGACGGGAAGGGGCAGTACCTGCTGCCCGTGACGAACACCTCGGCCCCCGTCGACCTCGACATGCTCAACAACATCATGCGGCTGCCGGAGCGTCAGCGCTTCGCGATCATCCTCAACGAGCTCGGCGTCGCCTTCGCGGGCAACGGCGAGGAGCTCAACGCGGTGATCCGCCGCGCGGATCCGGCGCTCTACCAGCTCGACAGACTGCTCGCGATCCTCGCGTCGCAGAACCGCGTGCTGGCCGACCTCGCGCGCGACTCCGACGCCGCGCTGGCGCCGGCGGCGCGCGAGAGCCGCTCGATCAGCGAGTTCATCGACAAGGCGGGCGCGACGGCGGCCGCGACGGCCGCGCGCGGCGACGAGCTCGAGCAGAACTTCGCGAAGTTCCCGGCGTTCCTGACCGAGCTGCGCCCGACGATGCGGCGCTTGCAGGAGTTCGCCGCCGCCGGCACGCCCGTGATGACCGACCTGCGCGCGGCCGCGCCGTCGATCAACACCGTCCTGAGGCAGCTCGGCCCGTTCAGCCAGGCGGCGCTGCCGACGTTCAGAACGCTCGGCGACCTCGCCGACACGGGCAGACAGGCGCTGCCGGCCGCCGAGCCGATCATCAGAGACATCCACGGGTTCGCGGACGAGGCGAAGCCGTTTGCGAGAACGCTGGCGCGGGGCGTGGTGAGCCTGCAGAGAGAAAGAGGGATCGAGCGCTTCCTCGACGTGATCCTCTTCACGTTGGGCACGACGACTGGCTTCGACGAGATGGGGCACTACCTGCGCTCGCTGCTTGTTCCGATCGCGAGCTGCCTCCCGTATTCGGTGACGCAGGACTTCGTCCTGTGCGGGGGAACCTTCAAGGAGCGCAGAGCCATCGGCGCGACCAGCGCCAGCGTCAACTCGACGGGCTCCGCCTCGCTCGTCGACGAGCCCGCGGCGACCACGCCGAACGCACCCGCCACGACGACCGGCGAGCCGCCTGACCAGGCGACCACCGACGTTCCGGCCACCAGCGGCGTCCTCGACTACCTCCTCGGCGGGAGCGGCGAGCGATGAACCGGCGCAGCGCATCGGTCGTCGCCAACCCCGTCCTGATCGGCGCGGCGACCGTACTCGTGATCATCGTGGCCGTCTTCCTGGCGTACAACGCGAACAACGGCCTGCCGTTCGTGCCGACGTACAACGTCTGGTTCGAGCTGCCGAACGCGTCGAACCTCGTCACCGGCAACGAGGTGCGGATCGGCGGCGACCGCGTCGGGCTGATCGACAAGATCGAGCCGGCGACGCGCAGAGACGGCAGCGTCGTCGCGAGACTGCACGCGAAGCTGGAGGTGGACGTCAAGCCGCTGCCGGTCGACTCGACCGTCATCGTGCGCCCGCGCTCGACGATCGGCCTCAAGTACCTCGAGCTGACGCGCGGCCGCTCCTCCAGGGGGCTCGCCGAGGACGGCGTGCTGCCGCTCAGAAACGCGACGCCGAGACCGGGCGAGTTCGACGACTTCTTCTCGATGTTCGACGAGCCGACGCGCGCGGCGAACCAGGTCAACCTGCGCGAGTTCGGCGACACGCTCGCGGGGCGCGGCACGAGCCTCAACGAGGCGATCGTCGCGCTCGACCCGCTCACGAGACACGCGATCCCGGTGCTGAAGAACCTCGCCGACCCGGCGACCGGCTTCGGCCGCCTGTTCGTCGCACTCGAGCAGACGGCGGCGGCCGTCGCGCCCGTCGCGGAGCAGCAGGGCCAGCTGTTCCGCAGCCTCGCGATCACGTTCCGCGCGTTCGACGCGATCGCGATCCCGTACCTGCAGGACACGATCAGCGGCGGGCCGCCGGCGCTCGACACGGCGATCCGCTCGTTCCCGATCCAGCGGCCGCTGCTGCGCAACGCAGCCGGCTTCTTCCGCGACCTGCAGCCCGGCGTGCAGGCGCTGAGCGACGCCGCGCCCGCGCTCGCGACCGCGTTCGACGTCGGCACGACGCAGGTGCGCCGCGCCGCGACGCTCAACGACGAGCTGGCGCTGACGCTCAGATCGCTGCAGGACTTCGCGCAGGACCCGCAGGTGCCGCTCGGCATCCACGGCTTGCGGCGGACGGTCGAGAAGCTGACGCCGACGGTCGACCACCTCGCCGGCGCGCAGATCAACTGCAACTACCTCGCATTGCTGCTCTACAACGTCGCGAGCGCTGAGAGCGACGGCGCCGGTGCGCAGGGCAACTGGTTGCGGGTCCTGCCGGTCGGCCTGCCCGGCGGTCCGAACAGCGAGACGGGGCCGGCGTCGGCACCCGCGAACGCCCCGACGACGCAGGCCGTGAGCACAGACGCGAACCACCTGCACGCGACCCCGTACCCACGCGTCGGCGCGAAGGGCCAGGGCGGCGTCTGCATGGCCGGCAACGAGGCCTACATCACCGGCCAGACGGTCGTCGGCAACCCGCCCGACCAAGCCCCGAAGGGCGGGGTCAGAGTGCCGAGAGAGCTGAACGGCGACTGATGGCGCGACACGTCCACAACCCCAACACGCCCCCGCGCTGGACGCGCTTCCGCGTCGGCCTGCTCGGGCTCGTGCTGATCGCGATCGCCGTCTACTTCGGCTTCACGAAGGACATCCCGTTCACGCACGGCTACTACCTGCACGCGGTGTTCGAGTCCTCGAACAACCTGCGCCCGGGCTCGCCGGTGCGGATCGCGGGCGTGAACGTCGGCAAGGTCAAGAGCGTCGAGCGCTACAAGTCGACCGACCTCACCGAGGTCACGATGGAGATCGACGAGACCGGGCTGCCGATCCACGCGGACGCGACGCTCAAGATCCGCCCGCGCATCTTCCTCGAGGGCAACTTCTTCGTCGACCTCAGACCGGGCTCGCCGTCCGCGCCCGAGGTGTCCGACGGCGGCATGATCGGCTCGGCGCAGACGTCGACTCCGGTCCAGTTCGACCAGCTGCTGACGGCGCTGCAGGCCGATCAGCGCGCGGACCTGCAGACGTTCCTGCAGGAGTTCGGCAAGGCGCTCGACTCGAAGCCGACGGCCGCGCAGGACGCGACGCTCGACCCGGACGTGCGGGGCAAGACCGGTGCGCAGGGGCTCAACGCCTCCTACACCTACGGTCCGGATGCGCTGAAGGGCAGCGCGCTCGTCAACAGCGCGCTGCTCGGCACGCAGCCGCACGACCTCTCGCGCATGATCGCCGGCATCGCGCGGCTCACGACGGCGCTGCGCACGAGAGAGCGCGCGCTGCAGGAGCTGATCGTCAACTTCAACACGACGGCCGGCTCGTTCGCGGCGCAGAGCAGCGCGCTGACGCAAGCCGTCGGCCTGCTCGGCCCGACCGTCACGGCGGCCGACGAGGCGTTCCGCAGCCTCGACGCGTCGTTCCCCGCCACGCGCGGCTTCGCGCGTGACTTCACGCCGGCCGTGCTGGAGACGCCGGCGACCGTCGAGGCGTCGTACCCGTGGATCGCGCAGACGCGCGCGCTGCTGCGCAGAAGCGAGCTGGGCGGCCTGCTCGCGCAGCTGCAGCCGGCGACGGAGGACCTTGCGCGGCTCGAGGGCGAGTCGCTCACGTTCCTGCCGCAGCTCGACGCGGCGAACCGCTGCTTCGCGAGAACGTTCATCCCGGCCGGGAACATCGGCGTGGACGACGGCGCGCTCACGACGCGTCGTGGCGACGGTTCGATCGTCGAGAACTACAAGGAGTTCTGGTACGCGATGGCCGGGCTCGCCGGCGAGGCGCAGGGCTTCGACGGCAACGGCAGCATGATCCGCGCCGGCCTCGGAGGTGGTTCCTACGCGACGAGCTACGGCAGATCGATCGCGACCAACTCCACCGTGATCGGCAACGCGAACCTGAGACCGCTCGGCTCGAGCCCGACCTTCCCGACGACGTCCGACAACTCCTTCCCCCTGCTGCCCTACAAGCTGAGAGCGCCGTGCTACCGCCAGCCGCTGCCGAACGTCAACGGGCCGCAGGCTGGACCCACCAGAGCGCCGGTGAGTCAGGTTCAGCCAACGCCGCCGCCGCTGCCGAACCCGACTTCCACGACGACCACCACGACCAGCGCGTCGACCGCCGCGGAGGCCACGCCGTGAAAAGCGCGATCCGCAAGCACCTCCGCGACTTCATCGCGATCGTCGTGCTCGTCCTGATCGCCGGCTTCGTCGCGCTCTACGTGCTCGCGCACCAGCGCACGACGCTGCCCGGCTGGGTCCCGGTCGTCGGCAGAGACGTGTTCGTGCTGAAGGGCGAGTTCGCGACCGCCCAGGCGATCACCCCGGGCCAGGGCCAGACGGTCGACGTCGCCGGCGTCGAGATCGGCCAGATCACGAAGGTCGAGCTCGTCGACGGCCGTGCCGTCGTGACGATGGAGGTGAAGCCGAAGTACGCCAAGCAGATCCATCCGAACGCGACGATGCTGCTGCGCCCGAAGACGGGCCTGAAGGACATGATCGTCGAGCTGAACCCGGGCACGCCGGCCGGCGGTCCCCCCGTCAGAGACGGCTTCACGGTTTCTGTCGCGAACACGCAGCCGGACGTGAACCTCGACGAGATCCTCGCCGTGCTCGACGGCGACACGCGCACATATCTTCAGATGCTGCTGAACGGCGCCGCCACCGGACTCGAGGGCAACGGCGGCAACCTCGCGCAGGTCTTCCGCCGCTTCGAGCCGACCGCGCGCGACGCGGCCAAGTTCACGAAGCTGCTCGCGGAGCGGCGCCAGCACATCCGCCGCGCGGTCCACAACTTCGGCACGTTCACGAGCGCGCTGGCGGCGCGAGACCAGCAGCTCGGGCGCTTCGTCGACGACTCGAACGACGTCTTCAAGCACTTCGCGAACCAGGACGCGAACCTGCAGCGCACGATCGAGCTGCTGCCCGCGGCATTGACCGACACCAACCGCGCGCTGCGCCAGGCGAAGGCGTTCGCCGATCAGGCCGGGCCGGCGCTCGCCGCACTGCGCCCCGGCGCGCGCGCGTTCGGGCCGTCGCTCGTGGCGACGCGGCCGTTCCTGCGCGAGACGACGCCGATCATCCGCGACCAGCTGCGGCCGTTCACGAGAGTGGCGACGCCCGTCCTGAAGGAGATCCGGCCGGCGGCGTCGCAGTTCGCCGACGCGACGCCGAACCTCACGGCCTCGTTCGAGGTGCTGAACGCCTTCCTCAACGGGCTCGCGTACAACCCGCCGGGCAGAGGCGAGGGCTACATGTTCTACCTGGCGTGGCTCAACCACATCTCGAACTCGATCTTCTCGGCGCAGGACGCTGAGGGACCGATCCGGCGCGGCATCGTGGTCGTGCCATGCGGCTCGCTCAGTGGGACAAATGCCATCAAGAACTACACCAGACCTTCGCTTTTGTCGGTACGGCTGCTCGCGCAGCTCACCAACATCCCGGGCTTCACGGAGCAGAACCCGGGCCCATACTGCACAAGAGCCGAGATTCGATCGCCGGGGTTCTGATCGATGCAGAAGCAAGCACCCACACTCGGACGCATCCTCGTCATGGCGGGCTTCGCGCTCTCCTGCTTCGGCCTGCTGCTGTACCTGTGGGTCGCGTTCGGTGGCGGCTTCCCGCTCAAGCCGAAGGGGTACCGCTTCCAGATCCGCTTCGGCGAGGCGACGCAGCTCGCGCAGCAGGCGGACGTGCGCATCTCCGGCGTGCCCGTCGGCAAGGTCGTCAAGCTCCAGCTCGGGCCCGGGCAGACGACGCAGGCGACGATCCAGCTCGACGAGCGCTACGCGCCGATCCCGAGAGACTCGCGCGCGATCCTGCGCTCGAAGACGCTGCTCGGCGAGACGTTCGTCGAGCTGACGCCCGGGCACAAGCAGGACGGGCTGCTGCCCGAGGACGGCCTGCTGCCCGACGCGCAGGTGTCGAAGACGGTCGAGCTCGACGAGGTCTTCCGCTCGCTCGACCCACGCACGCGCCACTCGTTCCAGGTGTGGATGCAGTCGCTCGCGCAAGGGATCGAAGGTCGCGGCGACGACCTCAACGCCGCCTTGGGCAACCTCGCGCCGTTCGCGGAGGACACGAACACGCTGCTCGTCCAGCTGGACCAGCAGGAGCAGGCGGTCCAGCAGCTGATCCGCAACACCGGCACCGTCTTCAACGCGTTCAGCGCGCGCGGCGACCAGCTGACCGGCCTGATCCGCAACTCGAACACGGTCTTCTCCACGATCGCCGACCGCAACCAGCAGCTGCAGGACACGTTCAAGGCGTTCCCGACGTTCGAGCGCGAGTCGAGCCTCACGCTCGAGCGCCTCAACCGATTCGCGCGCGAAGCCAACCCGATCATCACCGAGTTGCGCCCGGTCGCCCGCGGGCTGAGCCCGACGCTGCAGGCGGCCGGCCGGCTCGCGCCGTCGTTCCGCGACTTCTTCGTGAACCTCGGGCCGCTGATCACAGCGGCGAAGCCCGGCTTCCCGGCGTTCCGCAGATTCCTGGCCGACGTGCGTCCGGCGCTGGGTCAGCTCGACCCCTTCACGCGCAGCCTCAACCCGTTCCTCGCGTACATCGCGGACTACCTGCCGGAGCTCGACGCGTTCGTCGGCAACATCGCGGCGTCGACGCAGGCCGTCGCGGTCGAGAGGGACATCGCGCGCCACTACCTCCGCACGGCCGCCGTCTTCAGTCCCGAGGGCATGTCGATCTATCCGCAGCGGCTCGCGACGAACCGCCCGAACCCATACCGCTTGCAGCGCCAGCTCGACCAGCTCAGCACGGGCCTGCCGGTGTTCGAGGACCGCCAGTGCGCGAGCGGGCCGCGGCCGGTGCCGAACGTCTCCGATCCGAACGCGTTCGCACAGACAGTCGGCGGCGTCTCGCCCGACGCGGCGCAGCTGCTGCTCGAACTCGCCTTCCGCAACGACCCCTCCAACGTCCCCGCGCCCGCCTGTCGCGCGCAGGGGCCGACGCCCGGCTACGGCACGGACTTCCCGCACGTCGTCGCCGAGCCGCCGGGCGCGAACGCATCCGCCGCGCCGTGACATGACCATGCGGGACGGGCTCGAGCGCGTCGCGCGGGCCGCCGCGGCCCGGCCGCTCCCCGTGCTGCTGACGGTCGCGCTGCTCGCGCTCGCGGGCGGGCTGCTGGCGCTGCGGCTCGAGCCGAGCACGGGGATCGACACGCTCGCCGGCCGCGACACCGACGCCTACGCAGCGACCCAGGACCTCCACGCGCGCTTCGGCGACGACGCGATCGTCGTGCTGATCGACGAACGCGTCGCCGACCTCGTGCTGACCGCCGACCTCGGCCGCACGATCCGGCTCGAGGGCTGCCTCGGCGGCAACGTCCCGAGAGGCGCGAGACCGTACGGCGGCGCCGGCAGCCCCTGCGCGAAGCTCGCAGCGCTCAAGCCGGTCAAGCTCGTCTACGGTCCCGGCACGTTCCTCAACGAGTCGGTCCGCGCGGTGCAGAATGCCGTCGGCGCGCAGCTGCGCGCGATCCAGCGGCAGGTCGCCGCGGTCCCCGCCGAGCAGCGCGCCGCGGCGGAGGCGCAGGCGGCCGACCAGATCAAGCGGCTGTGGCTCGCCTCCGGCATCCAGGGCATCCCGCAGATCGACTCGAAGCCGTTCATCTCGCAGATCGTGTTCGACCCGGCGCGCGGCGCCGACGTGCCGAAGGCGCGCTTCTCCGCGCTGTTCCCGAGCAGAGACGCGGCGCTGATCCAGCTGCGCCTGCGCCCCGACCTCACCGGCGCCGAGCGCACGCGCGCGATCGGCCTCATCCGCCAGGCGACCGCGATGCCGCTGTTCCGCCTCAGACGCGGCGGCAGCTACACCGTCTCCGGCGTGCCGGTCGTCACCGACGCGCTCGCCGACAGCGTCACCGGCGGGATCGCCGCACTGCTGATCGCAGCCGTCGTCGCGATGGCGCTCGCGCTCCTGCTGCTGTTCAAGGCGCGCCTGCGCCTGCTGCCGCTGCTGATCGCCCTCGCCGCCGTCGCGATGACGTTCGGCGCGATGGCGCTCGCCGGCGCCGGCCTCACGATGGCCGCGCTCGCCGTCCTGCCCGTCCTGATCGGCCTCGCCGTCGACTACGCGATCCAGTTCCAGAGCCGCGTGGAGGAGCAGCGAGCGCAGGGCATCGAGGGGGAAGCGGCGGTGCAGGCAGCCGCACAGTCCGGGGCGCCCACCATCGCCACCGCCGCGCTTGCGACAGGAGCGGGCTTCCTCGTCCTGCTGCTCTCACCGATCCCGATGGTCAAGGGCTTCGGGCTCCTGCTCGTCCTCGGCATCGCCATCGCCTTCGTCACGACGCTCACGGCCGGATCGGCAGCCCTGGCAGCACCGCCGATCGGGCGGGTGGCGGGGGTGAGACGACTTCCGCGACCCCGCTCGCGGAATCGTCTTCACCCCCGACAGGACCCGCCCGCAGCAGCGTCGATCCTGAGCCGGACAACCGCCGCGACAGCGGGAGCGCGCGAGCTGATCAAGGACGCCGCCAGAGGCGTGCTGAGCGTGTCGCTGCGGCGGCCGGCGCGCGTCCTCGCCATCGCCACGACGCTCGCCGCCCTCGGCTGGATCGCCGACACGCAGACCGACGTCGTCTCCGACGTCCGCAAGCTCGTCCCGGCCGACCTCCCTGCGCTCCGAGACCTCAACACGCTCCAGGACAGCACGGCGTCCTCCGGCGAGATCGACGTGCTGATCGAGGGCCGCGACGTCGCCACCCCGCAGGTCGTGCGCTGGATGACCGGCTATCAGGAGCGCGTGCTGAGACGCTTCGGCTACGACGAGGCGAAGGGCTGCGGCTCCGCGACGCTGTGCCCGGCCTTCTCGCTGCCCGACCTGCTGCAGGGCTCCGACGCGAGATCCCAGCGGACGATCGACGCGCTGCTCAGAGCGATCCCGCCGTACTTCTCGCAGGCCGTCCTGACGCGCCGGCGCGACGCGGCCACGCTCGCGTTCGGGATCCGTCTGATGGACCTCGAGCAGCAGCAGCGCGTGATCGAGGCGATGCGGGAGGAGCTGAACCCGCCGCCGGGCGTCACCGCGCGTCTCGCCGGGACGCCGGTGATCGCCGCGCAGGCGAACGCCGAGCTGGCCTCGCCGTGGCGGCGCCTGCTGACGCTACTGGCCGGGCTCGCCGCCGTCGCGGTCGTGCTGCTGGCGGTCTTCCGCCGCGCGGAGCGCGCGCTCGTGCCGCTCGTCCCGATCGCGCTCGCGACCGGCTGGTCCGCGCTCGTGCTGTTCGCGACGCGGGTCCCGCTCAACCCGATGTCGGCGACGCTCGGGGCGCTCGTGATCGCGATCTCGACCGAGTTCGCGGTGCTGCTGTCGGAGCGCTTCCGCCAGGAGCGCGCCGACGGCCACCCCGTCGAGCACGCGCTCGTGCGCACCTACCGCTCGACCGGACGCGCGGTGCTGGCATCCGGCGTCACCGCGATCGCCGGCTTCGGCGTGCTCGCCGTCTCGGACTTCCGCATGCTGCGCGACTTCGGCATCGTGACGGTCGTGGACCTGACCGTCTCGCTGCTCGGCGTCCTGATCGTGCTGCCGTCCGTGCTCGTCCTGTCGGAGCGCCGCGTGCTGCTCGGCCGCATCGCCCGCCTCGGCGGCCGCGGCGACCGGCTCGGTGTCCGCGCGCGGGCTGCCGCCAGAACCCCCTCCGCGCCGGTCGCGTGAGCGGGCGGCCGGGCTGGATCGCGATCGCCGCCGGCCTGGCGATCCTCGCGTACATCACGTGGAACACGCTGTCGACGCCGGCGACGAGCTCGACCGGCCTGCCGGCGGGGGAGCGCATGCCGCCGTTCGCGGCGCCGCTCGCGACGAGCGACCTCGTCGGCGACGCGAACGTCGCCAGACATGCCGACCAGGGCGCCGCCGGCGCCACGCCGGCCTGCTCGGTGACCGATCCGCGGGCGCTCAACAGCTGCACGCTCGCGCGCCGCGGACCGGTCGTGCTCGCGTTCTTCACCGCCGGCTCGGGCCGCTGCACGCAGGCGCTCGACGCGATGCGGCGGATCGCGCCGCGCCACCCCGGCGTCGGCTTTGCGGCGGTCGCGATCCGCGGCGACCGCGAAG
>DASVFS010000091.1:0-40996 GCA_036379915.1 Conexibacter sp. | reverse complement strand
CGAGCAGGTAGGCCGCGATCAGCGTGTCGAACGCGAGCCGCGCCGGGACCGTCCCGAGCGCCTTCGCGTCGTGCGCGAGCGCCGGCCGCTCGCCGAGCGCGGCGGCCAGCTCGTCCGGCGCCTCGCACTCGCCGGCGAGCGCGTCCTCGCCGCCGGCGTAGCCGCCGAAGCGCCATGCCTCGCTCTCGCCGAACAGGGCGTCGTCGGGCTTCTCCGGCGGGCGCGCGGCGAGCGCGATCTCCGCCTCGGCCGGCGCGAGCCCGGCCGCGTCGGCCGGCGCTGCGCCCTCGCGCACACGCGCGCGCAGCGCCTGCTCGGCCTCCGGCCGCGGTGCGGCCTCCTCGGCGTCGCCGAGGGCCTCCTCCAGCCGCCGCAGCGGATCGCGCAGCTCGAACTCGCGGAACACCTCGCGCAGGCGCGAGCGGTCCGGCTCGGCCGCGGCGAACGCCCCGACGTCGAGCTCGACGGCGAGCGCGCGGTTCATCGTCGCGAGCTGCTTGGAGATGCGCGCGTCGTCGGCGTGCGCGAGCAGGTTCTCGCGCCGCTTCGCCGCTCTGATCTCGTGCGCATGCCCGAGCACCTCCTCCAGCGAGCCGTGCTCCTGCAGCAGCTGCGCCGCCGTCTTGTCGCCGATGCCGGGGACGCCGGGGATGTTGTCGGACGTGTCGCCCTTGAGGCCGATGAAGTCCGGCACCAGCTCGGGCGGGATCCCGTAGCGGTCGATCACGCCCTGGCGGTCGTAGACCTTCGTGTCGGTGATCCCGCGCGAGGTGGTCATGATCCGCACGCGGTCGCCGTCGACGAGCTGGTAGGCGTCGCGGTCGCCGGTCACGACCATCACCGGGATCCCGGCCGCCTTCGCGCGCTCGGCGAGCGTCGCGATCACGTCGTCCGCCTCCTGACCCTCGACCGACACGTTCGCGTAGCCGAACGCCTCGACGAGCGGCGCCAGCGCGGGCCACTGCTGCTTGAGCAGGTCGGGTCGCGAGCTGCGCTGGGCCTTGTAGTCGGCGTAGATCTCCTTGCGGCCGGAGTGGCCGGCGTCCCACGCGACGATCGTCGCTCTCGGGCCGTACTCGGTGAGGATCTTCACGAGCATCGACGCGAAGCCGAAGATCGCGTTCGTCGGCACGCCGGTGGAAGTCGCGATCGACTCGGGCAGCGCGAAGAAGGCGCGGTAGGCGAGCGAGTTCCCGTCGATCAGGAACAGCTCGTCGTGACCGGCGCCGTCGGTGCTCACGGCGTGGAACTCTACGAAGCCCCGCGGCGCGGCCGAGGTGCCGTCAGACACTTCCGCATCGTGGAAAGCGTGGATCGCCTGGCGGCAATATACTGCGCGCATGGCCACCACCCCGAGCGCGCAGTTCAGCCTCACGATCCGCGTCGAGATCGCGGACCGTCCCGGGATGCTCGGGCGCGTCGCCAGCGCGATCGGCGACGCCGGCGGCACGATCGGCGCGGTCGACCTCGTCGCGATCGAGGGCGGCCGCACAATCCGCGACATCACCGCGCTGTGCGCCGAACAGGACACCTGGGGCCGCATCACCGGCGCGATCGAAGGGCTCGACGGCGTGCGCGTGCTCGACACCGTCGACCGCACCTTCCAGGTCCACCTCGGCGGCAAGATCGAGCAGCACAACAAGCTGCCGCTGAAGACCCGCGACGACCTCTCGATGGCGTACACGCCCGGCGTCGCGCGCGTCTGCCAGGCGATCGAGCAGGACCCCGACAAGGCCTTCCAGTACACGATCAAGCGCAACACGGTCGCCGTCGTCTCCGACGGCACGGCCGTGCTCGGGCTCGGCGACATCGGTCCGGCCGCCGCGATGCCGGTGATGGAGGGCAAGGCGGTCCTGTTCAAGGAGTTCGCCGGCGTCGACGCGTTCCCGATCTGCCTCGACACGAAGGACCCGGACGAGATCGTCGCGATCGTGAAGGCGATGGCGCCGACGTTCGGCGGCATCAACCTCGAGGACATCTCCGCGCCGCGCTGCTTCGAGATCGAGGACCGCCTGATCGAGCAGCTCGACATCCCCGTCTTCCATGACGACCAGCACGGCACCGCCGTCGTCGTGCTCGCCGCGCTGCTGAACGCGGCCAAGCTGACCGACCGCCGCATCGCCGACCTGCGCGTGCTCGTCGTCGGCCTCGGCGCGGCCGGCGTCGCCGTCACGAAGATCCTCAGAAGCGCGGGCGTCACCGAGGTGATCGGCTGCGACTCGCGCGGCGCCGTCCACACTGAGCGGGCCGACTACCTCGACGGCTCGATGAACAGCGTCAAGCGCTGGTACGCCGAGCACACGAACCCGGAGAAGCTCGACGGCGGCCCCGGCGACGTGATCGACGGGATGGACCTCTTCATCGGCCTGTCCGGCGCGCGCGTGATGCCGCCCGAGGCGCTCGGGCGCATGCGGCCGGACCCGATCGTGTTCGCGATGGCGAACCCGAACCCCGAGGTCACGCCCGAGGAGGCCGCGCCGTACGTGCGGATCATGGCGACGGGCCGCTCGGACTACCCGAACCAGATCAACAACGTGCTGGCCTTCCCCGGCATCTTCCGCGGCGCGCTCGACGTGCGCGCGACCGCGATCACCGAGGAGATGAAGGTCGCGGCCGCGCAGGCGATCGCCGACTGCGTGCCGGCCGACGAGCTGCGCGAGGACTACATCGTCCCCTCCGTCTTCAACCGCGACGTCGCGCCGGCGGTGGCGGCGGCGGTCGCCGAGCGGGCGCGCGAGGGCGGCCTCGCGCACGCGCATCACGAGGTCGGCTACGCGCCGGCCGACGAGCTGCACGTCGGCGCGGCCTGACGCCCGCCGCGCAGATCGGGTAGGAATCACCCCATGCGGGTGACGGTGACCGGCGCGACGGGGCTGATCGGCACGCGGCTCGTCGCCGCGCTGGCGCGGCGCGGCGACGAGGTGACCGTCCTCTCGCGCGATCCGGAGCGCGCCCGCGCGCGGCTGGGCTCTGGCATCGGCGCGGTCGCGTGGGATCCGCTCGGCGAGCCGGCGCCGGCGGAGGCGCTCGCCGGCCGCGACGCCGTCATCCACCTCGCGGGCGAGCCGGTCGCCCAGCGCTGGAGCGCCGCCGCGAAGGAGCGCATCCGCACGAGCCGCGAGGTCGGCACCGCGAACCTGGTGGCCGGCCTGCGCAGCGCCGAACCGCGCCCGCGCGCGCTCGTGTCCGCCTCCGCGGTCGGCTACTACGGCGCCCACGGCGACGAGGAGGTGCCGGAGTCGACCCCGCCGGGCGAGGGCTTCCTCGCCGAGGTGTGCGTGCTGTGGGAGCGCGCGGCGCAGGCGGCGAACGAGCTGGGGATGCGGGTCGCGATCGTGCGCACAGGGATCGTGCTCGACTCCGACGGCGGGGCGCTCGCGAAGATGCTGCCGCCCTTCAAGGCCGGCGTCGGCGGCCCGGTCGCCGGCGGGCGGCAGTGGATGCCGTGGATCCACGTCGACGACCTCGTCGGCCTCTACGTCGCCGCCGCGGACCGCGACGACTGGAGCGGACCGCTCAACGGCTCCGCGCCGCAGCCCGTGACGAACCGGGACTTCTCCAAGGCGCTCGGTCGCGCGCTGCGACGCCCGGCGGTCGCGCCCGTGCCCGCCCTCGCGCTGCGGGCGCTCTACGGCGAGATGGCCGAGATCGTCACGACCGGCCAACGGGCGGTGCCGCAGCGCGCGCTCGCGCTCGGCCACGCGTACGCGCACCCGCAGCTCGACGAGGCGCTGCGCTCAGCGCTCGGCTGACGCGCCGCCGCCGCTGAGCGTGCCGGCGAAGCGCAGTGCGCCGCCGACGACGCGGTACGCGCCCCAGCCGGCGAGCGACGTGTCACCCGCCGCGTCGATCGCGTAGGGGCCGAGCACGCCGTCGCGCGGCGCCGTGCGGAAGTACGCGCGCACGACCGCGCGGCGCGTGACCAGGCCGTCGGGGCTCCCCGCCTCGGCGCGGCGGATCGCGGCGAGCACGCCGCGCATCGCCTCGTAGCCGTAACGCGCCTCGGGTGCCGGGGCGCGACCGTACCGGTCCGCGAACGCGCGTGCGAAGCGCCGGGCGGCCGGCGTGTCGTCACGCTCGGCCAGCACCGGCCGCGTGACGTGCGCGACGGGCGCCGCCGCGCCCAGTCCCGCGACGAAGGCCGCGTCGGCGAGGCTCGCCGGCGCGTACAGCCGCAGCTCGGGATCGGCGGCGTGCAGCTCCCGCCACAGGCGCGCCGCCCCGAAGCGCGCGCCCGTCGCGTCGAGCGCCGCGTCGGCGCGCGCCTCCCTCACGCGCACGATCGCGTCCTCGTGGCGTGGGACGTGCACGTCGATCTCCTCGCGCGCCACGACGGCGATCCCGGCCGCCCGCGCCGTCGCTCTCACGCGCTGGGCGAGGGCGCGCCCGCTCGGATCCTCGTCGGTGAGGATCGCGAGGCGGCGCACGCCGTCGCGCCGCATCAGCGTCAGCAGGGCGTCCGCCTGGCTGCGGTCGGACGGCGCGACGCGCGCGAACGTGCGCCCGAGCTCGCGCAGCTTCGGGTAGTAGCGCTCGGGCGACCCGGCGACGGCGAGGCTTCTGCTCGTGAGCGCCAGCGCGGTGTCGAGCGGGCTGACCTGCAGGATCCCGGCCTGGTTCAGCAGCGGGACCGAGATCGCGGACGTGCCGGTCGCCAGCTCGCCGACGTAGGCGATCGTACGCGGGCTGCCCGCGGCGCGGCGCGCGTTCTGCGAGATCTGCGCCGGATCGGAGCGACCGAGACCCGGCGTGGAGGCGTCGAGCGCGACGAGCCGCACGCGGTAGCGGCCGACGCTTCCGCCCGCCTGCGTCAGCGCGAGCCGCTCGGCGGCGAGCGCGTCCGCGGCCAGCTCGCGCAGCGGCCCGCGCTGGGGCAGCGAGCTCCAGACCGTCAGCTGCGTGCCGTGCAGCCGCGGCTGCGGCTCCTCGCCACCGCCTCCGCAGCCGGTCAGCGCGAGCGCGCCGAGCAGGAGCGTCAGCGCGAGACGGACGGAGGCGCGACCGAACACCGGCGAGGATTCTAGGGTCGCGCCGGCATCCAGGCGGAAGCGCCCCGCCATTCGTCGGGCCGCGATGGTTCGACGGCCCGTGGACGGGCTAGGCTCCCGGGCGATGCGCGTCGGGATCCTCACAGCGGGCGGCGACTGCCCGGGCCTCAACGCGGTCATCCGCGCGGCCGCGCGGCGGCTGCTGCTGCACGGTCACGAGCCGGTCGGGCTGCGCCGCGGCTATCGCGGGCTCGCCGAGCGCGACCACGTGGCGCTCGACCAGAAGGCCGTCTCCGGGATCCTGCCGCTCGGCGGCACCCTGCTCTCGACGTCGAACTACAACCCGTTCCGAGAGCCGGACGGGCTCGAGCGGGTGCGGGAGGCGCAGACGACCGACCCGCTCGACGCGGTGATCGCGATCGGCGGCGAGCACACGATGATGATCACGCGCCGGCTCTCCGAAGAGGTCGGCCTGCCGGTGATCGGCGTGCCGAAGACGATCGACAACGACGTCGTCGGCACCGACTACACGTTCGGCTTCGACACCGCCGTCCAGACCGTCACGTCGGCGCTCGACCGCCTGCACACGACCGCGCAGTCGCACGACCGCGTGATGGTCGTCGAGGTGATGGGCCGCAACACCGGCTGGATCGCCGTCTTCGCCGGAATCGCCGGCGGCGCCGACGGGATCGTGATCCCCGAGTTGGAGCTGACGGTCGAGGAGATCGCCGCCGCGATCCAGCGCCGCCACGAGCGCGGCAAGGACTTCTCGATCATCGTCGTCGCCGAGGGCGCGGAGCTCGCGTTCGAGTCCGGCGAGCGGCGCGAGATTCGCACCTCCGACGAGGTCGACGGCTACGGCTACCCGCGGCTCGGCGGCGTCGGCACCGCGCTCGCGGCCGAGATCGAGGCGCGCACCGGCTACGAGACGCGCGTCACGACGCTCGGGCACGTGCAGCGCGGCGGCACGCCGACGGCGACCGATCGCGTGCTCGCCACGCAGTACGGCGTCCACGCGGCCGACCTCGTGATGGCCGGCGAGACCGGCCGCATGGTCGCGCTGCAGGGAACGCAGATGACGAGCGTCCCGCTCGCGGAGGTCGAAGGGATCAAGACCGTCGACCTCCGCTATCTCGAGATCGCGCGGACCTTCTTCGGCTGAGCCGGCTCCGTCACGCGCTCCGCGCGCGGCGGCTCATATTAGGCTGAGCGTCACCCTGGTGGCGGACCCTTGAAGGGTCACCGAACCCGAGCCGCCGAGCAGTCCCGACTGGTCGCACAGCACCGAGTTGCCCGCGACGAGCGGTATGGCTTCCGTCCCGAAGAAGGCCGCGGTGGTGACGGCGCCCCCTGCTTCGCGCGTGAGGTCGAGTAGCGCGGGACGCGTAGTGGTCGAGGTGTATAGGCAGAATTCGAGTTCTTCGAGGACGCGGTAGCTGAGCCCGACGATGTGCCAGCGGACTCTCGTTATGTCCGGTAGCGCTCCGCTGAACGAGTCGTAGCGGATGTGCCATGGCACGGTCGAGGTCTGGCCGTCTTCGACCGTTAGCAGCACGGCCGTGCCGACGCTGCATCTCGACGTCCGCGCACGCATGACGAAGCCGACTAGCGTCCCCGCGGACTTGGCCATCGTCCTCCCGTGCAGGGACCCTTCCATCGTCACCGGGCACACCGCCGCGCCTTCGTTGAATCTCACCGCGCTCCAGGTGATGCTTATCGACTGGCTGGTGATGCTGAGCCTGCCGGCCGATGCCGTCGCGACGCCCAGCGCGAGCGCGCACCCGGTCGCGAGACACGCCAACAGCAGCCCGCCCTGACGGCCCATCGCAGCTCCCCCGATCTTCGACGGCGAACTGCCAGGCTACCAGCCGCCGGAAGACCCGCCGGAGCGCTGAGCGCCCGGGAGGAACTTGCCGAGCGACTTGAGCGTGCCGGCGACCACGAGGATCAGCAGCGTGATCAGCATGCCGTCGAAGCCCTTGACGCCGAGCGCCCACAGGAAGACCCAGAGGCAGAAGGCGAGCGTGGCGGTGAGAGCGAGGCCCATGGCGCGCGGGAGCTTAGCGGACGGGGTCGGCGGAGGGAGCGCTCGCGGGCGCTCCGAGCGCGTCGGCCATCGCGGCCACGATCTCGCGCACCTCGGCGGCCGGGTCGGCCGCCTCGCCGGCCGCGCGCACGAGCCGGCTGCCGACGATCACGCCCGCCGCGCCGGCGTCGGCGGCGGCGGCGGCCTGCTGCGGCGTGCCGATGCCGAAGCCGACCGCGACCGGCACGTCGCTCGCCGCGGCCGCGCGCCGCAGGAAGTCCTCCAGCCCGGCCTCGAGCGCACCGCGCTCGCCTGTCGTGCCGACGAGCGAGACGGCGTAGACGAAGCCGCGCGCCAGCTCGCCGATCCGCTGAAGCCGTTCGGGCGGCGTCGTCGGCGCGACGAGCGGCACGAGCGCGATCCCCTCGGCGTCGCAGGCGGCGCGCAGCTCGGGCGCCTCCTCGAGCGGCAGGTCGGGCACGATCAGGCCGCTGATCGCGTGCGCCCGCAGTGCGGCAGCGAACGCCTCGAAGCCGCGCGCGTAGACGATGTTCGCGTAGCACATCAGCACGACCGCGACGCGCGGCGCGAGCGCCTCGCCCAGCTCGAGGATCTGGTCGACGGTGGCGCCGTTGCGCAGCGCCTCGACGCCTGCGGCGTGGATCACCGGTCCGTCCGCGAGCGGGTCCGAGAACGGCACACCCAGCTCGACCAGGTCGGCGCCGCCGTCGGCGTACGCCTCGCCGATCGCACGCGCGGTCGCCATGTCCGGGAAGCCCCCCATGAGATACGGCATCAGCGCCGCGCGCTTGCCGGAGGCGGCGAACGCCTCGGCGATCCGCTCGATCCCGCTCACGCGACCGGCCCGCCCGGCACGCTCGCGTCGGTCGACGCGTCGTCGCCCGCCCCGCGCTCCAGCTCCAGCCGCCGGATCACCTCGGCGAGGTCCTTGTCGCCGCGGCCCGAGAGGCACACGAGGTCGAGGTCGGAGCCGCCGTTGGCCAGCGTCCACGCGATCGCGTGCGAGGACTCGAGCGCCGGGATGATCCCCTCCAGTCGCGCGAGCCGCTGCAAGGCGGCGAGCGCCTCGGCGTCGGTGACCGCCTCGTAGCGCGCGCGCCCGCTGTCGCGCAGCCAGGCGTGCTCGGGCCCGACGCCGGGATAGTCGAGCCCGGCCGAGATCGAGTGCGCCTCGAGGATCTGGCCGTCCGCATCCTGCATCACGGCCGAGAAGGCGCCGTGCAGGATCCCCGGGCGCTCGCCGACCGTCAGCGGCGCGCCGTGGCGGCCCGTCTCGATCCCCTCCCCCGCCGCCTCGACGCCGATCAGCTCGACGTCGTCGTCCATGAACGGGGTGAAGATGCCGATCGCGTTCGAGCCGCCGCCGACGCACGCGATCGCGCGCTGCGGCAGCCGCCCCTCGCGCTCCAGCAGCTGCGCGCGCGCCTCGTCGCCGATCACGCGCTGCAGGTCGCGCACGAGCGCGGGGTACGGCGCCGGCCCGGCGGCCGTGCCGAGGATGTAGTGCGTCGTGGCGACGTTCGTGACCCAGTCGCGGATCGCCGCCGAGCAGGCCTCCTTGAGCGTCCTGGTGCCGGCCTCGACCGGCTCGACGCGCGCGCCCAGCAGCCCCATCCGTTCGACGTTCGGCTTCTGCCGGCGCATGTCCTCGGTGCCCATGTAGATGACGCACTCGAGGTCGAGCAGCGCACACGCGGTGGCGGTCGCGACGCCGTGCTGGCCCGCGCCCGTCTCGGCGATGATGCGCGGCTTGCCCATCCGCTTCGCGAGCAGCGCCTGGCCGATCGCGTTGTTGATCTTGTGCGCGCCGGTGTGGTTGAGGTCCTCGCGCTTGAGGTAGACCGTGCGACCGACGGCCTCGGACAGCCGCTCGGCGAGGTAGAGCGGCGTCGGGCGGCCGACGTAGTCGCGCAGCAGCTCGTCGAGGCGCGTCGTGAAGGCGGGGTCGCGCCTGGCCGCGAGCCACGCCGCCTCGAGCTCGGCGAGCGCCGGCATCAGCGTCTCGGGGACGTACTGGCCGCCGTACGGGCCGTAGCGGTGCTCGAGGCCGGCGCTCATGCGGCGTCCTCGGCCGCCTGTGCCGTCGCCCGCACCGCCTGCGCGAACGCGCTCATCCGCGCGTGGTCCTTCACGCCCGGCTCCGACTCGACGCCGCTCGCGACGTCGACCGCGAACGGCCGCACGGCCGCGATCGCCGCGCCGACGTTGTCCGCCGTCAGGCCGCCGCTGAGGATCAGCGGCCGATCGCGCGGGTGCTCGCCCACCAGCTCCCACGCGAACGTCACGCCCGTGCCGCCCTGCTGGCCGGGGACGTGCGCGTCGAGCAGGTGGAAGTCGGTCTGGAACGCGCGCAGGTCGCGGATGTCGGAGCGCCCGGCGACACGCGCCGCCTTGATCGTCTTGGCGCCCGTGCGGCGCGCCGCCTCGGCGCAGTAGACGGGACCCTCGTCGCCGTGGAACTGCAGCAGCGTCAGGCCGAACGCGTCGGCTGCCTCGGCAACGGCGTCGAGCTGCGCGTTGACGAACACGCCGGCGACCTCTGCGCGGCGGTGCAACGCGGACCCGATCGCCTCCGCCTCGGCGCGCGAGCAGCGGCGGGCGGAGCCGTCCCAGAAGATCATCCCGACCGCCCACGCGCCCAGCTCGGCCGCGTGCTCGGCGTCCTCGAGCCGCGTGATGCCGCAGAACTTGACCTTGGGGGCGTCGGACACGCCCTCATCGTAGTTGGCGACTACGGCGCGCGCGTCTGCGAGGGCGCGACTCTGGGCGCCGTCCCGAGCGTCACGGTCATCTGCCGCTCGTCGCCGCTGCGCAGGATCTCGAGCCGCACGCTGTCGCCCGGTCTGTGCTTGGCGATCTCGGCCGTCAGGTCGCTCATCGAGTCGATCGTGCGCCCGTCGAATGAGCGAATCACGTCGCCGCCGAGCATGATGCGGGCGCCGTTGACCTGGCTCTCGATCCTGCCGCCGTGCAACCCGGCTCTCGCCGCCGGCCCGTCGGCCGTGACGGTCTGCACGAGCACGCCTCTGTCGACCTTCAGCTGCAGGTCGTCGAGCGAGGCGTCGATCGTCGCGCCCGTGATGCCGAGGTAGGCGTGCACGACCGAGCCGCTTCTCTTCAGCTGCGGCAGCAGCTTCTTCGCCGTGTTGATCGGCACCGCGAAGCCGATCCCGAGATTGCCGTTGCCGGCGCCGCCGGTGACGATCTGCGAGTTGATGCCGATCACGCGACCGGCGGCGTCGAGCAGCGGCCCGCCCGAGTTGCCGGGATTGATCGGCGCGTCGGTCTGGATCACGTGCTGGATCGTGAAGCCGTTCGGCGCCGTGATCTGGCGCTGCAGGGCCGAGACGACGCCGGTCGTGAGCGTGCGGTCGAGCCCGAACGGGTTGCCGATCGCGAGCACCGGGTCGCCGACCTGGGCCGTGCTCGAGTCGCCCAGCTCGAGCGGGGCGAGGCTCAGCCCGTCGGGGTCGATCCGCAGCAGCGCGAGGTCGTTGGTCGCGTCGGTGCCGAGCACGCTCGCCTGCACGACGCGGTTGTCGTCGAAGCCGACCTCGACGGAGCTCGCGTCGGCGACGACGTGGTAGTTCGTGAGGATGTGGCCGTCGGCGTCGATCACGAAGCCGGTGCCGGTCGCCTCGCCGCCCTGGTCGGTCCCGAACGGCGAGCTGGCGGCGCTCGCTCTCAGCTCCGCGCGCACGTGCACGACGCCGGGTGCGTCGCGCTCGTAGATGTCGTGCGCGGTGAGGCCCTGCTCGGCCGCCCGCGCGGCGTCACCGCCCTCGCTCGACGGGCTCGCGACGGGCGACTGCTGCACGACCGTGGTCGTCCTGCCGTCGCCGCCGCCCACGTCGAACACGACGAGCACGGCGGCGACGACGGCGCCGCCGATCAGGGCGGCGACGAGCGGTGAGTTGAGGATCCTCCGCATGCGGCTGTCAGCGAGTGTCTCCGGCGGCACTCAACCGGAGCTAAACGACGTCCTCGCTCTGTCCGGTGAGCGCGCGGCAGGCGGCTTCGACGTCGTCGGCGCGCATCAGCGCCTCGCCCACGAGCACGGCGTCGACGCCGACGCGCTCGAGCTCGTCGAGCTGCTCGCGCGATCCGATCCCCGACTCGGACACGACGGTCTTGCCGGCGGGGACGTCCGTCAGCAGCTCGAACGTGCGCCCGACGTCGACGGTGAAGTCGGTCAGGTCGCGGTTGTTGATGCCGATCAGGTCGGCGTCCAGCTCGAGCGCGACCTCCAGCTCGCGGTCGTCGTGGACCTCGACCAGCACGTCGAGGTCGAGCGCGAGCGCGTCGACGTGCAGGCGCTGCAGCTCGTGCGGATCGAGCGCCGCGACGATCAGCAGGATCGCGTCGGCGCCGACGGCGGCCGACTCGAACAGCTGGTAGTGGTCGACGACGAAGTCCTTGCGCAGGATCGGCAGGCGCGTCGCCGCGCGCGCCTCGCGCAGGTCCTCGAGCGAGCCGCCGAAGTGCGGCCCCTCGGTGAGGATCGACAGCGCGGCCGCGCCGGCGCGCTCGTACGCGCACACGACCTCGGCGACGCTCGCGCCCTCGCGGATCGCGCCGGCCGACGGCGAGCGCCGCTTGTGCTCGGCGATCACGCTGACGCCCGGATGCACGAGCGCCTCCGCGAACGGCCGGTCGTCGCCGCGCGCGACGAGCTGCCGTTCGAGCGTCGCGAGCGGGACGGCTTCGCGGCGCTGCGCCACCTCGCGGCGCGTCGCCTCGACGATGCGCTCCAGCGTGTTCATGCGGAAGAGGCCTCCCTCGCGACGTCCGTGGTGAAGCTGACGTACTGCTCGAGCACGGCCGCCGCCGCGCCGCCGTCGATCGCCGCCTCGGCGGCGCGCACGCCCGCCTCCAGCGTCTCGGCGCGACCGCCCGCGTAGATGCCCGCGCCCGCGTTGAGGACCGCCACGTCGCGCGGGGCGCCGCGCTCGCCGGCGAGGATCCGCCTGCTGATCTCGGCGTTGACCTCGGGCGTGCCGCCGTTCAGCTCCTCCGGGCGGGCTCCGTCGAGCCCGACCGCGGCGGCGTCGACCGTGAAGCTGGAGCGGGTCCCGTCGCGCACCTCGACGACGGTGCTCGGCGCGCACGTCGACAGCTCGTCGAGCCCGTCGTCGCTGCAGACGACGAGCACGTGCCGCGCGCCGAGCTGCGCGAAGGCGTCCGCGAGCCGCTCGACGTAGCGCGGGTTCGCGACGCCGGTCAGCTGGCGCGTGACGCCCGCGGGGTTCGTGAGCGGGCCGAGGTAGTTGAAGATCGTGTGGACCGCGAGCTGCTTGCGCACCGGGATCACGAAGCGCGTCGCCGCGTGGTGGGTGGGCGCGAACATGAAGCCGAAGCCGACCTGCTCGACGCAGCGGCCGACCTGCTCGGGCGTCAGGTCGATGCGCGCGCCGAGCGCCTCGAGCACGTCGGCGGCGCCCGACAGGCCGGTCGCCGAGCGGTTGCCGTGCTTGGCGACGCGGCAGCCGGCGCCGGCCGCGATCAGCGCCGCGGTAGTCGAGACGTTGAACGTGCGCCGCCCGCCGCCGGTGCCGACGACGTCGAGCAGGTCGTCGTGCGCGATCGGCACGTGCGCCGCCAGTTCGCGCATCGTGCGCGCGAGGCCGGTGATCTCTTCGACCGTCTCGCCCTTCGTGCGCAGCGCGATCAGGAACGCGGCGATCTGCGTCTCGAACGCGTTGCCGGCCATGATCTCGGCCAGCACCGCCGCGGCGTCCTCGGTCGTGAGGTCCTCGCCGGAGGCGAGCCGGTCGATCGCGTCGCGCAGCAGCTCCTCGTTCATGCGAGCCCCCCGACGGCCGCGCGCCGGCCGGCTGCGAGGAAGCTGTCGAGCATCGCCATGCCGTCCGGCGTCAGCACCGACTCGGGATGGAACTGGATCCCCTCCGCCGGCAGCGTGCGGTGGCGGATCGCCTGGATCACGCCGCCGCCGCGCGCGGACACCTCGAGCTCGTCCGGCAGCGTCGCCTCCTCCGCCACGAGCGAGTGGTAGCGGCCGACCGTGAGCGGGCTCGGCAGCCCCGCGAAGATCGTCCGGCCGTCGTGCTCGACCTCGCAGACCTTGCCGTGGACGGGCGCGTGGCGCACGACGCGTCCGCCGAACGCCTGCGCCAGCGCCTGATGGCCGAGGCACACGCCGAGCGTCGGGATTCCGGCCTCCGGGAAGGCGCGCACCGCCTCCAGCGAGATGCCCGAGTCGTCCGGCGTGCACGGACCGGGCGAGACGACGACGGCGTGATAGCCGCGCAGCAGCAGGTCCGCCACCGTCGCGCGGTCGTTGCGTACGACCTCGACCTCGGCGTCCAGCTCGCCCAGGTACTGGACGAGGTTGTAGGTGAACGAGTCGTAGTTGTCGAGGACGAGGACCTTCATGGCCAGTCAGGCTGGGCGACCGCCAGCTCGATCGCCTGCTTCACCGCGCGCGACTTCGCCTCCGACTCGCGCAGCTCGTAATCCGGGCGCGCGTCCGCGACGGTGCCGCCGCCCGCCTGCACGTGCGCGACGCCGTCCTTCACCACGACCGTCCGGATGTGGATGCACGTGTCGAGATCGCCGGTGTAGGACAGGTAGCCGATCGCGCCGCCGTACCCGCCGCGCTTGACGGGCTCGAGCTCGTCGATGATCTGCATCGCACGGACCTTCGGCGCACCGGAGAGCGTACCCGCGGGCAGGATCGAGCGCAGCGCCTCGAGCGCGCCGACGCCGCCCCGCAGGCGGCCGGAGACGCGCGAGACGATGTGCATCACGTGGCTGTAGGACTCGATCTCCATGTAGGCGTCGACCCGCACGGAGCCGTACTCGCTCACGCGCCCGACGTCGTTGCGCCCGAGGTCGACGAGCATCACGTGCTCGGCGCGCTCCTTCTCGTCGGCGAGCAGCTCCTGCGCGATCCGTCCGTCCTCCTCGGCGCTGGCGCCGCGCGGGCGCGTGCCGGCGATCGGGCGCGTCTCGATGCGGCCGTCGTGGACCGTCACGAGCGGCTCGGGCGAGGCGCCCGCGATCTCGAAGTCGCCGAAGTCGAGGAAGTACATGTAGGGGCTCGGATTGACGGCGCGCAGGCCGCGGTAGATCGAGAACGCCTCGACGGGGACCTCGGCCGACCAGCGCTGGCTCGGGACCACCTGGTACGCGTCGCCGGCGTGGATGTACTCGACGATCCGCTCGACCATCCCCTCGAACCGCTCGGGCGGCATGTTGCTGCGCCAGGTCGGCGCGCGGCGCTCGGCGGGGGGCGGCGCGGCGGGCTGCGGCACCGGCCCCGCGAGGCGGCGGCGCACGTCTCCGATCGCGTCGACCGCCTTCGCGTAGACCGCGTCGACGTCCTCGCCGTCGTCCGCGTAGACGTTCGCGAGGATCGTCAGCTCGCGTCTGAGGTGGTCGAACGCGACGAGCACGTCGGTCAGCATCAGCGCGAGGTCCGGCAGGCCGACCGGGTCCGGGTTCGGCGCGCCGAGCGGCTCCACCGTGCGCACGAGGTCGTAGCCGAAGCAGCCGACCGCACCGCCGGAGAACGGCGGCAGGTCGGGCAGCGGGGCCTGGCGGTGGCGCGCGACCTCCTGCGCGGCGAGCTCGTACGGGTCGCCGGGGTCGCCGAGCGACCAGCGCAGCACGCTGCGCGGGCGGAAGCCGATGAACGACCAGCGCCCGACGCGGCCCTGCTCGGCCGACTCCAGCAGGAACGCGGGGCCCTCGCCGCGCAGCTTGAGGAACGCCGAGATCGGCGTCTCGCAGTCCTCCACGAACGTGTGCCGCAGCGGGATCAGGTTGTGCTCGCGCGCGAGCGCGCGCACCTCGTCGAGCGACGGCGTGACGTGCACGGCGGGCGCGGGTGCGGGCGGTGCGGGCTCTGTGTCGGTCGGCGCCATGGCGGGCGGTGCGGCCTTCTAGCGGCTGCGCTCGTCGAGCACGCGCTCGGCGTCGGCGAAGCCGAGTCCACGGCTGCGCAGCAGCACGGCGAGGTGGTAGAGCACGTCGGCGGCCTCGTTCGCGACGCGCTCGTCGCTCTCCTCGCGCACCGCGCGCACGACCTCCTCGGCCTCCTCCTCGACCTTCGCGCCGGCGAGCTGCGGGTCGGCGAGCAGCGTGGCCGTGTAGGAGCTGCTCGCGTCGGCGGCCTGCGCGCGCCGGTCGATCGTGCGTTCCAGCGCCGGCAGCGTCTCGTACGGCGCGCCGGGCGTCAGGTCGCCGCTGAAGAAGCAGGTGCGCTCGCCCGTGTGGCACGCCGGTCCCGCCGGCTCCACGAGCGCGAGCAGCGCGTCGCCGTCGCAGTCGACCCGCAGCGCCTTCAGCCGCTGCACGTTGCCGCTCGTGGCGCCCTTGTGCCACAGCTCGCCGCGCGAGCGGCTCCAGTAGTGCACCTCGCCGGTCGCGCGCGTGCGCTCGAGCGCCTCTCTGTTCATGTAGGCGAGCGTGAGCACCTCCCCCGTCCGCCAGTCCTGCGCGATGCACGGGACGAGGCCGCGGTCGTCGAACGCGATGGCGGAGTCGTCCATGAGTCGGGGAATTGTAGGCGTGCTCACCGCTCGACGGGCGGCCAGCGCCAGCTGCGCACGGCCGCCGGCCCGTTCGCGACGGCGAGCGCCGCGGCCGCCGGCGGCGGAACGTTGAGGTCGGTGACCCAGGGATCCGGAGCGGCGGGCCGCGCCGCGGCGCCGCCGATGCCGGTTCCGCGGCACTTGAGCACCGCCTCCCAGCGGACCCAGGCTTGCAGGAACGCGCGCTCGCGCTCGCCCGGGTCTTCGATCGACGCGACGCGGTCCGCTTCGGCGGCCGTCAGGACGCGGCGGGCGATCGCGGCGTGGTCGACCGTGCGCCGCGGCAACTCGACGTCGACGCCGACGTCGTGGTCCCATGCGACCGCGATCAGGGCGACGTCGCCCGAGTGGGAGAGGTTGAAGCGGAGACGCCGCTCGCCGGCGAGCCGCGGCTTGCCGTGCGGCCCCTCGTCGAAGCGCAGCTCGCGCGGATCGGCGTCGGCGTAGGCCGCCAGCAGCCGCCGCAGCGTCGCGCGGGCGGCGCGCCAGCGGCGGGCGTCCTCGTCGCGCACGAAGCGGGCCGCGCGGTCGCGCTCGCGCGCGTCGAGGGGACCGTCGTCGTGCGCGCCGTCGAGCGCGACGAGCCACACGTCGACCGTCGCCGGGTCGAGGCGCGGCTGCGCGGGACCGGGCTGCCATCGGGGCCGCGTCATCGCGCGGACGCTAGCGTGCGGTCGATGGCCTCGCCGCCCGCAGCCCCGACGCGCGTCCCGCCGCGCGTGCTGGCGGCGATCCTGTTCGGGACGGTCCTGAACCCGATCAACTCGTCGATGATCGCGGTCGCGCTCGTGCGCATCCGCGACGACTTCGACGTGAGCGTCGTGGCGCTGTCGTGGCTCGTGTCGAGCTTCTACCTCGTCACCGCGATCGGCCAGTCGGTGCTCGGCCGGCTCGCCGACCAGCTCGGTCCGCGGCGCGTGCAGTGCGCTGGCTTCGCGCTGATCGCGGTCGCCGGCGTGCTCGGCCCGCTCGCGCCGAGCTTCGGCTGGCTGATCGCGGCGCGGCTGCTGCTGGCGGCCGGCACGTCCGCCGGCTTCCCCACCGGACTGGCACTGCTGCGCAACGCGACGGGCGGGCACGCGCCGCCGCCGCGCACGCTGGCGGCGATCACGATCGCCGGCTCCTCGACCGCGGCGCTCGGCCCGGCGATCGGCGGCGGCCTCGTCGCGCTCGCGGGCTGGCAGGCGATCTTCCTCGTCAACGTCGCGTTCGGCGCGGTCGCGCTGCCGCTGGCGCTGCGCTGGCTGCCGCACGACCCGCAGCACGGCAGCGGGATCGACCTCGCCGCCGTGCGGCGGATCATCGACCTGCCCGGGATCGCCGCCTTCGCGACGATGCTCGGCAGCGTGCTGGCGCTGCTGCTGTCGCTCGTCGGAGAGCCGCTGTGGTGGCTCGCGCCGGTCGCGCTGCTGGCGGCCGGCGCGCTCGTGTGGAACGACCGCCGCCGCGAGGACCCGTTCCTCGACGTCGAGATGCTCGCCGGCAACCGCGCGCTGCGCGGCGTCTGCGTGCAGTACCTGCTCGTGAACGTCGTCGCCTTCGGGGTGTACTTCACCTTGCCGCTGTGGCTGGAGGCTGCGCGCGGCTACGGCTCCGGCGTCGCCGGCGTGCTCGTGATCCCGCTCGCCGGCGTGGCGGTCGTCGCGACGCCGCTCGCCGCCCGGCTGGTCGCGCGGCGCGGCGAGCGCCCGGCGCTGCTGGCAGGGGCGTGCGCGATGGTCGCGGGAACGCTCCTGCTGCTGACGTTCTCCGGCGACACGCCGCTGTGGGCGTACCTGCCGGTCGCGCTCGTGCTCGGCCTGCCGATCGGCTTCAACAACCTCGGCCTCCAGTCGGCGCTCTACCGCGTCAGCGAGCCGGCCAGAACCGGCGCCGCCGCCGGCGTCTTCCAGACCTGCCGCTTCGTCGGCGCCGTGCTGTCGACGTGCCTGCTCGGGATCGTCTTCGCCGACGGCGTCGACACCGCCGGCCTGCACGCGATGGCGCTGATCCTCGCCGGCGTGAGCGCGCTGGTGCTCCTCGCCAGCGCCCAGCGGGTGCGAAGGCCGGCGCGCTGAGCGCGCGGCTACTCGATCCCCAGCCGGTCGAGCAGGCGGTCGTCGGAGCGCCAGGCGCGGCGGACGCGGACGGCGAGCTCGAGGTGGACGCGGCCGCCGAGCTCGCGCTCGAGCTCTCTGCGGGCGGCCGTGCCGATCGCTCTGATCATCTGCCCGCCGGCGCCGATCAGGATGCCCTTCTGCGACTCGGCCTCGACCCACACGACGGCGCGCACCGCGACGAGGTCCTCCCGCCGCTGCTCGATCTCCTCGACCTCTACCTCGACCGCGTGCGGGACCTCCTGGCGCGTGCGGCGCAGCACCTGCTCGCGCACGAGCTCCGCCAGCAGCACCTGCTCGGACTGATCGGACTGCTCGTCGGGCGGGAAGAAGAACGGCCCCTCCGGCAGCAGCGAGCCGAGGTGGTCCACGAGCGCTCTGAGCCCCTCCCCTGTGCGCGCGGAGATCGGGAAGAAGTCGTCGCCCACGCCGAGCTCCGCCGCTGCCTGCAGCGTCGCTGCGATCTCCGCGCGCGAGCAGCGGTCGACCTTGTTGACGGCGATCACGACCGGCGTCTTCGCACCGGCCAGCAGTCCGGCGATGAAGCGGTCGCCCGGACCGATCCCCTGGATCGCGTTGACCAGCAGCAAGGCAGCGTCGGCGTCCGCCAGCTCGCTCTCGACGCGGCGCTGCATGCGCGCCGTGAGCGCGTCGCGCGGGCGCTGCACGCCCGGCAGGTCGACGAGCACGAGCTGCGAGTCGTCCGTCGTGGCGACGCCGCGGATCGCGCGCCGGGTCGTCTGCGGCTTGTCGGAGACGATCGCGACCTTGCGCCCGACGATCGCGTTGACGAGCGTCGACTTGCCGACGTTCGGGCGCCCGGCGAGCGCGATGAAGCCGCTGCGCGTGGTCACTCCTGCACCCAGCGCAGCAGCTCGGCCTGCAGCGCGAGCATCTCGCCGTCGTCGACCTCGTGGTCCATCCCCGTGAGGTGGAGCGCGCCGTGCACGACCGCCTCGCTGAGGTCCTCGGTGCACGGCGGGCAGATCACGACGTCGCCGAGCTCGCGCGGCGCGCCGTTCGCTCTCACGCCCTCCACCCCGTCGATCGGGAACGACAGCACGTCGGTCGGCGCGTCTCTGCCGCGGTGGTCGCGGTTCAGCGTCTGGATCGTCTGCTCGTCGACGAACGCGACCGCGACGTGGCCGTCCTCGATCCCCGCAGAGGAGAACGCGAGGATGCACAGCTCTTCCACGTCGAGCGCGGTCAGCTCGTCGATCACCCCGTCGTCGAGGCCGATCACCTCCACTTCGATCATGGGACCGTTATGCCCGCCGGCGGTCCGCGGGGCGCAGCTCGGGCGCGAGTCGTTGCTGGTGGTCGGCGTAGGCGGCGACGATCCGCTGCACGAGCTTGTGGCGCACGACGTCCTCGCCGCCGAAGCGGATGAACTCGATCCCCTCGACCTCCTCCAGCACCTCGCCGACGGCGACGAGGCCGGACTGCTGGTCCTGCGGCAGGTCTATCTGCGTCACGTCGCCCGTCACGACCATCTTCGAGTTGAAGCCGAGGCGCGTGAGGAACATCTTCATCTGCTCCGGGCTCGTGTTCTGCGCCTCGTCGAGGATGATGAAGCTGTCGTTGAGCGTGCGCCCGCGCATGAACGCGAGCGGCGCGACCTCGATCACGCCGCGGTCGAGATACGTCGAGACGCGCTCGGGGTCGATCATGTCGTGCAGCGCGTCGAACAGCGGCCGCAGGTAGGGATCGACCTTCGCCATCAGGTCGCCGGGCAGGAAGCCGAGCCGCTCGCCGGCCTCGACGGCCGGGCGGGTGAGGATGATGCGGTTGATCTCGCGGCGGCTGAGGGCCGCGGCGGCCATCACGACCGCGAGGAACGTCTTGCCGGTGCCCGCCGGCCCGACGCCGAACGTGATCGTGTTGCGGCGGATCGAGTCGACGTAGCGCTTCTGGTTGACCGTCTTCGGCGCGACCTTCGTCGAGCGGTGGCGCCACACGACGTCCTCGAGGATCCGCGCCGGCGACTCGCGCTGGTCGAGCGCGCCCTGGACCGCCTCGATCGTGCCGGGCGCGATCTCGTGCCCCTGCGCGATCAGGTCGCTCAGCTCGCGCACGACCTGCACGGCCGACTCGACGGCCGCGTCGTCGCCCTCGAGCGTCAGCACGTTCCCGCGCAGGAAGACGTCGCAGTCGAGATGCCCCTCCAACGTGCGCAGCACCGCGTCCTGCGTGCCCGCGAGCTCCGCGGCGACGGCGTTGTCGAGCTCGACCTGGCGCTTCACTGCGGTTGCAGTGCCCCCTGCACGCGCGCGGAGACGCGCTTGCCGTCGGCGCGGCCCGCGACGGTCGCCATCGCGGCCTTCATCACCTGGCCCATCTCCCGCGGCGAGCTCGCGCCCGTCTCGGCGATCGCCGCGGCGACGATCGCGTCGAGCTCCTCGTCGGACAGCTCCTTCGGCAGGTACGCGGCGATCAGCTCGGCCTCGCCCTCCTCCTGCGCGGCGAGCTCGGAGCGGCCGCCGTCGCGGAACTGGGTGGCGGCGTCGAGCCGGCGCTTGCGCTCGCGTCGCAGCACGGCGAGCTCGTCCCCGGCGCCTTCCTTGGCGTCCTTCTGCAGCTCGGAGAGGATCATCCGCAGCGCGCCGACGCGATCCTTCTCACCCGCCTTCATCGCGGCGGTGAGGTCGGTCTTCAGCTTGTCTGCGACGGTCACGTACGGGACAGGATAGCCGCGTCGCGGTCGGCCCCGCCGCCGTCCGTCGCGGGCGGGTGATGCTCCAGCTCGGGCGGGTGGCCGAGCTGGCCGAGCTCCGACGTGTCGCGGCTGCGGAACAGCAGCGCGACCGTCCAGTCGGCGACGAGGCGCGCCTTGCGCTTCCAGCCAGGCATGTTCAACAGGTGGTAGGTGCGCGCGAGGAACCACGCCGGGAAGCCGCGCCACTTGATCCCCATCGTGCTGGCGACCGCCTGATGGCGGCCCATGTCGACGAACACGCCGAGCGTTCTGTACGTGAACGGCTCGACGGTCCCGCCGGCACCCAGCTCGGCGGCGACGTTCCGCGCCACGCGGCGGCCCTGACGGATCGCGTGCTGGGCGGTCGGCGGCGAGGGCTGCCCCTTGCGCGCGGGATCCGGCACGGCGGCGGCGTCGCCGATCGCCCACACGTTGCGATGGCCTCGCACGCGCATCGTCGGGTCGACGTCGATGCGGCCGGCGTCGGTGAGCGGCAGTCCGAGTCTGCCGACGACGGGGTGCGGCTTGACGCCGGCGGTCCAGGCGACCGTGCGCGTCGCGATCCGCTCCCCGCCGGAGAGCGTGACGTGGCGCTCGCCGACCTCCTCGATCGTCGTGCCCGTGCGGATCTCGATCCCGCGCCCGCGCAGCTCGCGTTCGGCGAACTGCGCCAGGTCGGGCGCGACCTCGGGCATCACGCGCTCCTTCGCCTCGACGAGGACCCAGCGCATCCCCTGCACGCGGCAGCGCGGATAGAGGTCGATCACGTCGGACATGAAGTCCTGCAGCTCGGCCAGCCCCTCCAGGCCGGCGTAGCCGGCGCCGACGAACACGAACGTGAGGTACTCGGCGCGCGTCTCGGCGTCGTGGACCGTCTCGGCCACCTCCAGCAGCGAGACGACGCGGTTGCGCAGCGCGATCGCCTCGGACAGCGTCTTGAAGCCGATCGCGTGCTCGACGAGGCCGGGGATCGGCAGCGTGCGCGAGGTCGAGCCGAGCGCGACGATCAGCTGGTCGTAGTGGAGCTGGTGGCGGCGGCCGTCGAGCGAGTCGACCGTCAGGTGGTTCTGCTCGGGCTCGGCGCCGCAGACGCGACCGAGCCACAGGTCGGTCGTCGAGAGCTGCTCGCGCAGCGGCACGACGACGTGGCGCGGCTCGAGCGTGCCGGCCGCGGCGCCCGGCAGCAGCGGCGTGTAGAGCAGGAAGTTGACGTCGCTGACGAGCGTGACGCGCGCGCTGTGCGGCGGCAGCGTCTTCTCCAGCGTCCGCGCGGCGTAGTAGCCGCCGAAGCCGCCGCCCGCGATGACGATGTCCCAGGCCATGTGACGAGCCTATGCCCGCAGGGCCGATGAGACCAACCGCACAAACGTGTCACAAAGTCGACCCGGGGCCGGTCGGGTTGGCTCGCCGCGAACGACGCCGCGGCTGCGCGACGTCACGCCGCGCGCGTGAGCAGCAGCGCAGCCCACTCGCCATGCTCGCGGCGCTCGCGCTCGCGCAGGTCGTGCGCGGCGAAGGCGGCCGCGATCTCATCGGCCTCGTGCGCGAGCAGGCCGGAGGCGATCAGCGTGCGCGGCGCCTCGACGAGGCGCGCGGCGTAGTCGAGCAGCAGCGGCCGCAGGAGGTTGGCGAGAACCGCCGGCGCGCTCGGGATCGGGTCCGAGCGCAGGTCGCAGCGGGCGACGTCGAGCCTGATGCCGTTGACAGCGGCGTTCTCACGCGTCGCCTCGACGGACAGCGGATCGAAGTCGACCGCCGCGACGGGCGCGAAGCCGAGCTTCGCGGCGGCGATCGCGAGCACGCCCGAGCCGCAGCCGAGATCGAGCAGCGGGCCGCGCTCGGCGCCGGCGCCGGTGAGCTCCAGCAGCAGCTCGAGGCACAGCCGCGTCGTCGCGTGCGCGCCGGTGCCGAACGCCTGCGCCGGGTCGATCACGAGCTCGACGTCCGCGCCGAGCGGCTGCTCCCACGGCGGCCGCACGGCCAGGCGGTCGCCGAGCACGAGCGGTCGGTGGAACTGCTTCCAGCGCTCGGACCAGTCGTCCGGCAGCTCGCTCGTCGTGACCGCGATCAGCGCGCCGCCGACGGCCGCTTCGAGATCGGGCAGCACCGGCAGCTCGCCCGGCGGCCCGTAGACCGCGTACTCGACGCCGTCCGCCCCGAGGTCGACCTCCTCCACCCCGCCCGGCGCCAGCTCCAGCAGCTCCGCCAGCGCCACCTCCGCATGCGCGCGATCGACACGCAGCGCGAGGCGGATCACGCGTCGGGACCGTGGACGACGAGGCCGAGGCGGCGGGCGAGCTTGGCCTGGCCGACGTCGCGCGTGTGCAACGCGCGTCTGCTCGCCATGGCGGTAGCGACGATGAGCAGATCGGGGGCATGCTGGATGCGCCCTTGGTCGCGAGCCAGCGCCAACGCCCGTCCGTAGTGCTCGGCGACGTCCTCATCGATCGGGAGCGCGATGAAGGCCGCCCGGAAGTCGGCGAGGCGCTGCTCGCGCACCGTCTTCGCGACGTCGTCGGCAGCTCGCAGGACACCGGCGTGCAGCTCTCCAAGCGTCACGACGGAGATCGCTGCGGAGGGCGGAAGCTCGTCACCGCCGCCACCTGCTGCGATCACGACCGACGTGTCGAGCAGCGCGAGGCTCACTCGTCGTCCCAGGGGCCGCGGTCGCCTCGCTGGAACGCGCGCAGGTCGGCGAGGTCGGCTGCCCACTGGTCGTCGACAGGCGTCGCGAGCAGTCTGCGCAACGTCTCGCGGTCGACGTCGCGTCTTGGCTGCGGAGTCTCCTCGATCGGCACGACCTTCGCCACCGGTCGCCCGCGCACCGTCACCGTGAACTCGGTGCCAGCCTCCGCCTCGCGCAGGATCGCGGCGACGTCGTTGCGCAGCTCGCGTTGGGGGATCGTCCGGCGGCGCATACTGCTACGGAGCGTAGCAGTGGGAGGGCTAGCCCCCAAACGCCCGCTTGAGCTTGGAGAAGACGCCTTCCTCGGAGCGCAGGTTGTCGTCGGTGAGCGTGCCGGCGAGGCGCCCGAGCAGCTCGCGCTGCTCGTCCGTCAAGCGACGCGGGATGACGACGTTCACGACGACCCGCAGGTCGCCGTGGCGGCCGCGGCGCAGCGCCGGCATGCCCTTGCCGCGCAGCGTGAGCGTGTCGTGGGGCTGCGTCCCGGGCGGGATCTCGAGCTCGATCGGCTCGTCCAGCGTCGGCACCGAGATCGTCGTGCCGAGCGCGGCGAGCGGCGCGGGCACGTCGACGAGCGTCACGAGGTCGTCGCCGTCGCGCAGGAAGCGCTCGTCCTCGGCAACGCGGATCAGCACGTACAGGTCGCCGGGCGGCCCGCCCTGCTCGCCGGCGTGCCCGCGCCCCCCGAGCCGGATCCGCTGGCCGTCGGCGATCCCCGCCGGCACGTCGACCGCGAGCGTCAGCCGCTCCACGCGGCGGCCGCGCCCGTGGCACGCGCCGCACGGCTGCTGCGGCACGCGGCCGTCGCCGCCGCACGCGTCGCAGACGGCCGCGCGCACGACCTGCCCGAACGGCGTGCGCGTCACCGCACGCAGCTGCCCGGCGCCGCCGCAGCGCTCGCATGTCTCGATCGGCGTGCCCGGCTCGGCGCCGTTGCCGCGGCAGGCGTCGCAGCGCACGACCGCCTCGTAGCCGACCTCCAGCGCGCGGCCCGTCGCCGCTTCCGCGAGCGAGATCGTCGCCGTCACCGCGACGTCGCCGCCCTGCGCCGGCCCCGAACGGCCGCCGCCGAAGACGTCGCCGCCGCCGAAGAACGCATCGAAGATGTCGGCGAACGAGCCGAAGCCCGTCGGCTGGTACCCGCCGCTGCGCAGCCCCTCCGGGCCGTAGCGGTCGTACGTCGCGCGGCGCTCGGGGTCCGACAGCACCTCGTACGCCTCGGCGGCGGCCTTGAACTTGTCCTCCGCCTCCGGGTCGTGCCCGTTGACGTCCGGGTGCAGCTCGCGCGCCAGACGGCGGAACGCCTTCTTGATCTCCGCCTCGCTCGCGTCGCGCGCGATCCCCAGACGCTCGTAGTAGTCGGCCGACAGCGGCGCGGCGCTCACGGTTCGTAGACCTCCTCGACGAAGCGCGAGAGCTCGCGCGCCGCGGCGCGCACCGCGGCGATCGCGCGCGCGTAGTCCATCCGCAGCGGACCGATCACGGAGACGGTCCCGAGGTTGCGCGCGGGCAGGCCGTAGCCGGCGGCGACGAGCGCGAGCGAGCGCAGCGCGGGCGCCTCGTTCTCGCGGCCGATGCGCACGTACACGTCGCGCTGGTCGAGCGCGGCGCGCAGCACGCCGAGCAGCGAGACGCGCCGCTCGAGCATCTCCATTACCTCGTTGAGCTGCTGCTGGTCCTCGAAGCGGTAGCTGCTGACGAGCCGCGAGGTGCCGTCGACGTACAGCGACTCGTCGGCCGTCTCGGTCAGCTCCGTGAAGGCCGGGGCGAGCGCCGCGAGGAAGCCGCGCTCGCGCGCGCCGAGCGTCGGGTCGTCGAGCCGCTGGTGCAGCAGGCGCGCGCCGAGGCCGAGCCCGACGAGCCGCTCGTTCAGGTAGCTGCCGCCCCAGTCGGCGAGGCCGCGATCGACCGGCTGGTCGAACGCCAGCATTCGCTTCGTGACGCCGCCGGTGGACGTGATCACGACGACCATCAGCACCTGCGGCTGCAGCAGCAGCACCTCGACGTGGCGGATCGTCGCCGTCTCGATCGGCGGCGCCGAGACGATCGCGAGCAGGTTCGTGACCTGCGAGAGCGTCTCCGTCGTCACGCGCATCGCCTCGTCGACCTCGCGGCGCACGAGCGACAGCGCGAGCGGGCGCTCCGCCCGCGCGGTCGGCAGCCGGTCGACGTACCAGCGATAGCCGGCGTCGGTCGGCACGCGCCCCGCGGAGGTGTGCGGATGCGCCAGCAGCCCGTGCTCCTCGAGCATCGCCAGCTCGTTGCGGATCGTCGACGGGCCCCAGTCGAGCTCGGCGTCCGACGCGAGCGCCTTCGAGCCGACCGGCGTCCCGCCGTCGACGTAGCCCTCGACGACCTTATGGAGGATCAGCTCCTGGCGCGGCGTCAGCACGCAGGGGAGTGTAGGCCGGCGGCGGGCGCCGCCGGCTCACGCGCGCAGCACGACGAAGCCGACCGCCAGCAGCACCAGCGCGAACCACAGCGCGCGGAGCGCACCCTCCAGCGGCACGAGCAGCCGCGCGGCGCTCAGCTCCAGCACGGTCCCGTCACTCAGCCGCTGTTCCCCCGCGACCGACGAGGTCCGCCGCCGCAGCTCGCGCACCGGCGTGCTGAGCCGCCGTTGCGCGAAGCTCAGCATCGCGCAGGCGGCGGCGACCAGCACCCCCGGCCACTCGAAGCGCAGCGCGCAGACCCAGAAACCGGTCAGCGCCGGGAACGCGCCCCACGCGAGCGCGAACGTCCACTGCCCGTGGAGGCGCCCGCCGAACAGCTCCAGGTCGTAGGCGAGCACGAGGAACGCGCCGAGCAGCACGAACGGGACGAGCGTCGCGCTGACCGCGATCGCGCCGGCGACGCCGATCGCGCAGGCGCCGCCCAGCCCCAGCACGCCGAGGACGATCAGCGCCCGATCCGGCAGGCGCGTTCTCAGCGGACGGTCGTGCAGCTCGTCGAGCGCGTGCGCGGCGATCCCGACCGCCAGGAAGAACGCGCCGAGCGCCCAGCCGAGCCGGCTGAGGTCGAAGCTCGACGCCGCCGCCGCGCCGAGCGCCACGTAGGAGAGGTGCCACGCGGTGTAGGGCGGGTGCAACAGCGCAACGAAGTCGCGCGTCACGCCGATCCCGGGCGGCGCATAGAACGCCGGCCGCTCCGCGCGCGTCGTCACGGCTGCGCTCCCAGCCGGCGTGCCGTCATCACCACGCCGGCGCCGAAGCTCATCCGCCGCACGCGCACGTCCGTCAGCCCCGCCCGCTCCCACAGCGCGACGAGCGCCGGCAGCGGCAAGCGCGCGTAGAAGCCCTCGACGCTCGGCCCGAGAAACCGCCCCACCTCCTGCCAGTCACGCGAGATCAGACGCCCGAGCGCCGGCATGACGACGCGGGTGTACAGCCGCCACAGCGCGCGCAGCCCGCTCCGCGACGGCACGCCGAACTCCACCATCCCGACCGTCCCGCCCGGCCTGACGACGCGCGCCAGCTCGCGCAGCGTCGCGGCCGGGTCCTCCACGTAGCGCAGCAGGTACGTGAACGTGAGCGCGTCGTACGAGCCGTCGGGGAACGGCAGCGACTCGGCCTCTCCGAGCACCGGCTCGACCGACGCGGCCAGCGCGGGGTCGGCGGCGAGCCGCCGCTGCAGGCCGTCGAGCATCTCGCGGCTCTGGTCGAGCGCGACGACGCGGCAGCCGGTGCGGGTGTTCAGCGCAGCGGCGACCATCCCGGTGCCGGTCGCGACGTCGAGCACGCGCTCGCGCGCGTCGACCGGGATCGAGCGCACCAGCGCCGCCCGCCAACGCGGGTCCTGCCCGAAGCTGAGCGCGGCTCCGGCACGGTCGTAGGCGCGTGGCAGACCGGCGAACAGCTCGAGCGCGTGCGCCTTGCGCGGGGAGGCCATCGCAGACAGCCTCCCCGTCGCACCTGGAAATCAGTCCAGCGCGATCTCCGCGACGGCGTTCCGCACGATCCGCGTGTCGCCCTGGCGCGCCTCGGCGGCGACGGTCGCGACGCCGTCCTCGACCGCCTCGACCGTGCTCGTCACGACGACCTCCTGCTCGAGCACGCCCATGCCGCGGAACTGCACGCTCAGCGCCTTCAGCTTCTCCGGGCCGCCGGCCGCCTCCGTCTGCGCGCGCGCGACCTGCGCCATCGACCACAGCCCGTGCAGGATCCGCCCGGGCAGACCGACCGACCTGGCGAACTCCTCGTCGATGTGGATCGGGTTGAAGTCGCCCGAGGCGCCCGCGTAGCGGACCGTCAGGAAGCGGTCGGGCACGACCTTCAGCGCCGGCAGCTCGACGCCGGGCTCGTAGCTCGCGGCCATCGTCAGACCCCCCGCACGATCATCTTCCAGATCCCGGTGCACACGACCGCACCGCCGGCGTCCTGCGTGACGACTTCGAAGTCGTAGAAGCCCATCCCGCCCTTCTCCTCGATGTTCGAGACGCGCGCCCGCGTCGTCAGCTCGTCGCCCGCGACGACGACGCGCTCCCAGCGGAAGTCCTGCCCGCTATGGACCATCATCGCGAAGTTGATGCCGACCTCCGGGTCGAACAGCCCCGGCATCACCGCCGGCGACTGGTAGACGACCGCGAACATCGGCGGCGCGACGACGTCGTCGTGGCCGGCGGCGCGTGCGGCGGCCGGATCGAGGTGCAGCGGGTTCGTCTCCCCCACCGCCGAGGCGTACTCCTTGACCTTCTCGCGGCCGACCGCGTACGTGACCGGCGGGTACTCCTTGCCGACGGCGGATGTGTTCACTGGCATGGCGCGGGAGTGTCTCAGAGGATGATCGGGACCGCGCCACCGTCGACCGACCACGCGGCGCCGACGACGTCGCTCGCGCGCTCCGAGCACAGGAACACGACCACGGACGCGATCTCGTGCGGCTCGGCGAAGCGACCGAGCGGGACTCTCGCGGCGGCCGCCGCCAACGCCGCTCTGCGGTCCTCCGCGCCGCCGGCCGCGACCTCCTGGTCGGCGAGCCCGCCCTTGCCCTTCCACAGCTCGCTCGCGGTGATGCCGGGCGCGACCGCGTTGACGAGCACGCCGTGTCGGACCCATGCGTCGGCGTATGCGCGCGAGAGCGACAGCTGCGCCGCCTTCGTGACCGAGTAGGCCGCGTTGCGCAGCGACGGGCGCTTGCCGGAGGTGGAGACGACGTTGACGATCCGCCCCCGGCCCTGCTCGGCCATCACCGGCGCGGCGGCGCGCATCAGCCGCTCGGGGCCGCGCACGTTGAGCTGCCACTGCCGCTCCCAGTCGTCCTCGGTCAGCTCGTCCAGCGGCGTGACGGTCGACGTGCCGGCGTTGTTGACGAGCACGTCGATCCCGCCGAACCGCTCGACGCAGGCGGCGACGATCCGCTCGCCGGCGTCCGGCTTCGTCACGTCGGCCGCGAGGATCTCGGCGTCGCGCGGGGCGGCCTCCGCGAGCCCGTCGCGGTCGCGCCCGATCAGCAGCACGCGCGCGCCCTCGGCCGCGAGCAGCTCCGCCGTCGCGCGCCCGATCCCGCGACTCGCGCCGGTGACGACGCAGCGCTTGCCGCTCAGCCCGAGGTCCATCCGTCGGATGATGCCGGGCGCGGCGGTCGGGCGGAGCGGTGCGTCAGGGCGTGAGCGCCGCGACCAGCTCCGCCGCCGGACGCACGTCCGCGATGCGGGCGACCGTCTCGCCGGCGTAGAGCGGGCCCGCCTCGACGAGACTCGCCGGCCCGTCGTCGGTCGGCGGGGTCGGCGACAGCAGGCGACCGTCGGCACGCTGGGCGCGGGCGAGCCGTGCCTGCACGGCCGGCGGGACTCGACGCGCGCCGATGCCGCTCGCGCGGTTCAGCGCCCGCAGTGCGAGCGGCCCGCGCAGATCGCCTCCGTCGCGCAGCCGCCGCTCCGTCGCCGCGTTGCGCAGCACGCGGTGCGGCGCCGGCCAGCCGAGGCCGAACAGCTCGGTCAGGACCGTCTCCCGCGCTGCGAGCAGGCGCTCGCGATACGCCGGGTGCGCGCGGCTCTGGTGCGAGGCGAGGAAGCGCGTGCCGGCGACCGCCGCCTGCGCGCCCGCCTCGAGCGCCGCCGCGACGTCGGCGCGCTCGGCGATCCCACCGGCCAGCAGCAACGGCGGCGCGCCCGCGCCCAACGCAGCGCGCACGCGTGCCAGCAGCTCGTGCGCCGGCAGCGTTCCGCGCACGTGCCCGCCCGCCTCGACGCCCTGCACGATCAGACCGTCGGCGCCGGCGGCCGCAGCGGCGCGCGCCTCCTGCACGGATCCGCACTGGTGCAGCCAGACGCCCGTGGTGCGCCGCCGCGGCCGGCCCCAGAACGTCACGATGACGTCGGCGTGCGCCGCCGCCGCGAACCAGTCGCGCCGCGCGAACGGCAGCAGCAGGTTGACCGCGAGCGGCTTGTCCGTCAGCGCTTGGGCGGCGCGCAGCTCGCGTGCGATCGCGGCCGCGCCGTTGACGGCGATCGTCCCGAGGCCGCCGGCCTCCGACACCGCCCCCGCCAGCTCGTGGCGGCTGATCCCGCCGCCCATCCCGGCCTGCACCACGGGTGCGCCGAGGCCGAGCCGATCGAGCAGCGCCGTCACGACCGCTACTTCGACTCGTTCAGCTCCAGCACCGCGAGGAAGGCCTCCTGCGGGACCTCGATGCGGCCGACCTGCTTCATCCGCTTCTTGCCCTCCTTCTGCTTCTCCAGCAGCTTGCGCTTGCGCGAGATGTCGCCGCCGTAGCACTTGGCGATCACGTCCTTGCGGTACGCCTTGACCGTCTCGCGCGCGACGACGCGCGAGCCGATCGCCGCCTGGATCGGCACGTCGAACTGCTGGCGCGGGATCTTCTCGCGCAGCTTCTCGGCGAGCGAGCGGCCGACCAGGTGCGCCTTGCTGCGGTGCACGACCATCGACAGCGCGTCGACCGGGTCGCCGGACAGCAGCACGTCGAGCTTCACGAGATCCGACGGCTTCAGGCCGATCAGCTCGTAGTCGAGCGACGCGTAGCCCTTCGTGCGCGACTTCAGCTGGTCGAAGAAGTCGAGCACGATCTCCGCCAGCGGCAGCTCGTACTCCAGCTGCACGCGGTCGGCGGACAGGTAGTGCATGCCGGCGTGCGTGCCGCGCCGCTCCTGGCACAGCTCCATGATCGTGCCGACGTACTCCTTCGGCGTGAGGATCGAGGCGCGGATGTACGGCTCGCGGACCTCGCGGATCTTCGACGGGTCCGGCATGTCGTTCGGGTTGTGGACCTCCACGACCTCGCCGTTCTCAAGCTCCACCTCGACCTCGACGGAGGGCATCGTCGTCAGCAGCTCGAGGTCGTACTCGCGCTCCAGGCGCTCGCGCACGATGTCCATGTGCAGCAGCCCGAGGAAACCGCAGCGGAAGCCGAAGCCGAGCGCGTCGGAGGTCTCCGGCTCCCAGCTCAGGGCGGCGTCGTTGAGCACGAGCTTCTCCAGCGCGTCGCGCAGGTCCGGGTAGTCGTCGGAGTCGATCGGGAAGAGGCCGCAGAAGACCATCGGCTTGACGTCGCGGTAGCCGGGCAGCGCCTCGCTGGCCGGCTTGCGCTTCGTCGTCAGCGTGTCGCCGACGCGCAGTCTGGTGACGTCCTTGATGCCGGTGATGACGTAGCCAACCTCGCCGGGGCCGAGGCGCCTCGCCGGCGTCATGCGCGGGTTGAAGAAGCCGATGTCGTCGATGTCGGCCTCGGTGCCGGCCGCCATCGCCCGGATCGCCTCGCCCTTCGTGAACGTGCCGTCGACGACGCGCACGTACGCGATCACACCGCGGTACTGGTCGAACTCGGAGTCGAAGATCAGCGCGCGCGGGGGCGCGTCCGGGTCGCCTTGCGGCGGCGGAACCGTCTGCACGAGCTTGTCGAGTACCGCGACGACGCCCTCCCCCGTCTTCGCGCTGATGCGCAGGACCTCGTCGGCGGGCTCGCCGAGCAGCTCGGCGACCTCGCCCGCGACGCGCTCGGGCTCGGCGCCCGGCAGGTCGATCTTGTTCAGGCAGGGGATCAGCTCCAGGCCCGAGTCGACCGCGAGGTAGGTGTTCGCGAGCGTCTGCGCCTCGACGCCCTGCGAGGCGTCGACGACCAGCAGCGCGCCCTCGCAGGCGGCGAGCGAGCGGCTCACCTCGTAGGTGAAGTCGACGTGGCCGGGCGTGTCGATCAGGTGCAGCTGGTACGTCTCGCCGTCCGAGGCTTCGAACAGCACGCGCACGGCCTGCGCCTTGATCGTGATGCCGCGCTCGCGCTCCAGCTCCATCGAGTCGAGCAGCTGCGCCTTCATGTCGCGCGCCTCGACCGTCTTCGTCAGCTCGAGGATGCGGTCGGCGAGCGTCGACTTCCCATGGTCGATGTGGGCGATGATCGAGAAGTTGCGGATGTGCTGCTGGTCGGCCATGGGCGGGACACAGGGTAGATGGGAGCGATGCAGGCGGCGTTCGTGAAGTTCTTCGGCCGGGCGGGGACGCGCGCCGCGCCGGACGCTTCGGTGCTCGACGTGCTGGCGCGGACGGGCGCGCACTGGGCCGGCACGTACCCGGCGGGACGCCGGCCGCGCAGCGTGCGCGACGGCGATCGCATGTTCATGGCGCAGCTCGTCGCGCGCCACGGCGTCGCCGACATCGCGGTGTTCGGCCGTGCGCTCGCGCTCGCGTACGTCGACGGCCGCGACGACGCCGATGCCGATGATCTCGCGCTGCGGCCGTGGAAGGCCCGCTGGCCGCACTACGTCCGCGTGCACGACGGCGAGTTCCTGGCCGGCACGCTCGCCGACACGGTCTCGCTCGGCGAGCTGATGGACGCGGTCGGCGCCGAGGCGTTCTGGTCGACCCAGCGCAACGCGCTCGCCGGCCGGGGCAACGTCGACCCGCGCCAGGCGTACCGCCAGCAGCCGGCGGTGCGGCTCTCGCACGAGGGCAGTGAATGGCTCGACGCGCGCCTGGACGAGGCGTTCGTTCGCGTCGGCCGACTCAGCGCGACGCAGCTGGCGGGACTGGACTGGCCAAAAAAAAGCCCGGCGCTCGAAGGCGCCGGGTGGTCCAGAGGCGAACACTAGCACTCAACGTCGCGAGTCACCAACCGGGCGGTCGACAAAGCACGCCGACACGCTGCGGCAGCTGATGCGCTCGGTATGCCTCCTCCTGGATCCGCTGCCACCAGTGACCGCCGACTCCGTCGAACGGCTGACCCCGGAGCTTGCCGGCCGGCCGACCTGCACCCGGATTGACGACACCGACCGGCACTCGCTCTCGCGCGACGCGGATCGGCAGCTCCAGATCACTATCGTTCGAAATCACGACAGCTGCCTCGACAGCTCGCCCGAGCACGTCCACGAGCAGGTGCGTAGCGAGGTTCACATCGGTTCCCTTCTCCTCCCGCGCGAGGTAGAAGACCATGAAGGTCGCCCCGGGCACGTCGGCGCCGCATGCGTCGCGCGTCTGGATCGGCCAGCGAGCGCGCGCGAGCCGCGGGCGTCCGCGCTCGTCGCGCTCTGCCAATGGCGCAAGCTTTGCGCGCGTCACGAATGTGCCGAACGCGATCCGATCGACGCTGCCGTGGGCACGGAGCGCCCGCAGATAGACCTCCTGGTCGGCCGGGCTGCTGCGATCCTCGACGCCGCTCACCCGGGCGGTGCAGTAGACGACGCGGTCGACGTGGGCGCCGCGATCGATCCAGTCCGGATGGAGGAGGCGCTCCGAGAGAGCGCGGAGGTCCAGCCACCGCCAGCCGCGCGTGCCGCGCCCGCAGACGGAGCGGGCTCCGAAGTAGAGGTTGAAGCCGTCCACGTACACGCCGACGCGCATCGGCGGGACGGTACGGGCCGTCTTGCGACGGCGGGAACGCGAATTGCAACGATTCCACGGCTCAGCCGCCGTGCTTGAAGCGCCCGGCGACGAGCGCGCGGATCTGGCGGGCCTCGTCGATCCCCATCGCGAGCACGGCGGCGACGTAGACCGCGACGCCGGCGGCGAGCGCGCTGCCGACGGAGGCGATCTGGGCGAGCAGGGAGCGGCCGAGCGCGTCGTCGAGCAGCCACCAGACGGCGTAGGCGACGAGCCCGAGCAGCGCCGACGCCGCGGCGATCTGGAGCACCGCGGTCAGGGTGCGACGCCCCTCGAGGCTGCCCTCCAGCTGCGCCCGCAGCCACCACGTCTGGCCGATCGTCATGCCGACGTTGCCCGCGACCGTGCCGATCACGAGCCCCGCGATCCCGAACGGCTCGTACAGCGCGAGGCTCACGCCGAAGTTGATCAGCATGTTCGCGATCGCGAGCGCGGTCGGCAGCCACGGCTTCTGCAGCGCGAAGAACGTGCGCGTGAGCAGCAGGTTCACGCCCGCGAACGGCAGGCTGAACGAGAACCACAGCAGCGCCGTCGAGACGAGCTCCGTCGAGTGCGCGTCGAAGTCGCCGCGCTCGTAGACGAGCCGCACGATCGGCGTCGCCAGCACGGCCGTGAAGACGGCGGCGGGGATCAGCAGCAGGTAGATCTGCCGCGCGCCGGACGCCATCGTGCGCCGCAGGCCGGGCAGGTCGTGCAGCGCCGCGAAGCGCGACAGCGTCGGGAACAGCACGGTCGCGAGCGCGACGCTGAACATCCCCTGCGGCAGCATGTAGATGCGGAACGCCGCGTCGATCGCGCGCGGCGCCTCCTCCGACACGAGCGTGCCGAGCGAGCTGTTGATGACGAGGTCGAAGTTGATGACGCCGAGGCCGATCGTCACCGGCAGCATCAGCCGGAACACGCGCGCGACGTGCGGGTCCCGCCAGTCGAACGCCCACTCGAAGTGGAAGCCGACGCGCGGCAGCATCGGCAGCGACATCAGCAGCTGCACCGTCGTGCCGGCGAGCACGCCGATCGCGTACGCGTACATCTCGTCGGGCCCGTCGAACAGCGGCTTGATCGCCACCAGCACGACGACGATCACGACGTTCCACACGAGCGGCGCGAGCGCCGGGATCGTGAAGTGCTCGTAGGAGTTGAGGATCCCGACGACGAGCCCGTTGATCCCCAGCAGCAGCACGATCGGGAACAGCACGCGGCTGAGGCCGATCGTGAGGTCGTCGAGCGCCGAAGTGAACTGGTCGCCCGTGAACAGCGGCATGATCACGCCCGCGAAGACGATGAACAGCGCCGTGATCGCGCCGAGCGCGGCGAGCATCACGAACAGCAGCGTCGAGGCGAGCCGCGCCGCCTCGCGCCTGCGACTGTGCGCGATGTGCTCCATGAAGACGGGCACGAACGCGGCGGACAGCGCCGCGTCCGCGAACAGGCTGCGCACGAGGTTCGGGATCTGGAACGCGAGCGTGAACGCCGAGAACGGACCCGAGGTGCCGAAGTAGCTGGAGGCGATCACCTCGCGCCCGAGCCCGGCGATGCGGGACAGTCCGGTGGCGATCGAGAAGATCGCCGTGTTGCGCGCGAGCCGTCGGGTGCGGGGCGCAGGCTGCGCCGGCGGATCGCCTGTCGGCTCGGCGGGGGACTCGACCGTCACGAGCGCGCTATAGTACGCGCCGCCGCGGTACCGACCCTGACCGCGGTCTCTCTACGTCATGGCCAACATTCACTCGCAGAAGAAGCGCATCCTCCGCGCCGAGCGTGAGCGGCTCGAGAACCGCCGCTACACGTCGAAGGTCAAGACCCTCTTCCGGCGCCTCGAGGCCGCGGTCGGCGAGGGCGGCGACGCCGCCGACGCCGAGCCCGCCCACCGCGAGCTGGTCAAGACGATCGACAAGGCCGTCAAGCGCGGCGCGCTGCACAAGAACACCGGCTCGCGCAAGAAGTCCCGCGCGGCCCGTACGCTCGCCTCGCGCGAGTCCTAGCTCGCCACGGTGACCCGCGCCGCCTCGGCGGCGGAGGTCAGTCCCGCGCGGATCTTCTCGAGCGCGTCGTCGCGCAGCCGGCGCATCCCCTCGGCGACCGCGGTCGTGGCGATGTTCGTCGCGGCCTCGCGCGCGAGCACGTGCTCGCGGATCGCGTCGCTGATCGTCATGACCTCGAAGATGCCGATGCGGCCGCGGTAGCCGCTGCCGTTGCAGTTCCCGCAGCCGACGGCGTCGAACGCCATCACGTCCTCGCGCGCGGCGAAGCCGTTGGCGCGCAGGACCTCGGCGCTCAGCATCACCGGTCTGCGGCAGCGCTCGCACAGTCTCCGCGCAAGTCGCTGGGCGACGACGCAGTCGATCGCCGACGCGACCAGAAACGGCTCGATCCCCATCTCGACGAGGCGGGTGATCGCCGTCGGCGCGTCGTTCGTGTGCAGCGTCGACAGCACGAGGTGGCCGGTCAGCGCCGACTCGACCGCGATCTGCGCCGTCTCGCGGTCGCGGATCTCGCCGACGAGCATCACGTCGGGGTCGGCGCGCATCATCGAGCGCAGCCCGGTCGCGAACGTCACGCCGGCCTTCACGTTGACCTGCATCTGCTTGATGCCGGCGACGCGGTACTCGACCGGATCCTCGAGCGTGAGGATCGAGCGCTCGCCGGTGTTGAGCGTCTGCAGCGCGGCGTAGAGCGAGGTCGTCTTGCCGGAGCCGGTCGGGCCGGTCACGAGCACGGCGCCGTAAGGACGGGCGATCGCGGTCTCGAACCGCTCGCGCTCGGACCCGAGCATGCCGAGATCGTCGAGCGTCACGGTGCCGGCGCCGCGATCGAGGATGCGCATCACGACCGCCTCGCCGTCGACCAGCGGCAGCGTCACGACGCGCACGTCCACGCGCCGGCCACCCAGTGAGAACGGGAGGCGACCGTCCTGCGGGAGGCGCCGCTCGGAGATGTCGAGGTCGGCCATGATCTTGATGCGCGAGATCACGTGCGGCGCCATCCGCGCGGGGATCGACATCGCGTCCGACAGGACGCCGTCGATGCGGTACTGGCCGCGCAGCTCGCCGGCGTGCGGAGCGATGTGCACGTCCGAGGCGCCGCGCTCGACCGCCTGCCCGATGATCGAGTGGACGAGCTTGACGACCGGCGCCTCCTCGACGACCTCGCCGAGATCCTCCGGCTCGGACGAGTCGTCGGACGACGCGGTGTCGGCGATCGCCTGCTCGGCCGCGTCGCCGAAGCGGTCGAGCTTCGCGCTCAGCTCGTGCACGTCGCCGGCGGCGGCGATCGCCGGCTGCACGTCGCGGCCGGTCAGCAGCGCGATGTCGTCGACCGCGAGCACGTTCGCCGGGTCCGCCATCGCGACGAGCAGCGTCGTGCGCGCCTCGTCGAGGAAGCCGATCGGGACGGCGCCGTGGCGGCGCGCGACGCTCGGCTCCAGCAGGTTGGCGGCGCCCATGTCGACGGGGTAGCGGGCGAGGTCGACGTGGAAGAAGCCGAGGCGGCGGGCGAGCGCCTGCGCCAGCTGGTCCGGCGTGATCGTGCCCTCGTTGACGAGCACCTGACCGGTCGGGCGGCCGCTCTCGCGCGCCTTGCCGATCGCGTCGTGGACCGCCTCGCGGCTCGCGAAGCCGAGTTCGACGATCAGCTCGCCGATCAGGAGGTGGGAGCGGCCGCGCACGGACGGCGGCGTCAGGCCGGCGGGAAGCGTCTCGAGGCTCACGGGAGCCTTATCGGCAGGCGGGCGCGGTTCCGCAAGCCCCCCGGTACGCCGGCGAGCGGCGGGCGCGGGCGAGCCGGCAGCGCCGCGTTATTCGGCGATCGTGGCGATCGCCGCGAGCGCGAGCGTGTCCTCCGCGAGCCCGCCGCGCATGCCGCCGCGCGAGGCCAGCTCGACGTCGGCGATCGTCGCCAGCGCCTCGCGCAGCGCGGCGACGTCGGTGCGCTGGACGTCGGCGACGAAGCGCTCGGCGATCTTCGGCGGCATTCGCAGGCCGCGGCGCACCTGCGCGGCCGACTCGCCCGCGGCGAGCCGCGTGGCGACGTCGAGCGCCTCGCGCAGGCGCCGTGCGATCCAGTAGATCAGCCCGCCGAGGCTCTCGCCCTGCGCGCGCAGCTCGAAGTAGGTGCGGGTCGCGGCGGCGCCGTCGTGCGCGACGAGCGCGTCCGCGAGCGTCCAGCTCTTGCGCTCGGCGGAGCTGGAGATCAGCTCCTCGAGCTGCTCGGCGTCGAGCGCGACGGGCGCGCTGCGGTCCGCGCCGAGCTCGAGCGCGACCTTCTCGAGCTCGCGCAGGATCCGCTGCTGGCGCTCGCCGACGACCCGCACGACGACTCTGGCCGCGGCCGGGTGCAGCTCGATCCCCAGCTGCGTCGCTTGGCCCGTCGCCCACTTCCACAGGTCCCATGGCTTGACGCTCTGCTCGGCGCTGACGTCGCCGCCGGCCTTGCGGACCGCCTCGACGAGCCCGTCGGGCGCCTTCGTGCGGCCCTCCTCGCGTGCGAAGAAGACGACGGTCGTGTCGGGGTCGAGCGCGTCGAGCGCCTGTGCGACGAGCGCCGCGTCTGCCGCCTTCCAGCGCTCGACGCCGTCGACGATCACGAAGCGGCGGCCGATCGCGAAAGTCATCGCGCTGAGCGCCGCTGCGACGGCCTCCGCGGTCGCGGCCTCGCCTTCGAGCAGTTCGATTCCCTGGGCGCCGGATTGCTGCTCGGCGAGTGTGCGGAGTCTGGCGCGGCGCTCGGCGATGCGGCCGTGGTCGTCACCGTGGATGAGGTAGGCGGGCTTGAAGGCTGGCACTTGGCTTGGCTGAGTCTACGTGTGCCCTCGGCGTGGCTGGTACGCCCGTGGCCGCTGCTCCCCGCTACCAGTCGACGCTGGCGTGCGGGAGACTTGCGGCGGTCTGTGCGACTGCGCCGACGTAGGCCAGCAGGTAGGCGTTGAGGGCGTTGAGCGGTTGGGCGAGCGCTGGGTTGAGTTGGCCGATGGCTGCGGCGAGCATGCCGAGCCAGGTGATCGGGGCGATTGCGGGGGCGGCGAGGAGGTTGGCTGGGATGCCGACGAGTGAGAGCTGGTGGAAGTGGAGTGCGAGCAGGGGTGCGGTGCCGAGCGTGGCTGCGGTCGTCATCGCGGTGGCGTCGGCGAGCGCCTGTGGGACGCGGCGGGCGGTGAGCGCGTGGCGGATCTTCGGCGCGAGGAGGGCGATCGCGGCGACCGCTGCGAAGCTCAGCTGCCAGCCGGGGTCGCCGCTGATGCGCGGATTGAGGGCGAGTGTCGTGGCAGCCGCCAGGAGGAACGCGTACCAGCGCGACGCCGGGCGGCCGGCGAGTGCGGCGACCGTCGTCGCGGCGCCCATCGCGCCGGCGCGCTGGATCGACGGCCCAGCGCCGGCGAGCGGGACGTAGATCGCGATCAGGATGAGCGCTCCTGTGAGCCGCCCGCGCAGGCCGATGCCGGCTGCGGCGAGCAGCGGCAGGGCGAGCGCGAGCAGCAGCGCGACGTTCTGACCGCTCGCCGCGAGCACGTGCGCGAGCGAGGAGATGCGGAACTGCTCGCGCGTGCGCGCGTCGAGCGCCTCGTCCTGGCCGAGCGTCATGCCGCGCAGCAGTGCCGCCTGCGCCTGCGGGAGGCCGGTGCTCAACGCGCGCTCGGCGCGGGTGCGGATGCGGTCGATCGCGCCCGACGGCCCGCTGCGGCGGGCGCCGGTCGCGAGCGCCGTGTCGAGTGAGATCGCGGCGTGGGCGCCGCGGCGGGCGTAGTGGCGCTCGAACGGGCCGAGCGCGCGCAGGCGGCCGCGCACGTCCATGAGCGCGCCGGTCGGCTGCGGCGGCCATGCGACGTCTTGCCCGATCCGCAGCATCACGCGCTCGCCGGCGCCGACGCGGCTCGGCGGTGCGCCGGCCGCGGGCGGCGCGAGCAGACGCAGCTCGGCGAGCGCTGTGGAGCCGAAGCGCACGGGCCGCGGCTGTTCGAGCAGCACGACGCGGGCGGCGACGGTGGCGCCGAAGCGCGGCGGCAGCTGCGTGCGCTCGAGCGCGTGCGTCCGCGCCTGCGCGCCCAGCGCCCCGGCGAGCACCGCGACGGCGGCGAGCAGCGCGAGCGCCGGGCGGCCCGCGAGCGCGGCCGCCGTGAGCGCGAGCAGCAGGACCGTGGTCGGCGCCGCGAGCGGCCCGGCGAACAGTCCGGCGGCGAGGGCGGCGAGCACGAGGTGGCGCGGATGGGCGCGCAGCCGATCGAGCGCGGCACCGCCGGCGGCGCAGGTGCGGTCGAGCGCGGCGTACGCGACGGCCTTGGCGCGTGCCAGCCGATCGAGCGTGGTCACTGCCCGAGCTGCGCGCGGATCGCGGCGAGCTTCGCCTCGCCGATCCCGCTCACCTCGTCGAGCTCATCGACCGAGGCAAAGCCGCCGTGCTGCTCGCGGTACGCGACGATGTGCGCGGCGATCGCCGGGCCGACGCCGTCGAGCTGCTCCAGCTCCTGCGCGGTGGCGGTGTTGAGGTCGAGCGCGAGCGGTCCGTCGGCCGTGTCGCCGCCCGCCGCGGCGCCTCCGCCAGCCGCGGCCGTGCGGCCGGGCGCGCCGCGCTCCGGCACGACGACCTCTCCCCCGTCCACGACTCTCGCCGCCAGGTTGACGCCGACGCGGTCGGCGCGGCGGGTCAGCCCGCCGGCGCGACGGACCGCGTCGTAGGCGCGCGCGCCGGCGGCGAGCCGGTAGACGCCGGGCCGGCGCACCGCCCCCTTGACGTCGACGACGAGCCGGCCGGCGGACGCCCCCGCGTCGTCGGCGCCGGCGCTCCAGCCGTCGGGCGCCCCCGTCGCGTCCGTCGTCGCGAAGGCCGGGGCGTCCACCGCCGGCGCAGCGCCGTCGCCGCTGCGCAGGAAGCGCGCGCCGATCAGCAGGACGGCGACCGCGATTGCGGCGTAGATCGCGAGCTGGGGCCTGGAGGGCGTGACCGGCACAGCCGCGACGCTACGGACGCCGCCGTCGCATCGCACCCGCGGTTCGCAACGAAACGCCGCAGGCGCGTCCGCGCACGGTGCTGGCGGCGACCGCGCAGCGGTGCGCGCGCGAGCGTCAGGCGCCCGACGTCGCCGCGGCGAGCGCGGCGAGGTCGTCGCGCAACGCGCGCTCGTGCGCCTCGATGCGCCCGCGCGCCTGTGCGTACGCTGTTCGGCGCGTCGCGCGCGCCGCCGCCGCGAGCGCGGCGTAGGCTCGACCGGTCTCCTCCAGCTGCTCGACGAGGCGCGGAAGGTCGCCGGGCGCGCCGACGGTCCCGCTTCTCCCGGCGCCTGCGGCGGCGCGCGCGTACGCGGCGGCCAGCCGGTCCGCCGCTGCGGCCTGCCCCCGTCCCGTCCGCGCGGCCGCCAGCGCACGACGCGCGCTCGTGCGCGCCCCGTCGAGGGTGTCCACCACGCGCGCGAGCTCGTTGCGCGTCGCCGCGTCGCCGCCCAGCGCAGCCGTACTGCCGACGTCGAGGCGCAACGTCGTGAGCGCGGCGGAGCACGCCGCGCGCAGCGACGCGGGTGCGTCGGACGGTCCGAGGCAGGCGGCGACGATCGGGCCGTCGCCGTCTTCGAGCACGTAGACGTCGGCGACGCTGCCGTCTTCGAGCGCGACGTCCCGGTAGCGCCACGCGTCGTGGTCGCCGAGCCGTACCGGCTGGTGCGCGGCATCCGCCAGCTGCGCGAGCAGCGGCGCGGCCGTGCGCGTCACCACCAGCGCCGTCGCGCCCGACCGGCCGGCCGGATGCGCGACGAGCGCCGGATCGGGGAGCGCCGCCGAGCCGTCGCCCGCCGTACCGCGCAGCCAGCCGCGCGGCGCCTCGACGCTGAGGCCGGCGCCGGCCAGCGTCACCGCCGCCGGTGCATCCGGCGGCGTGGTCGCCGAGCCGGCGATCGGGCCGATCGCCGCCGCGACGAGCACCGCGGCGGCCGCCAGCGCGACGCCCGTGCGGCGGCCGCCCGGCACCGTCCGCCGGTACCGGGCGGCGGGACGTGCGGGACGGGCGCGCGCGCGCGGCGCCCGCGTGCGGCGTTGCGGTCGCGGCAGGTCGAGCCCGACCGCGTAGCCGAGCGCCTCGGCGAGCGCGGCCGGGCTCGGATACCGCTCGGACGGGTCGTGTGC
>DASVFS010000090.1:0-11373 GCA_036379915.1 Conexibacter sp. | reverse complement strand
GCCCGCTGTCGCATTCGCCACCGCTTTGCGGTTCACTAATCGCACGACGCCGCACTCGGCGTCACCGTGAGCGAGAGGGGCTGACGACATGACGGAGGCGACGCGCGCGCCCGAGGAGCGCTTCGCGGACCTGCCCGACTTCCCGTACGCGCCGCACTGGCGCGACGTCGACGGCCTGCGCCTCGCGCACCTCGACGAGGGCGACGGCCCGCCGGTGCTGCTCGTGCACGGCGAGCCGACGTGGTCGTTCCTGTGGCGCCACGCGATCCCGCCCTTGCGCGACGCCGGCTTCCGCTGCATCGCGCCCGACCACGCCGGCTTCGGCCGCTCCGACAAGCCGACCGACCTCGGCTGGTACTCCTACGACCGCCACACCGCGCTGCTGGCCGACCTCGTCGAGCGGCTCGACCTGCGCGGCGCGACCGTCGTCGTGCACGACTGGGGCGGGCCGATCGGCCTGCGCGTCGCCGTCGAGCAGCGCGAGCGGATCGACCGCATCGTCGTGATGGACACCGGCCTCTTCACCGGCCATCAGAGAATGAGCGAGGCGTGGACGATGTTCCGCGACTTCGTCGAGCGCACCGAGGACCTGCCGATCGGGATGCTCGTGCGCGGCGGCTGCCACAGCGATCCCGGCGACGACGTGATCGCCGGCTACGAGGCGCCGTACGCCGACGGATCCTCAAAGGCGGGCGCGCGCGCGTTCCCGCTGATGATCCCGCGCGCGCCCGACGCGCCGGGCGCCGCCGCCGGCCAGCGCGTGCTCGACGCGCTCGCCGAGGACGCGCGGCCGAAGCTCGTGCTGTGGGCCGACAGCGACCCGATCATCCCGCTGAAGACGGGGCAGCGCTTCGCCGCCGCGATCGGGACCGAGGTCGCGCACGTGATCCCCGACGCCGGCCACTTCCTGCAGGAGGACCAGGGGCCGCTCGTCGGGCGGCTGATCGCGGAGTGGCTCGCATGAGCGCCTTCGACGCCGAAGGGATCCCGCTCGCCCCCGCCGTCACCGACCCCGGCTTCGCGCTGCGCTTCTTCGACGCCGGCAACCGGCTCGCGGCGGTGCGCGCGGTCAAGCCGATCATGCTCGACCAGCTGCGGCTGCACCGCGGCCAGCGCGTGCTGGAGGTCGGCTGCGGCACCGGCGACGACGTGCGCACGATCGCGCGGCGCGTCGGGCCGGGCGGGCACGTGCTGGGGATCGACGCCTCGTCGCTCGCGATCGCGGAGGCGACGCGGCGCTCGCAGGACCGCAACCTGCCGGTGACGTTCCAGGTCGGCGAGGCGCAGGCGGTCGAGCTGCCCGACGCGACCGTCGACGGCTGCCGCGCCGAGCGGCTGCTGATGCACGCGCAGGAGGAGCCGGCGGCGCTCATCGCCGAGATGGCGCGCGTGCTGCGGCCCGGCGGGCGGCTCGTCCTGTTCGAGCTCGACTGGGACACGTTCGTGATCGACGGAGCCGAGCTCGAGCTGACGCGCCGGATCGTGCGCAGCTACAGCGACGGCGTCGCGCACGGCACGGTCGGGCGGATGCTGCCGCGCCTGCTGCGCGAGACGGGCTTCGTCGACGTCGCGACGATCCCGCACGCGATCGACGTGCCGTTCGACTTCTTCGGCTGGGCGCTGTCGGGCCACCTCGACGCGGCGCTCGCGGCCGGCTCGTTCACGCCCGAGGAGCTGATCGCGTGGTGGGACGCGATCGACGCGGCGCATGCGCGCGGGCGCTTCTACGCCGCGATCCTCGGTTTCGTGGTGGCGGGGACGAAGCCGGAGCCGTCGTAGGCGGCACGGCGCGGGGACGCGTCAGCCGGCCAGCGCGGCGCGCGCCCGGCCCGCTTCCTTCGCCTCGTAGAGGGCGGTGTCGGCCGCCTCGAGCAGGCTCGTCAGCTCGCGGCCGCCCTCGCTGCTGAGCGCGACGCCGATCGAGACGGTCACCGCCGGCAGCTCGCCGTCGCCCGGCAGCCGCTCGCCGACCTCCGCGACGATCGCGCTCGCGGCCGCGTGTGCCGCCTGCGCGTCGCAGGCGCTCCAGACGGCGAACTCGTCGCCGCCGAGGCGCCCGGCGTCGCCGTGGCGGGCGAGCACGCGCGCGACCTCCGTCAGCACGAGGTCGGCGGTCAGGTGGCCGACCCTGTCGTTGATCTGCTTGAAGCGGTCGACGTCGCACACGAGCACCGCGCCGTCCTCGCCGCCGGCGAGCCGCGTGCGCGTGCGCGCCAGCCACTCGCGCCGGTTCGCGAGGCCCGTGAGCTCGTCGGTGCTCGCGAGCCGCTCGAGCGAGGCGATGCGGGCGGCGAGCCCGTCGACCGCGGCACCCGACGCGCTGCGTCGCTTCGGGAGCGCCGACTCGGCCACCGCGTCGAGGATCGTCGGCGCGACGCCCAGCGTCCGCAGCGCGACGTGGACGAGCTCCTGGTCTGCCTCCTCGCCCGCGAGCATGCCGACGACGACGTTGCCGAGCTGCACGCAGGCGGCCTCGCGCGTCGGCGCCTCCGGCCCCGGCAGGCCGCCGTGGTGGAAGCTGATCGTCTGGAACAGCTCGCCGCGCGCGCCCTCCTGGTCGGCCAACAGCGCGCCGGCGTACGCATGGTCGACGCCGAGCCGCTCGCGCTCGAGCAGCACGCGCGGCGTGCCCGCCGCGCGCTCGCGCGCGATCTCGTCGACCGTCTGCTCGCCGAACGCGAGCGGCAGCACGAGCTTGCCGATGTCGTGCAGCAGGCCGCCGAGGTGCGCGACCTCCGGGCTCGCGCCGGTGCGCTGCGCGATCTCGACGGCGCACGAGGCGACGCTCACCGCGTGCAGGTGCATCGCGCCGCGCGAGCGGCCGCCCGCGCCCGGCAGCTGCTCCAGCAGGCTGTAGGTGGCGGACTCCGTCGCGATGCGCGCGAGCGCGTCGCGACCGACCATCGTCACCGCCTGGTGGATCGTGCGCGCGCGCAGCGGTCGCGCGTAGGCGGCGGAGTTGGCGTAGCGCAGCAGGTTCGTGCTGAACGACTCGTCGTCGTCGATCACGGCGACGAGCTGCGGCGTCGTCGCGTCGGGGTCGGCGGCCAGCGCGCGCACGCGCGCGACCGTGCCGCTGAGCACCGGCAGGGGTCCGATGTCCTCGATCGTGCGACCGAGGCGGTCGCGTACGGCTGGCTTCATGGGAGCGTGCTGCAGGAGGAAGGGTGCGACGGGACGCGGGAGCTTGACGCATTCGCCGGTGCGACGGTGCGCAGTGGGGCTTCGCGGCGGCGAGCTTGGCGCGTTGGCGCTCGCTTGGGCGTGCTGTCCCCGCGCCGACGGGGGCGCGGTACCCTCGAAACGATGGCGTTCTTCGTGCACGAGGGCCAGCGGATCGCGTACTCCGTCCACGGCGACGGTCCGCGCGTGACCGTGCTGCTGCCGGGGCTGCTGCTGTCGCAGCGGATGCAGGAGCCGCTCGCGCGGGCGCTCGCCGCCCGCGGCGAGCGGGTGGTGCTGATGGACCCGCTCGGCCACGGCGGCTCGGATCGCCCGCGCGACATGTGGCGCTACTCGATGACGACGTTCGGCCGCCAGACGGTCGCGCTGCTCGACGAGCTGGAGATCGAGCAGGCGGTGATCGGCGGGACCTCGCTCGGCGCGAACGTGACGCTCGAGGTCGCCTCCGCGGCGCCGGAGCGTCTGCGCGGGATGCTGCTCGAGATGCCCGTGCTCGACAACGCGCTGCTCGGCGCCGCGATCGCGTTCACGCCGCTGCTGGTCGCGCTCACGTTCGGCGAGCCGGTCATGAAGGGCGTGCAGGCGGTCGCGCGGCGCGTGCCGCGGCGGCCGCTGCCGCTGGTCGCCGAGATCCTGGTCGACTGGGTCGCGCAGGACCCGGGCCCGAGCGCGGCCGTGCTGCAGGGGCTGTTCTTCGGGCGCATCGCGCCGCACCGCAGCGAGCGCCGCACGTTCGAGGCGCCGGCGCTCGTGATCGGCCACCCGCGCGACCCGGTGCACCCGTTCTCGGACGCCGACATGCTCGCCGCCGAGCTGCCGAACGGGCGGCTGCTGAACGCCGACTCGATCCTCGAGCTGCGCACGCGGCCGGAGCGGCTGACGGGCGAGATCGCCGCGTTCGTCGACGCCTGCTGGGCGACGCGGACGGCGAGCTCTGCGCGCGGCGGAGCCGGACGCAGACGCGCGGCGGGTCCGCGCAGACGCCCGCGCGCGGCCAGCGCCTGAGCGCGGCGCCGCACCGTCGCGACACCGCCGGTGTTTCCGGGTCGGTGCCACGATCCGCACGCCCCATGCGCCGGACGCTCCTGCTCGCCGTCGTCGTCGCCCTGCTCGCCGCGGTCCCGGCCGCGCGCGCGTCCGCAGCGCCTCCCGCGACCTTCGCCGTCGCCCTACCGGCGGGGACGGGCGCGGCCGCGCACTGGCGCACGCCGCCGCTGCGGCCGGCGCGCGCGTTCGAGCTGGTGGGCGCGGAGTGGCGCGGCGAGGGCGTGCGGCCGCAGCTGCGCGCCTTGCGTCCGAGCGGCCGCTGGACGCGCTGGGCGCGCGTCGTATCCGGCGAGCCGGTGTGGAGCGGCCGCGCCGTCGCGGTGCAGCTGCGCGGCGCGCGGCCGGTGCGGGGGCTGCGCGTGCGCGCGGTCGCCGTCGGCCGCCCGTCGGTCGCCGTGCGCGCCGAGGCGGCCGCGGGCGGGCGCCCGCCGATCGTGCCGCGCGGCGCGTGGGATCCGCAGAACCGCTGCCGCCCGCGCGCGCAGGCGCGCTACGGGCGCGTCGACTTCGCCGTCGTCCACCACACCGAGTCGCTGTCGACGTATCCGCCGTCGCAGTCGGCCGCGCTCGTGCTCGGGATCTGCCTCTTCCACCGCGACGGGAACGAGTGGAACGACATCGGCTACGACTACCTCGTCGACCGCTACGGGACGGTCTTCGAAGGGCGCGCGGGCGGCGTCGAGCAGCCGGTGATCGGCGCGCACTCCGGCGGCTGGAACACGCTGTCGACCGGCGTGGCGATGATCGGCAGCTATACCCTGAGCGTCCCGCCGCCCGCCGCGCTGGAGGCGCTCGAGCGGCTGCTCGCGTGGCGGCTCTCGCTCGCGGGCGTGCCGGCGCAGGGCAGCATCGTCGAGCGCTCGATCGGCGGCGAGCGAGGCGTCAACGCGCACCCGCGCGGGTCGCTCGTGCGCTTCCAGCGGATCGCGGGCCACCGCGACGCGGACTTCACGAGCTGCCCGGGCGGCGCGCTGTACGCGCTGCTGCCGCAGATCCGCCGCGCCGTCGCGGCGCGCATGCCCGCGCCGCGCGAGCGGCTCACGCTCGGCCCGGTCGGCGCGCCGATCGAGCAGGCGCCGTGGCTGTTGACCGGGCGGCTCACGCTGGCGAGCGGGCGGCGGCCGGCCGGCTTCCCGGTGCGCGTCGAGCAGCGCGGCGCGGACGGGCAGTGGCAGGCGGTCGCCGCGGTGCGCACCGGCGTCGACGGGATCTGGAGCGCGGCGCCCGCGCTGCTCGTCAACGGCTCCCTGCGAGCAGTCGCGACGCTGCCCGGCGGACGCGAGCTGACGTCGGCGGTCGTCGACGCGCACGTGCGCGCCGGCATGCGGTTGGCGGCGGCGCGCGCCCGCCTGCGAGCCGGAGCCACGCTGCAGCTGTCGGGTTCGACCTCGCCGCCGAAGGCACGGGTGCGCGTGGTGGTCGAGCGGCGCGTGTCGAGAAGCGCGTGGCGGCGCGTCACCGCGCTCGGCGTCGCGGCCGACGCGACGGGACGCTTCGCCGCGAGCGTCCGGCTCGGGCGCGCGGGCGTCTATCGCGCGATCGCGTCCACGCGCGCCGACGCGCTCAACGCAGCCGGCAGCTCCCGTGCGCGTGTCGTGCGCGTGCTGCGAGGGCGCTGACGGCCGTCACGCGGATGCGTCCCTTCTTGGTCGCATCTGGAAGAGGCGGCGCTGCGCACTTCGATACTCCACGAGATCGGCGTGCGCCTGCCCGTAGAAACGCGTTCGCGAGACCAGCCCGGGCGGCGGATGCCCTTTGGTGATGCGCTGCGTCGGAAGCGTCGAAGCCAGCCTCACCTTCGCGTCCCAGTCGGCCTGCGTCCGCGGTCCGAACAGCGTCAAGTTGGTGCTCCCAGGCAGCGCAGCGCACGGACTCAGCACCCCGCGCACGTTGTGGCTCTGCAGCCACGTCGCCTCCGCCTGACACCGCTCATGGTCGTCTTCGACCAACGCCTCAGACGGAAATCCGGCGGCCTCTGCCTTCTCGAACGTGCTGTAGTCGACGACCGCGCCATCGTCGACCCGGACCTGCCACAGCACCGCGAAGAACGACTGCGCTTCGCGCTCGGTGCGCAGATCCTCGCTGCGAAGCAGTTCGGCGTAGGGCGCCTCCGCGTCGAGGGAGAAGTACTGCGTGCAGCCGCGGCCCGCGATGTTCCAGCGCCCGCTTCGCCGGTTCGGATTCACCCACAACGGGACGTCGTAGCTCGTCGCACGAAAGGCGAGCCCCTCCCAGCCGATGACGACGGGCGGCCTACGAGGCATATTGTGATCGTCCCGCTCGCGCCGCCGAGAGCAACACATCTTCGTCGAAGTTCTCGGACGACAGCACGGCAAGCGGGGTGCGACCGCCAAGGTCCCGTCGCGGCCGATGGAACCACGCGACGATCCCCTCCTCGGTCCAGTTGTGACGAAGGATCGAGATGAGCTGTCCCACCATCTGCATTCGGCGGGTTGGCGGCGAAGATCTCCTAGCCCAGCGCGTCACCGTACGACGATCGACTCCGGCCAACTCGGCGACCGCCTGACGGGGGGTGGTCGGAAGCCACTCGTCGATGTCCTGGATCAGCAGGCCGACGTCCTGTCTCGAGCCGGCGACGTACTCATCGAGGGCGTCCCGGACGACATGCCGGATGCGCTCGAGATCGACCAGCAGCGCGTCGAACGCCTCGAGGTTCTGGAAGTGCGGGGCTGCGTTGACAGCGTCGATGCTGTCCCGCATGTCGAGCAGGATGCCGCCCAGCGTGGCGACCTGCTCCTTGTCGAAGTCCTGCGGCTGGAGCCCATGTCGCAGCTCCTTGATGCGATCCGCGATCTCCCGCCACCGCGCCTCGAACGTCTCATCGACCTCAAGCGACTCCTGGAGACGACTGATCGCGTCGACGAACCCTTCCTTGACGGCGACGACTCGTCGGTCTACTTCCTCAAGTCGCTCTTCGGTTGAGAGGGTCATCACCATGTCGCCTCCTTGTCCTACAGGTAGGACATTATAGGGACATAGAGCGGATTGGGTGTAGCTCAGCGGCGCGGTGCCGGCGGGCCGGGCGGGTCGACGATGTCGCGGCCGGTCGGGCGCATCTGCTCGTCGAGCTCGAGCTGCCAGTAGTAGCGCGTGAAGTGGCGGCCGGCGACGTACTCGCCGACGTGCGGCTCCACGCGCTCGCCGCTCGCCATCCGCACGATCAGCTCCGGGTAGGTGCGGCCGGGCAGCGCGGCGTACATCGGCGCCGGGAAGGCGCCGCCGAAGCGCGTGTTGACGTCGGTGATGCCGAGGCCGATCTGCTTGTCGCGGAACGCCTGCACCGTGCAGGGGCCACGCACCCCGAGCGCCTCGACGACACGACGCCCCAGCTCCACCAGCTCGCGGTCGTCGAGCGGCGCGCCCTTGATCGACTCGCCGCCGCGCGACTCCAGCATCGTGCGCGGGATCACGTTGAGGCAGCGGCCGTCGAGGTCGGACAGGCAGTCCATCGAGAGTTCCGGCCCGTCCATCGCGCGCTGCACCATCGTCGGCTCCTGCACGTACGTCACGAAGAAGGCGGCCTCCTCGGCGTCGTGCGCGAGGTGGATCGAGCGCGCGCCCGAGCCGCGCCGCGGCTTGACCATCACGGGGTAGGAGTCCACGGGCTCGCCGGGCAGCACGGTCGGCGGCGACGGCAGGCCGTGTCTGAGCAGCAGGTGGTGCGTCTCGTACTTGTCGTAGGTCGCACGCGCGATCTCCGGATCGGGCACCAACGCGGGCAGGATTCCGTCCGCGCGCGCCTGCGCGAGCACCTCGATGTCGAGGTCGGTCAATGGCACCACCGCGCCCACGTCGTGTCGCGCGCACACCTCCGCCAGGAACGGCACGTAGCCCGGATCGTCGATCCGCGGCGGCGCGACGCGCACGTGCGCGGCGTACTGCGCCGGCGCGAGCGGACTCGGGTCCGCCGCGATCGTCGTCGTGTGCTGCGCGAACGCGGAGACGATGTCGTAGCGCTTGCCGACGCCGGTGAGCAGGACGGCTCTCCGGCTCACTTGCCCCACCCGCCCGTCTCGCCCTTGTAGAGCCCCTCGCCGCGCAGCACCATCCGCACGGTCCGCGCGAGGATCCGCAGATCCAGCGCCAGCGAGCGGTGCTCGACGTACCAGAGGTCCAGCTCGATCCGCTCGCTCCACGGCAGCGACGCGCGCCCGTTCACCTGCGCCCAGCCGGTGATGCCCGGCTTGACCCGCAGGCGACCGCGCTGACGCTCGCTGTACTGGTCGACCTGGACCTGGACCGTCGGACGCGGGCCGACGATCGACATCTCGCCGCGCACGACGTTCCACAGGTTCGGCAGCTCGTCGAGCGACGTGCGGCGCAGGAACGCGCCGACGCGCGTGATGCGGTCGTCGCCCTCCTGGATCGCGAGGCCGGCGCCGGTGAACTCGGCCCCTCTGACCATCGTGCGCAGCTTGTAGATCTCGAACGGCCGGCCGTCGCGGCCGACCCGGCGCTGCCGATAGATCGGATGCCCGGGCGACTCGAGCCGGATCAGCAGGGCGGCGAGCGCGACGAGCGGAGCCGTCAGCAGCGCCGCGACGCCGCCGACCAGCAGGTCGAGCGCGCGCACGATCACCGCGTGCCCTCCGGCGGCGACCAGCCTGCCTCGGTGCCGTGACGCCGCCAGTCCCACAGGCCGAGCGCGAGCGCGGCCTGCGTCAGCACGTACCAGCGCGCGACGAGCAGCAGGCGGTGCGGGACCCAGCGCGCGAGCACGGCCGCGGCGACGAGCAGGCACTGCAACGCCATCGTCGCGACGTACACCCAGCTCGTCGTCAGCAGCAGCGAGTTGGCGAGCAGCGCGAGCAGGTGCACGAACGGCAGCGCATAGCGCAGCACGCGGTGCGAGAGGATCATCAGCGCGTAGAGCGGACCGTAGCCCTTCGGCGACAGCAGCCCACCCGTGAGGACGATCGGCCAGCCGTGGCCCATCATCCGCCGCTTGCGCGCGAACTCGCCCTCGATCGTGGGCACCATCTTCTCGCTCGCGCGCGCGTCGGGCGCGTAGAGCGCCTTCCACCCCCGCTTGACCATGTTGAACGGGAACGACAGGTCGTGACCCATGATCGGGTCGACCTCGATGTAGGAGGCTCTGCGCGTCGCGTAGATCGCGCCGTTGCCGCCGGTGACCGAGGCGAGGCGCGACTCCCAGCCCCGCAGCGCCATCTCGTAGCGCCAGTAGACGCCCTCCTGGTTCGTCCCGCCGTCGTCGTTGGCGAACGAGACGTTCCCGCAGACGTAACCGACTCTCCGGTCGGTTGCGAACGGGGCGACGAGGCGGCGCAGCGCGTCGGGCGCCCAGAAGGCGTTCGCGTCCGAGAAGGCCGTGATCTCGCCGCTCGCGCCGCGCACCGCCGCGTCCTGCGCGCGGATCTTGCCGCCGCGCGGCAGCTCGAGCACGACGTCGGCGCCGGCCTCGCGCGCCCGCTGCGGCGTCGCGTCGGGCGAGCCGTCGCAGGCGACGATCAGCTCGAACTTGTCGGCCGGGTAGTCGAGCGCGCGCACGTTCGCGACCTTCTCGGCGATCACCGCCTCCTCCTCGTAGGCGGCGACGACGAGCGAGACGGACGGCAGCTCGCCCTGCGGAGCCGCCGCCGCGGGCGCCGGGCGCAGTCGCGCCAGCAGCGCGAGCAGCAGGCCGTAGCCGAGCTGGGTGTAGACGATCAGGGCCGCGCACACCCAGAAGACGATCGCGAGGACGAGCACGTCCGGGATTCTGACGAGCGACCGGACGCGTCGCGGCGCGGCGGCGGGGTACGCTCGCCGGCATGAGCTACACGATCAAGAACCTGGCGTCGGTCGACGACTCGGCGCCGAGATTCGGCTACGCGGAGATCGGCGAGGCGCACTTCGCGAGTCGCGCGCTGGAGGCGGAGAGAACGGGCGTCGCCTACCACGTGCTGCGTCCGAACAGACGGCAGGGCTTCGCGCACAGACACGACGAGGCCGAGGAGGTGGCGGTGATCGTCTCCGGCGGCGGACGCGTGAAGCTCGACGACGAGGTCTGCGAGATCCGCGCGCTCGACGCGATCCGCCTCGCGCCGAGCGTCACGCGCCAGTTCGAGGCCGGTCCCGAGGGGATGTCGTACGTCGTGATCGGCCCGCACCACGACAGAGACGGCGAGCTGATCCACGAGGGCTTCTGGGACGACTGACGCCTCAGCGCCGCAGCGTCTCGTACAGCGCGAGGTGCTGCGCGGCGATCGCGTCCCAGGAGTAGGTCGTGGCGGCCGCGGTGCGCGCGGCCGCGCCGAGCCGCTCGCGCGCGGCCGGGTCGGCGAGCAGGCGGGCGAGCGCCGTGTGCAGGGCGGCCGCGTCGCCCGGAGGGACGAGCTCGGCGGCGCCGCTCGCGGCGACCTCGGGGAAGCCGCCGACCGCGCTCAGCAGCAGCGGGGTGCCGAACGCGAGCGCGGTGAACAGCACGCCCGACTGGTCGATCTCGCGGTAGGGCAGCACGACGAGGTCGGCACGGCGGAAGAACGCCGGGACCTCGCGGTCGACGACGAAGCGCGGCACGAAGCGCACGTTCGGCGGCGCCGCCGCGCGCAGCGGCGCGATGTCCATCTTCGGCAGCCCGACGATCCACAGCTCGGCGTCCGCGATTCCGGCCCACGCCTCCAGCAGCACGTCGATCCCCTTGTAGGGGCGCATCAGGCCGAAGCAGAGGACGACGGGCGCGTCGGTCGCGGCGAGCTCGGGCGGGAGGGGCGCGGCCGCGTCGGCCGGCGGCATCGCGGCCAGGTGCGTGAACGCGCCGTGTGGGATCACGTGCACGCGCGCCGGGTCGATCCCCAGTTCCTCGCGCAGGCGGCCGGCGCCGTGCTCGGAGTGCACGACGACCGCCTCGACGCGCTCGTACAGGCGGCGCTGCGCGTCACGCTGGCCCGGCCGCGGCTCGCGCGGGAGCACGTCGTGGGCGGTGAGGACGAGCGGCCGCGAGCGTGGCAGCAGGTGGACGTCGAGCGGCTGCACGGTCAGCCACTGGAAGTGCACGACGTCGGCGGCGCGCGCGCGCCGGGCGTAGCGGAGCATGTCCGGCACGTGCTGCGCGAGCTTCGCGGCCCGCCGAACGCGGGAGCCCGGGCCGCCGGGGGCGAGGCGGTAGAAGCGCTCGTCGAC
>DASVFS010000089.1:0-26615 GCA_036379915.1 Conexibacter sp. | reverse complement strand
GATCGTCACGACCGCGACTCTGCGCCCGCCCGCCGCCATGCCGGCCGCGAGCGCGGCCGCGCTGGTCGTCTTGCCGACGCCGCCGGAGCCGCCGACCACGCACACGCGCGCGTCGGCGAGCCAGGCGGCGACGCCGCCGTTCACAGCAGCGCCTCAAGACGGTCGGCGAGGGCGTCGAGGGCTGCACGGTCGAGCGCGTCCGCGACCAGGTACGGCAGCTCGATCAGCGCAGCGCCGTCGCAGCCGTCGGCCAGTCGCGCGGCCTGCTCGCGCTGGGCGCTCGCGCGCGCGTGCTCGGAGGCGGCGGCGCGCAGCGCCGCGTGCGCGACGCGATCCTCCGTCGCCTCGAGCGCCTCCGCGACGCTCTTCGCCTGCCGCGGCCCGAGCCGCTCCGGCAGGCACGCGTTCACGACCACGGCGGCCGGCTCCTGCCCGATCGCCTCGCGCAGCCCGCGCCGCAGCGTCAGCGTCTCCGTCACCGGCATCTCCTCCGGCAGCGCGACGGCGACGACCGCCGTCTGCGCCGGGTCGCGCAACGTCGCGTCGATCGTGCGGCCCTGGTGCGCGATCGGGCCGACGCGCGCGATCTCCGCGAACGTCGCCGGCGTGCGCAACGCGCCGAGCGCGTGCCCGGTCGCGAACGCGTCGACGACCACGAGGTCGTAGGGGCGCGTCCCCGAGATGCGGCGCGGGTCCTGCGCCAGCTCCCACGCCTTGCCGATCGTCATCAGCTCGCGCATGCCGGGCGTCGCGCTCGCGAACGCGTGGAAGGCGCGCGAGGCGGTGAGCAGGTCGCCGACGCGTCCGGCGCGCTCGTGCAGGTACTCCTCCAGCGCCTCCTCCGCGCCGACCGACATCGCGTGCAGGTCGTCCGCCAGGTGCACCTCCTCGGCCGTGGGCGCCGCGATCCCGAACGCCTCGGCGGCGCGCGCCTGCCCGCTCAGCTCGACGACGATCGTGCGCAGGCCGCGCCGCGCGGCGGCGATCCCGAGCGCGATCGCGACGGTCGACTTGCCGACCCCGCCCTTGCCGGTCACGAACACGAGGCGCTTGTCGGCGAGAGCTGGCACGCGGCCGGGAGCGTAGCCGTCCACCGGCAGGAGGATTCCCGATGACCACTGCGAATAGAGGCGCGTATGGTTTCCCGACCGCATCGGAGACGGCTGCTGTGAGCTCCACGGCCAAGGTCATCGCGTTCGCCAACCAGAAGGGCGGCGTCGCCAAGACCACCACCACGCTGAATCTCGCCGTGGCCTTCGCGGAAGAGGGCCATCGCGTGCTGTGCTGCGACATGGACCCGCAGGGCAACCTGACGATGTCGCAGGGGATCGACCCCGACACGGTCGAGATCTCGATGTACGACGTGCTCGTGCACCACACGTCGATCCGCGAGGCGATCCGCAAGCGCGAGATCGACGTCGCCTGCTCCTCGATCGACCTCGCCGGCGCAGAGATCGCGATGGCCGCCCAGATCGGCCGCGAGCGCTCGCTGCAGAAGGCCTTCAGAGCGATCGAGGACGACTACGACTTCATCTTCATCGACACGCCGCCGAGCCTCGGGCTGCTCACGATCAACGCCCTCACGGCGGCGCACAAGGTGATCGTCCCCGTGCAATGCGAGTATCTGTCGATGCGGGGCCTCATCCAGCTCCAGAACACGCTCTCGATGATCCGCGAGAACCTCAACCCCAACGTCGAGATCGAGGGCATCCTGCCCACGCTCTTCGACACGCGGACGCTGCACGCCAAGGAGGCGATCGAGATCCTCGAGGAGAACTTCGGGGATCGCGTGTTCGCGTCGCGGATCAAGAAGACGGTCCGCTTCGCCGAGGCTCCCGTGAAGGGCATGTCGGTGCTCAAGTACGACCCGGACGGCATCGCGGCCCATTCCTATCGGGCGCTCGCGAAGGAGGTCCTCGGCAATGGCAAGCGGTAAGCGCGCAAGCATGCGGGAAGGTCCGCTGGCGGCTCTCTTCCGGAGAACCGACGAGGACGCCGCGGACGCGACGGCGGCTGCCGCCGACGACGCGGCCCACGCCGGCCGCGCAGCGGTCGAGGCGGCGGCGCCCCAGGCACCCGCTGCGCCGCATCCGTCGCTGCTCGCGTCGACCGCCGCGGCCGAGACCGAGCCCGAGGTCGCGCCGCCCTCGCCGCAGGAGCGCCTGCGCGCGGCCTTCTCCTCCGACATCCCGGAGAACATGCTCGAGCCGCCGCGCGTGATGCCGCGCGCCGACTACACGCGCGACGAGCGCGACCGCCGGGCGGGCGGGCCGCTCGGTCCCGTCCTGCGCGTCGTCGGCGTCGGCGGCGGCGGCGTCAACGCGGTCAACCGCATGATCGAGGCGGAGGTCGCGGGCGTCGAGTTCATCGCCGTCAACACCGACCAGCAGTCGTTGCAGCAGTCCGCCGCGCACCTGACGCTGTCGATCGGCGAGTCGCTCACGCGCGGGCTCGGCTCCGGGTCCGACCCGGCGATCGGCCGTCGGGCGGCGATGGAGGAGTACGACCGCATCAAGGCGCTGCTCAAGGGCTCCGACATGATCTTCATCACGGCCGGGGCCGGCGGCGGCACCGGCACGGGCGCGGCGCCCGTCGTCGCGCGCATCGCGCGGGAAGTCGGCGCGCTGACGGTCGGGATCGTGACGAAGCCGTTCGGCTTCGAGGGCTCGCGCCGGCGCTCGCAGGCCGACGACGGCGTGCAGGCGCTCGCCGACGAGGTCGACACGCTGATCGTCGTCCCGAACGACCGCCTGCTGTCCGTGCTCGACAGGGGCACCTCGATGGTCGACGCCTTCCGCGTCGCCGACGACGTGCTGCGCCAGGGCGTGCAGGGCATCTCCGACCTCGTCACGCTGCCGGGGCTGATCAACCTCGACTTCGCGGACGTGCGCACGATCATGTCGGACGCCGGCAGCGCGCTGCTCGGGATCGGCATGGGCATCGGCGAGCGGCGCGCGATCGAGGCGGCCGAGCAGGCCGTCGCCTCGCCGCTGCTGGAGACGAGCATGGAGGGCGCGCGCTCGATCCTGCTGTCGATCACCGGCGGCCACAACCTCTCGCTGTGGGAGGTCAACGAGGCGGCGAAGGCGGTCTCCGAGGCGGCCCATCCGGACGCGAACATCATCTTCGGCGCGATGGTCGACGAGAAGCTCGACGACCAGGTGTGGGTCACCGTCGTCGCGACCGGCTACGGCGACCAGCGCGGGCGCAAGGCCGCGCGCGACGAGCTGGGCGCCGCCGGCATCCGCACGGAGCTGCGCGAGCCGGCCGGCGAGCCGCGCGTGATGCGCGCGGGCGCCCCGCGCTCCTCGCGCGAGCTGGACGTACCGGAGTTCCTCCCCCGCGGCTGACCCGCCGCCTATGCTCCCGGCCGTGACCGAGCGCGCGGCCGGGAAGGGCGTCGTCGCAGCCGGCCATCCGCTCAGCGCGGAGGCCGGCGCGGACGTCCTGCGCGCAGGCGGCAACGCCGTCGACGCGGCGCTCGGGGCGATGCTCGCGTCGTTCGCGGCCGAGCCGCTGCTGACCGGGCTCGGGGCGGGCGGCTACATGCTCGTGGTGCCGGGCGACGGGCGGCAGCCCGTCGTGCTCGACTTCTTCATCGAGGTGCCGGGGCGGGGCGCCGACCATGCGCAGCGCGCCGAGCTGGTGCCGGTCGACGTGAACTTCGGCGACGCGGTCCAGCTGTTCAACGTCGGCGCCGCGTCGGTCGGCACGTACGGGATGGCGCACGGGATCTGCACGGCGGCCGAGCGCTTCGGACGGATCCCCTTGCGCGAGCTGACGGCGCCCGCCGCCGCGCTCGCGCGCGATGGCGTGCCGCTCAACGCGCAGCAGGCGTACGTCGTCGAGATCCTCGACGGAATCGTGACGCTGACGCCCGAGGTGGCGGCGATCTACGCGCCCGGCGGGCGCGTGCTGGCTGAGGGCGAGCGCGTGCGTCAGCCTGCGCTCGGGGAGTCGATCGAGCGGCTCGGCGCGGAGGGTGCGCGGCCGTTCTACGAGGGCGACGTGGCAGCCACGGTGGTGGAGCTGCTGGCCGAGCAGGGCGGCCTCGTGACGCGGGCCGACCTCGCCGCCTACGAGACGGTGCTGCGCGATCCGGTGCGCGCGTCGTATCGCGGCCGCGAGGTGCTCACGAACCCGCCCCCGTCGGCCGGCGGCACGTTGATCGCGCTCGCGCTCGCGCTGCTCGACCGCGCCGACGGCCCGCCGTCGCTGCACGAGCTCGTCGCCGCGATGGACGCGACGCAGCGCGAGCGCACGCCGGCGTTCCTCGACGGCCTCGACCAGCCGGACTTCGCCGAGCGCTTCATCGCGAGCCGGCTCGGCTCGACGACGCACGTCGCGGTGATCGACGGCGCCGGGGGCGCGTGCAGCGTGACGTGCTCGAACGGCGAGGGGGCGGGGATCGTCGTGCCGGGCACGGGGATCCACCTCAACAACATGCTCGGCGAGCACGACCTCAACCCGCTCGGCTTCCACAGATTCCCGGCCGGGCGGCGGATGCCGAGCATGATGGCGCCGACGGCCGTGCTGCGCGACGGCGTGCCCGAGCTCGTGCTCGGCAGCGCCGGCTCGAACCGCATCCGCTCGGCGATCCTGCAGACGATCGTCGCGGTGGTCGACCGCGGGCTGCGGGCGGGGGAGGCGGTGCGCGCGCCGCGGATCCACTTCGAGGACGGCGTCGTCTACGCCGAGCCCGGGATCGCGCTCGCGGAGCTCGAGGCCGCCGGCCACGCCGTCGCGCCGTTTCGCGCGCTGAACCTGTTCTTCGGCGGCGTGCAGGCGGTCGAGCGCGACCCGGAGACCGGCGCCCTGTCGGGCGGCGGCGACCCGCGGCGCGGCGGCGCGGCGGTGGTGGCGTGAGGCGATCGGTCCCGCTGGCGGTCGCCGCCCTCGCGGCGGCGGCGCTGAGCGGCTGCGGCGCCGACTACCCCGACCTGTTCGTCCTGCACCGCACGGGCTCGATCCCGGGCGCGAGACTGACGTTGCTCGTCAACGACGGCGGGACGGTGCGCTGCAACGGCGGCGACCCGCTGCAGCTGCCGGCGAGACTGCTGCTCGACGCGCGCAGATTCGCGAGAGACCTCGCGGAGGAGGCGCAGGACGATCTCACGCTGCCGGCGCCGCGCGGATCGGTGCTGCGCTACCGCCTGCGCACGCAGGACGGGACCGTCACGTTCAGCGACGAGGACGCCGTCCACAGACCCGAGCTCTCGCCCGTGATCGTCTTCACCCGCGCAGTCGCACAAGACGTGTGTGGACTTCCACGATAGTTGGTGTGAATTCACACATCCCGTGTGTAGACCGACGCGCTGAGCTCTCATAACGTTCTTGATGACGGAGGGTGCAGCGGCGTGGTCGCCGCAGCTCCTTGATACAGAGACTCCGGGAGCGATCCTTCCGGTGGGTTCGATTCCCACACTCTCCGCCACAAAGCCTGACCGGGCGGCGAAAGAGCAGGTGCCACGATCATGCGCCGAGGGACTTCATCAACCCCGCGCTCAGCCGCCCGGGCAGGGCTTGCTAGTCTTCGATCGGTATCAAGGAGCTGCGACACACCGCTGTACACGCCGACCCGCCGCCAGGCGGGTCGGATCGTTAAGCGGGCTGCGCTACTGCCCCGCTCTTTCCGCGGCCGGACCCTCGCCCTCCCAGTCGCCGGCGACGGCGCCGCCGTCGGCGGTGGTTCATGCGCGGAGCCGTACCCGGCGCCCCTCAGCCGAAGCGCACCTTGCCGTTCGAGCGCGCCCGCGCCTGCGCGTGCGAGACGAACTCCATCCGCTTCATCGCCGCGCGGAAGAGGCGCGTGACGAGCCGCAGGCGCGCGTTCTCGGAGCGCATGTCGAGCAGTCCCTGCTTCGCGTCGAGCCCGAAGTCGACCGTCGCCGCCATCTCGTACGCGCCCATCTTCGCCAGCTCGAGCGCCTCCGGCCGGCTGTCCGTCGCCCGCTCGACCAGCTCCGCGTACGTCTCGCGCGCGAGCGACGCGAGCGAGCCGTCCACGGCCTCCTGGCGATCGGTCAGGAACTCGACCTCGCCCGCCGGATACGGCAGCTGGTCCTCCCGCTCGAGCAGCCGGAACGGACGCGTGCCGCGCGCGAGGATGTTCAGGCGGCCCTCCTCGTCGCGGTCGACCACCTCGGTGATCTCGCACGCGCAGCCGACCTCGCGCAGGCCGTCGTCGGCCAGCCACACGATCCCGAACTCGGTGTCGTCGGCGAGGCAGCGCTCGATCATCGTCTTGTAGCGCTCCTCGAAGATGTGCAGCGGGACCACCTCGCCCGGCAGCGCCACGAGCCCGAGCGGGAAGAGAGGGAAGTCGCGGAGCGGGCCGCCCGGCATGCGCCCAAGTCTATGCCCGGCCGGCAAGCTGGACCGCGGCGGGGGCGACCGGTGCGGCGCCAGGCTGCCGCGGCGACGCATCCGATCCAGGTACCCGAACGTATGGGCCTGCGATGTCCACCGCGATCGTCTGGCTGCGGCGCGATCTGCGCCTGCACGACCACCCGCCGCTCGTCGCCGCGCTCGCGGCGCACGAGCGCGTGGTGCCCGCCTTCGTGCTCGACCCGGTGCTGCTGAACGGCCGCTTCGCGTCGGCGCCGCGCACCGCCTTCATGCTCGGCTGCCTGCGCGAGCTCGACGCGGCGCTGCACGAGCGCGGCAGCGGGCTCGTCGTGCGTCACGGCGCCGCCGAGCGCGAGCTGCCGGCGCTCGCCGCGGCGGTCGGCGCCCGCGCGGTCTACTGGGCGAGCGACGCGACCCCGTACGCGCTCGCACGCGACCGGCGCGTGCGCGACGCGCTGCGTGCGGCGGACGTCGAGGCGATCCCCGGGCCCGGGAACTTCGTCGCCGACATCGGCAAGCCGCGCACCGGCTCCGGCAAGCCGTTCACCGTCTTCACGCCCTTCCATCGCGTCTGGAGCACGCTCGAGCGCCGCACCGTCCACCGCGCGCCGGCGCGGCTGCCGGCGCTGCCGCACGGGCTGGAGCGCGGCGCCCTCCCGACGCTCGCGGAGCTGGCCCTGCACGCGCGGGCCGAGCTGCCGGAGCGCGCCGCCGAGCCCGGCGAGGTCGCCGCGCGCGAGACGCTCGCGCGCTGGCTCGCGAGCGACCTCGACGTCTACGGCGACCGTCACGACCGCCTCGCCGGCGGCACCTCCCGGCTGTCGCCGCACCTGCGCTTCGGCACGCTCTCGCCGCGCGAGCTCGAGGAGCGCGCGCGCAGACGCGGTGGCGCCGGCGCGGCCGCGTTCGTGCGCCAGCTCGCCTGGCGCGACTTCTACGCGCACGTGCTGCTGCACCATCCCGGCAACCGCCTCCACGAGCACCAGCCGCGCATGCGCGCGCTCGCCTGGGACGAGGACCCGCAGCTGCTGGCCGCCTGGCAGGAGGGCCGCACCGGCTATCCGCTCGTCGACGCCGGGATGCGCCAGCTGCGCGCGTGCGGCTGGATGCACAACCGCGCGCGGCTCGTGGTCGGCTCGTTCCTGACGAAGGACCTGCAGCTCGACTGGCGCGCCGGGGAGGCATGGTTCATGCGCTGGCTGCTCGACGGCGACGTCTCGCAGAACAACGGCAACTGGCAGTGGATCGCCTCCGTCGGCGTCGACCCGGCGCCGGCCTTCCGCCGCCTGCTCAACCCCGCGCTGCAGCAGAGACGCCACGATCCCGACGGCGCCTACGTGCGCCGCTGGGTGCCCGAGTTGCGCGGCGTGCCGGACGAGCGGCTCGTCGAGCCGTGGCGCATGAGCGCCGCGGAGCAGGCCGCCGCCGGCTGCGCGATCGGGCGCGACTATCCGGCGCCGGTCGTCGACCACGCGCAGGAGCGCCGGCGCGCGCTCGAGCGCTACCGCGCGGCCGCGGCCTCCGACCCGCGCTGAGCGGCGGCGGGCGCCGCGTGCGGCGTCGCTCCCGGCACCGTCGCGGCGACCTTCGCGAGCTGCGCGACCGCACGCGCGATCGCCGGCTCGCTCGCGTTGCCGAAGCCGAGCGCGAGGCCGGGCGGGACGCCGGCCGAGGGGCCGCTCGCGCGGAACCACGACAGCCCGTGCAGGCGCATCCCGCGCTCCGCCGCGGCCGCCAGGAACGCCGCCTCGTCGACCGCCTCCGGCAGCAGCGCCACGACATGGAGCCCGGCCGCGATCCCGTCGGTGACCCGCCAGCTCGGCAGCTCGCGCGCGAGCGCGGCGATCAGCGCGTCGCGGCGCGCGCGGTAGCGCGGGCGCATGCGCCGCAGGTGGCGGTCGAGCTCCCCGCGCTCGAGGAAGTCGGCGAGCGCGCGCTGGTCGAGCGCCGACGTGCCGAGGTCGTCCAGCGCCTTCTCCGTCGCCACCTGCGCGACGAGCGCCTGCGGCAGCACCAGCCAGCCGAGTCGCAGCGAGGGGGCGAGCACCTTGCTCGCGCAGCCGGCGTAGAGCACGCGCTCGGGCGCGAGCCCCTGCAGCGCTCCCACCGGCTCGCGGTCGTAGCGGTGCTCGGCGTCGTAGTCGTCCTCGATCACGTACGCGTCGCGTGCCTCCGCCCACGCCACCAGCGCCGCGCGCCGCTCGGGCGCGAGCACGCCGCCGAGCGGCATCTGGTGGGCCGGCGTGACGAGCGCGACGTCGGCGTCGACGTCCGCGAGCGCGTCCGTCACGAGGCCGTGCGCGTCGACCGGGACCGGCACGACCTCCAGGCCGCAGTGGGCGGCGATCCCGCGGTGGACCGTGAAGCCGGGGTCCTCGACGACGACGCGCCGCGCGCCGCGGCGGCGCAGCGCGCGGAAGGCGAGCGCGACGCCCTGCGTGAGCCCGCTCGTCACGAGCGTGCGATCGGCGTCGACCGCGACGCCGCGCGCGCGGCCGAGGTAGCGCGCGAGCGCCTGGCGCAGCTCCGGCGTGCCGGCCGGGTTGGCGTAGCCGAGCGCGTCGTGCGGCGCGTCGCGCAGGACGGCGCGCAGCGAGCGCAGCCACGCCGCGCGCGGGAAGCCGGCGAGGTCCGGCGTGCCGGGATGGAAGTCCTCCGGCACCGGCCGCGGGTGCGGCGACGGCTGCGGCGCGGGCGCGGGGCGCGCCGCAGCCGCGACGACGGTGCCCGCGCCGCGGCGCGTGCGCAGGTAGCCCTCGGCCGTCAGCTGCGCGTACGCCTCGACGACGACGCCGCGCGAGACATCGAGCTCGGCCGCCAGCACGCGCGTGGCCGGCAGGCGCGCGCCGGTCGCGAGGCGTCCGCCGCGAATCGCCTCGCGCAGCTGGCGCTCGAGTTGCGCGTGCAGCGGCTCATGACCCTCCGCGCGCGCGAGCGTCAGCAGCAGCTCCACCGCGCTTGGTCCGGTTCATGGGCACGAGATTGGCCCTGGAGGAGAGTCCGCATCGAGCGTACCGTACATCCGCACATCGCGAACGGGAGCGTTCACATGACCGAGATCACCGTCGTCGGAGGCGGCATCGCCGGGCTGGTCGCCAGCATCGGCTGCGCGGAGGGCGGCGCGAGCGTGCGGCTGCTCGAGGCGCACGAGCGGCTCGGCGGCCGCGGTCGCGGCACGGAGCCGCCGTTCGTGGCGAACTTCGGCCCGCACGTGCTGTACGCGAACGGGACGCTGTGGCGCTTCCTGCGCGAGCGCGAGCTGCTGCCGCCGGTCGCGCGGCCGCCGCTGGGCGGGATCTTCTTCCGTGCCGGCGGGAAGCGCCGCCGCACGCCGCCACTCGCGCTCTCGCGGGCCGTGCTGACGCTGTGGCGCGTGCGCGAGGCGCCCGACGACGTGCCGTTCCGCGCGTGGGTCGCGCGGCGCTGCGGCGACGAGGCGGCGGAGCTGCTGTCGCGCGCCTGCGGCGTGTTCGCCTTCCACCACGACCCGGGGGAGCTGGCGGCAGGGTTCGTGTGGGCGCGCTTCCGCCAGGCGTTCCTCGAGCTGCCGCCGAGAGCGCGCTACGTGCGCGGCGGCTGGAGCGCGCTGATCGCCGCGCTCGAGCGGGGCGCGCGCGAGCGCGGCGTCGCGATCGAGACCGGGGCGCGCGTGCGTGAGCCGTCCGAGCTGGCGGCCGGCGGGCCGGCGATCGTCGCGACCGAGCTGCGCGACGCCGCGACCCTGCTGGGCGACGACGCGCTCGCGTGGCCGAGCGGCCGCACGGTCGCGCTCGACCTCGGGCTCAGCGGCACGCGCCGCACGCCGTTCGTCGTGTGGGACCTCGACGAGGCCGGCTGGATCGAGACCTACAGCAAGCCCGACCCGTCGCTGGCGCCGAAGGGTCACGCGCTCGTGCAGGCGCAGATGCCGCTGCGCCCGGGCGAGTCGACGGACGACGGCGAGCGCCGGCTGGAGGCGCTGCTCGACGCGGGCTTCGCGGGCGGCGACTGGCGCGAGCGCGTCGTCTTCCGTCGCCGCCAGCTGCTCGACGGCCGCTCGGGCGCGCTCGACCCGGTCGGCGCGAGCTGGCGCGACCGCCCCGCGATCGACCGCGGCGACGGCGTCTATCTGTGCGGCGACTCCGTCGCGGCGCCGGGGCTGCTGTCGGACCCGGCCGTGACGAGCGCGCTCGAGGCGGCTCGCCTGGCGGTCGCTCAGGCCGCTTTGCGACCTGAGATCAGCAGGTTGTAGAAGATCGCCGCCGGCAGCCGGCCCTCGAGCAGCCGCTGGTCGAGCTGCTGGAGCGCGAGGTAGCCGCGGTACGCGTACTGGCGCCAGCCCCACGGCACGTCCTCCGGGACGGCGGTCGCCTCCAGCACGCGGTTCGTCCAGCCGAACCAGTTCGCCACGAGCTCCTCGCCGCGCACCGTCACGTCGGCGAAGCCGGCGCCGCGCGCCGCCGCGCCGAGGTCGCTCGGCGCGAACGCGTGGATGTCGACGAACCGCTCCAGCGCGTGGTCTTCGGCGTGCGCGTCGTGGCCGTTGGGGCCGTTGCCGTTCGCGTACGCGACGCTGCCCGCCGCGCGCGCCCCGATCGCCCGCCGCCACAGCGGCGCGACCGCGGCCGCCCCGCGCTTCGGGATACGCGCGATGCGGTCGCCGTAGCGCGACGGCTCGCCGGCGAACACGACGGTCCCGCCCGGCTTCAGCACGCGGAAGAACTCCGCGAACGCGCTCGGCAGGTCGGGGATGTGGTGGAGGATCGCGTGGCCGAGCACGAGGTCGAACGAGGCGTCCTCGAACGGCAGCGCCTCCGCGCCGGTCGCGACCGTCTCGACCTCCAGCCCGAGCCGCTCGGCGTTGCCGCGCAGCGTCGCGAGCATGCCGGGCGAGATGTCCGTGCAGGTCGCCTGTCCGATCGTGCCGGCCTGCAGCAGGTTCAGCGAGAAGTAGCCGGTGCCCGAGCCGATCTCCAGCGAGCGCTCCCAGCCGCGCTCGAGCGCCGCGGCGTCGAGCACCTTGCGCAGCTTCATCAGCACCTGCTCGCGTCCCGGCTCGCCGAAGTCGATGCCCCACTTGGCGTCGTAGCTGTCCGCCGCGACGTCGTGGTAGCGCGTGTTGACGTCGCGGATGTCCTCGTCGGTGCGTGGAGCCTCCATCGGGCGCGGCACTCTACCCTGTCGCCCCTCATGGAGACCGCATACGTTCAGTCGAACCAGCCCGACGGCGTGCCCCCGCTGGAGCTGACCGGCGAGCGCACGCTGCCGGACGTGCCGGAGGAGAACTACTGGTACCGCCGGCACCTCGTCGTGTACGAGTGGATCGCGGCGCGCACCGTCGGCGAGCGGGTCGTCGACATGGCCTGCGGGGAGGGCTACGGCTCCGAGGTGCTCTCGCGCGGCGCGGCCGCGGTCGTCGGCGTCGACGCGAATCCGGAGGCGCATGAGCACGCGCGGCTGCGCTACGTGCGCCAGAACCTGCGCTTCGAGCGCGAGCTCGTCGAGACGTTTCGCGAGGAGTGCGACGCGGTCGTCTTCCTGCAGACGATCGAGCATGTGCAGAACCCGGGCGAGATCCTGGAGCACTTCAAGTCGATGCTCGCGCCCGGCGGCGTCGCCTACGTCTCGACGCCGAACCTGCTGACGCTCGCGCCGCCTGGCGCGGAGAAGTCCGAGAACCCGTGGCACGTGAAGGAGTACCGCGCGGAGGAGTTCCGGGCGCTGTGCGGCGCGCACTTCGAGCAGGTGGAGCTGTTGGGGCTCTTCCATGCGCGCAAGCTCGCCCTGCACGCCGCGGCGCTGAAGCTCGGCTGGGACCGCGCGCACAGAGCGCTCGGCATCACGAAGGCGTTCTACGACCGCTTCACGCCGGCGATCGCCGCGAGCGACTTCGCGCTGCGCTCCGGCCGCCTCGACCGCGCGCTGGACTTCCTGGCAGTCTGCCGGGCGTGAGCCCGCGGGTCCCGCCGCCCACCCCCAACACCCGCGGCGAGCTGGCGCTCGTCCTGCACACGCACATGCCCTACGTCGAGGGCTACGGCACGTGGCCGTTCGGCGAGGAGTGGCTGTGGGAGGCGGTCGCGACGTGCTACCTGCCGCTGCTGGACCTGCTCGGCGAGCGGGGCGCGCCGCTGACGCTCTCGCTCACGCCCGTGCTGTGCGACCAGCTGGCGGCACCCGGCGTCCCGCAGCGGCTCGCGCGCTTCCTGCGCGAGGTGCGGCGCGACACGCACGCGCTCGACGTCCACGGCTGCCGCAGAGCAGGCCACGAGCGCTGGGCGCAGGAGCTCGAGCGGGCCGCCGAGGACTACGAGCGCGCGCTCGCGCGGGTCGAGGCGCTCGGCGACGGCGACGGCCTGCTGCGCGCGTTCGCGCCGTACGCGAGCTGGACCTCCTCCGCGACGCACGCCGTCCTGCCGCTGCTCGCCACCGACGCGGGCGTGCGGCTCCAGCTCGAACGGGGGATCGGTGCGCACCGCGCGCGCTTCGACGGCGCGCGCGAGTGGGCCGGCGGCTTCTGGCTGCCCGAGTGCGCGCACGCGCCGTGGCTCGACCCGCTGCTCGAGGAAGCCGGCGTCCATGCCACCTGCGTCGACCTGACGGACGTGCTCGGGCACGGCGCGCCGGCGCAGCTCGCGCCGATCGCGACCGACGACGGGCCCCTGCTCGTGCCGATCGACCGCGCGACGATCGAGCTCGTGTGGAGCGACGACGGGTATCCGTGCCACGACGCCTACCGCGACTACCACGCGTTCACGGTCCATCACCACCGCGTGTGGCGCAACGACGGCGGCACCTACGACCATGCGGCCGCGCTCGCGCAGGCGCGCGCCGACGCGGCCGATTTCGTCGCCCGCGCGATCGCGCGGCTGGACGAGGGCTCGGCGGCGCTCGGCCGCCCTGCCCTCGCCGTCTGCGCGCTCGACACCGAGCTGCTCGGCCACTGGTGGTACGAGGGGATCGCATGGCTCGGCGCGGTGATCGAGGAGGCGGAGCGGCAGGGCCTCGCGCTGGCGCCGCTCGATGACGCCCTGCGGCGCCACGAGCCGGTGCCGCTCGCGTGCGCCCTCGCCGACGCCCGGCCGGCCCCGGCCGCCGCCGACGACGTGCGCGCCGGCCGGCTGCCGACGACGACCTGGGGAACCCCGCGCGATCTCTCCACCTGGGACGGTCCGCAGGTCGCCGAGCTCGCCTGGCAGGCGCGCGCCGCCGAGCTGCGCGCGCTGGCGCCGGCGGGCGCCCGCCCGAACGCCGTCGCCGAGCGCGAGCTGCTGCTGCTGCAGTCGAGCGACTGGGCCTTCCAGGTCACGCGCGACCTCGCCGGCTCCTATCCGCGCGAGCGCGCCGCCGGCCACCGCGCGGCGCTGGAAGCGGCGTTGGCCGACGTCCGCTGAGTTCCCGATCGGGAAGATCTTCCGTTCCATCCGCAGGAATTGCTGAGATCTTCCCGTAAGGGAACACATGCGCCATCTCATCGAGATACCCGCCGACCTCGGCGCCGTCGTGCGCCGCGTCCGACGCAGCCACGGGCTGCGCCAGGAGGATCTCGCGCTCGGCGCCGGCACCGGCCTGCGCTTCATCGGCGAGCTCGAGCGCGGCAAGCCGACCGTGCAACTCGCGCCGACGCTGCGCGTGCTGCACGCGCTCGGGATCACGCTCGCGGTGGAGGACGGAGAGGTCGATGGCCCCCGCGCTTGAGGTGCTGTGCTTCGGCGAGCGCGCGGGCGTCCTCGCCGACGAGCGCGACGGCCTGCGCTTCGCGTACGACCCGGTCTGGGTCGCCGCCGGCCGGCCGCCGCTGTCGTACTCGCTGCCGCTCGACCGCGAGCCGGAGCCGGGCGTCGTGCACGCCTACTTCGGCGGGTTGCTGCCCGAGGGCGAGCCGCGCCGGCTGCTCGCGCGCCGGCTCGGGGTCAGCGAGCGCAACGACTTCGCGCTGCTCGCCGCGATCGGCGGCGACTGCGCCGGCGCGATCACGCTCGCGCCGCCGGGCGACGGGCAGCACGCGGGCGAGCTGGAGATCGACTGGCTCGACGACGCACGGCTCGCCGAGCTGATCGCGAGACTGCCCGACCACCCGATGCTCGCCGGCGAGGACGGCGAGATCCGGCTCTCGCTCGCCGGCGCACAGGACAAGCTGCCCGTCATCGTCGACGGCGACCGCATCGGGATCACCTCGGGTCGCACGCCCTCGACGCACATCCTCAAGATGCCGATCGCGCGCTTCGACGGCACGATCGTCAACGAGGCGTTCTGCCTGCTGTTCGGCAGCCGGCTCGGCGTGCCGACCGTGCCCGCCCAGCCGCGGCGCGCCGGCGACCAGCCTTATCTGCTGGTGGAGCGCTACGACCGTTCCCCGCGGCCCGACGGCAGCTTCGAGCGACTGCATCAGGAGGACTTCTGTCAGGCGCTGGGGATCCCGTCCGAGCGCAAGTACGAGGTCGAGGGCGGTCCCTCGCTCGCCGACTGCTTCGCGCTCGTGCGCCGTGCGACGACCGTCCCGGCCGCGCACACGCTCGTGCTGCTCGACGCCGTCGCGCTCAACTTCCTGGTGGGCAACCACGACGCCCACGGCAAGAACTTCTCGCTGCTGCGCTCGCCGGAGGAGACGGGCCTGGCGCCGTTCTACGACATCCTCAGCACGGTCGCCTACCCGAACCTCGCGCGCAAGGCGGCGATGGCGATCGGCGGCGAGCGCCGGCCGGACTACGTCCGTCAGCGTCATCTCGATCGCCTCTGCGAGGCGGCCGGCCTCGGCGGCGCGACCGTGCGCCGCCGGCTGCTCGCGATGGCGCGGGAGGCGCACGCGGCCGGGCGCTTCGCACGCGCGGTGCTGGCGGACGACGGCTGGGACCATCCGATCCTCGACACGGTCCTGGAGATCGTCGACCGCCGCGCCAGACAGCTCGCCGAGATCGCCGGGCCGCGACCGGCGAAGCCGCGAGCGGCGCGGACTAGACTGCGGCCGGTCGCCTTGGCCGCTGAGCCAGCCCCCCGATGGTCTCCACACGCATCCTCATCCTCTCCTGGGAGTACCCGCCGCTGATCGAGGGCGGGCTCGCCCGGCACGTGCGCAAGCTGTCGGAGCAACTGGTGCAGCACGGCGTCGAGGTCCATGTGCTCACCCGGGGGGACGGCGCGATGCCGGCGCAGCAGCTGATGTGCGGGGTGCACGTCCACCGCGTGCCCGAGCCCGGCAAGCCGCGCGACCTCGACGAGTTCGTCGCCTGGATCGAGCACATGAACGCCGACATGCTCGCCGCCGGGATCGAGCTCGGCGAGCGGCACGACTTCGACCTCGTGCACGGGCACGACTGGCTCGTCGCGACCGCGGGCGACCAGCTCGCGAAGCGGCTCGACTGCCCGTGGGTCGTGACGATCCACGCGACCGAGTACGGCCGCCACCAGGGCTGGGTCGACAAGCATCCGCAGTCGCACATCCACGGCGTCGAGACGTGGATGGCGAACAGCGCGGATGCGGTCATCACCTGCTCGCACTACATGCGCGACCACGTCGCCGACGTGTACGGGCTCGACGAGGCGCGGATCGCGGTGATCCCGAACGGGATCGACCCGCTCGACCTGCAGCCCGTCGAGGACCTCGACGCGCTGCGCGCGCGGTTCGCGGCGCCGCACGAGCGGCTCGTGCTGCTCGTCGGTCGGCTCGTCTACGAGAAGGGCTTCCAGATCGCGCTCGAAGCGCTCCCGGGCGTGATCGAGCGGCTCGGCGACGTCCGTTTCCTGGTGGCCGGCTCCGGCACCGCCGAGGCCGAGCTGCGCGCGCAGGCCGACGCGCTCGGCCTCACCGCGCACGGCACGTTCCTCGGCTGGATCGGCGACGACGTGCTCCACTCGCTCTACCGCATCGCCGACCTGACGGTGGTGCCGTCGATCTACGAGCCGTTCGGGCTCGTCGCGCTCGAGGCGATGGCGTCCGGCTGCCCCTGCATCGTCGCCGACACGGGCGGCTTGCGCGAGGTCGTGCCGAACGAGCACGTAGGACTGCGGTTCGAGTCGCGCGACCCCGTCTCGCTCGCGCAGATGATGGAGCGCGTCCTGTCCGACGACGCGCTGCGCGGCCGCCTCGTCGCGGAGGCGAGCGAGCACGTCCTGCGCTTCGACTGGGCCGACATCGCCCGCCAGACGGCCGAGATCTACGGCGACCTGCGCCGGCTCACCGTCTGAGCGCGGCCGCCGCCTCGTCGAGCCGGTCGTCGCCCCAGAACGGCTGGTCGCCGACGAGCACGGTCGGCACCCCGCGCACTCCCGCGGCGATCGCGGCGTCGGTGCGGGCGCGGAGCGCCGCCTTCACCGCCGGGCTCGAAGCGGCGGCCAGCAGCGCCTCTCCCTCGATGCCGGCCGTAGACGCGGCGTCGGCCACCGCGGCCGGATCCGACAGGTCACGCCCGCGCACGAACCCGAGCCGCAGCGCGGAGAGCAGGAACGTCTGACCGGCGCCGCGCTCGTCGGCCGCCGCGGCGCACCGCATCGCCAGCAGCATGTTGCCCGGCCAGGGCTCCGGCCAGCGCACCGGCGGGAGCCCGTACGCACGAGCCCGCCCCTCGACCTCCTCGATGCCCGCGTCTCGCGCGTCGGTGAGCGACCAGGAGCCGAACCCGCGCGCGGCGAACACAGCCCCCAACAGCACCGGCTCCCAGACCACGTCATCGCCGAGCGCGCCCGCCGCCACCCGCTCCGCCGCCAGCCACGCGTACGGCGAGCCGACGTCGACGTAGAAGCGCGCCCGCGCGGACACGGGTCAGTCGATCAGCTTGCCGCGCAGGTTGCGGATCCCGATCGCCCACATGAGCGCCCCGAAGACGATCAGCACCGTCAGGTGCAGCAGGTCCGCGAGCGGGTCGATCCCGATCACCACCGCGTCGCGCACCAGCTGCACGCAGTGGTGGAGCGGATTGACCAGGGCGATCGCCTCGATCGCCGGCGGGAACGACGAGATCGGGAAGAACGTGCCGGCCGTCAGGAACATCGGCGTCAGCACGCCGCTCGTGATGTAGCTGAAGTTGTCGATCGACTTGGCGGTCCCGGCGATCGCGACGCCGAACGCGACGAACGCGCAGCCCGTGACGAAGCAGATCAGCGGCACCAGCACCGCCGTCGGTCTCGGGTCGAGCCCGAACGCGAGCGCCACGAGCAGCGGCGCGTTGCCGTAGACGCCGGCGCGGATGCCGATCCACAGCGTCTCGGCGGAGACGATCTCCTCGACGTCGACCGGCGCCGCCAGGAACGCGTCGTAGGTGCGCTGGAAGCGGTACTTGAGGAACGTCCCGTACATCCCGGGGAAGGCGGACGAGAACAGCACCGCCGTCGCGACGACGCCGGTGCCGACGAACTGCTCGTAGTCGAGCCCGTTGATCGACGTGATCAGCGCGCCGAAGCCGAAGCCGAACGCGAGCAGGTAGATCGTCGGCTCGACGATCGACGAGAAGGTCGTCGTCTTCCAGTTTCTCGTGAAGACCGTCATGTCGCGCGTCATCACGCCGAACACGGCGGCCGGCTCGATGCGGTGCATGCGGCGCCGGCGACGCGGCCCGCTCGGCGCGGTCCCGACGCGTCGTCCGGCTTCGGCGGTGGCGCTCACTCGATCTCCTCCCCGGTCAGCACGACGAACGCGTCCTCCAGCGTGGCGGCGCGCCGCACGCCCTCGGGCAGCTCGCCGTCGTAGCGCTCGGCGTGCAGGATCGCCAGCGCCGGCCCCGACCGCCGCGTCGTCCAGCCTGCCGCCTGGCCCTGCGCGCGCAGCTCCTGCAGTCGTGCCGGCGGCCCGTACACCTCGTGCGTCTCGCGGCCCGCGTGCGCGGCGACCAACTCGCTCGGCTTCCCGCGCGCGACGATCTGCCCTCTCGCCATCACCTCGACGGTGTCGGCGAGTCGCTCGGCCTCCTCGATGTAGTGCGTCGACATCAGCACGGTCGTGCCCTCGGCGCGCAGGTGGTCGATCAGCGACCACAGCTCCTGGCGCACCTGCGGGTCGAGGCCGACCGTCGGCTCGTCGAGCAGCACGAGCCGCGGTCTGTGCACGAGCCCGCGCGCGATCAGCAGCCGGCGCCGCATGCCGCCGGACAGCAGGTCGACCTGCGTGTCCGCGCGCTCCGTCAGGTTCGCGACCTCCAGCGCCCGTCGCACCGCGTCCTCCCGCTCCGCGGCCGGCACGCGGTACAGCCGCGAGAAGACCGTCAGCACCTGGCGGCAGGTCAGCTCGACGTCGAGGTTGTCGAGCTGCGGCACGACGCCCATCTCGGCGCGCGCCAGCTTCGACTGCTCGGGGATCTCGTAGCCGAGCACGGAGATCGTCCCCTCGTCCGGGATCGCCTGCGCGGTGAGCATCCGCATCGTCGTCGACTTGCCGGCGCCGTTGGGGCCGAGCAGGCCGAGGCAGATGCCGGGCGGGACCTCGAGGTCGAGGCCGTCGACCGCGGTGATCGGCCCGAAGCGCTTCACGACGCCGCGCAGCGCGATCGCCGGCGCCACCGCGCCGCCGATCGGCTCGCCCGCGCTGGCGGCTGCTCCGCTCACGCCCATCTCATCACCGCCGGAGCATCGCGCATCCGCAGCACGCGTGCCGGCGCGCCGGCCGCGACGGCGTTGTCCGGGACGTCCTTCGTGACGACGCTGCTCGTCCCGATCACGGCGTTGTCGCCGACCGTCACGCCGCGCAAGACGCACGCGCCGTAGCCGATCCAGACGTTGTGGCCGACGTTCACATCGCGCTTGTAGATCCCCTGCAGGCGGATCGGCCGCTCGACCTCGACGACGCCGTGGTCGAAGTCGATCAGCATCACGCGGTCGGCGACGATGCACTCGCGCCCGATCGACACGTGCTGGTAGGCGGAGATCGTGCACTCCTGTCCGAGCACCGTCTTCGCCCCGATCAGCACCTCGCCCTCGTGCGCGCGCACCTTCGTGCCGTGCCCGAGCCATGACCAGCGCCCCAGCACGACGCGCGCGCCGCGGCCGATCTCGAACGTCACGCCGGGACACACGAACGCGATCCCGTCCGTCTGCAGGCGCCCGCGGAAGCGCAGCTTCAACCAGCCGAGCCGCAGCAGCAGCACGGCGTAGCGGCGGTTCAGCATGCCGTTGCGACGCATGAAGCGCAGCAGCGTCAGCGGGCCGCCGTGCGGCGGCGGCGGTGCGGCGCGGACCTCGTGCGGGAGGTCGACCGGGGGCGGCGCGAGCGTCGAGTCCATCTCCCGGCATGGTATTTGGGCAACCCGCCGCCAGCGCCGCGTCTCCTGCCATCATGCGCGGCCCATGAGCCTCGACCCGACCCTCGCCGAGCGCCTGCTGAACGGCGACAAGCGCGCGCTCGCGCGCGCGATCACGCTCGTCGAGGACGACCGCCCGGAGGGCTGGGAGCTCGTGCACGCGGTCTACCCGCACACCGGCAGAGCCGCCGTCGTCGGCTTCACCGGCCCGCCCGGCGTCGGCAAGTCGACGCTGCTTGGCGCGCTCACGAAGGCCGAGCGCGCGCGTGAGCGCACGGTCGGGGTGTTGTCGATCGATCCCTCGTCGCCGTTCACGCAGGGCGCGCTGCTGGGGGATCGGATCCGCCTGTCCGAGCACTTCCTCGACAGCGGCGTCTTCATCCGCTCGATGGCGAACCGCGGCGCGCTCGGCGGCCTCTCCGAGGCTGCCCTGCAGGCAGCGCTGTTGATGGACGCCGCCGGTCGCGACGTCGTGCTGATCGAGACGGTCGGCGTCGGGCAGGCGGAGGTCGACGTGATGGACCACGCCGACACGATCGTGCTCGTGCTGATGCCGGGCTCGGGCGACTCGATCCAGGCGTTGAAGGCGGGCGTGATGGAGATCCCCGACGTGATCGTCGTCAACAAGGCCGACCATCCGCTGACCGACACGATGGTGCGCGAGATCCGCGGCGTGCTGTCGCTGGGCGAGCAGAAGGGCTGGCGCGTGCCGATCGTCAAGACGCAGGCGGCGCACGACATCGGGACCGAGGAGCTGCTGGAGCAGCTGGAGGCGCATCGTGCCCACATCCAGCAGGAGGGCACGCTGCTCGAGCGCCGCCGCCGCAACCTGATGAACGAGGTCGTCGCGATCGCCAGCTCGCGCATGCGGCGCGAGCTGGAGGCGGCGATCCGCGAGGACCCCGAGGTGCAGGCGCTGCTCGACGAGGTCTGCGAGCGCCGCCTCGACCCGGCGTCCGCCGCGACGCGGATCCTCGGACGGGCGAAGGCCGAGCGCGCCTAGGGCGATGCGCCCGCACCGCCATCGGCGCGCGACGCTGCTGTCGCTCCTGCTGGCGGCGGCGCTGTGCGCGGGTGCGCCCGATGCGCGGGCGGGGACGCCGGCCGCGCCGCGGGTCCGCCTGCTCGCGGCCGGGCTCGAGAGCCCGCGCGAGCATCCACGCCTGCTCGCGCGCGTGCGCTCCGCGATGCCCGCGCGCGTGACGCTGCGGCTGCTCGGCGGCGACGGGCGCGCGCTCGCGCGCACGGGGGCGCTGCGCCTGCGCGCGGGCCGCGCGCGCACCGTCACCCTGCGCCTGAGCGGCGAGGGCGCCCGCCGGCTCGGCGTCTGCCGCGTCGCGCGCCTGCGGCTCGTCGCGCATGCGAGCGGCGGGAAGACGGGGCGCACGAGCGCGCGCACGCGGCTCGACCCGCTGCGCTGCGGTCCGCTGCGCTGGCCGCCGCCCACGCTCGACGAGCCGACGACGATCCGCCTCGGCACGGGCTTCAGCGACCTCCACCTGGAACCCGGGCGCGACTACGTGCTGAAGCTGCCGCGCACGCGCAAGCTCGGCGGCGCCTTCATCGAGGGCGGGCGCAACGTCGTCGTGATCGGCGGCTGGATCTCGCTGCCGCGCGACACGACGAGCGACCAGCAGCGTCGCGCGCTCTACTTCAAGGGGCAGACCGGCACGGTCCACGTCGAGGGCGTGCTGATCGACGGCTCCGGAGGGGGCGAGGGCGACGGGATCGCGATCAACGCGCCGCAGGCGGCCGTCCAGATCGAGAACACGCGGATCGTCGGCCTGCACGGCAGCGAGGCGACGACGCATGCCGACGTCGTGCAGCCGTGGGGGGGAGTGCGCGCGCTGCGGATCGACCGGCTGACCGGCTCGAGCGCGTTTCAGGGCCTGCAGCTGCCCGTCGCGCTCGGCCCGATCGGCTCCGCCCTTGTGCGCTACGTCGACCTGCGGGCGCTGCCGGCGGCGCCCGGCCACGGCGGCGGGCACATGCTGTGGCTGACGCCGCCCCACGCCTGCGGCGCCGGCTACCCGGTGGCGCTCGACCAGGTGTGGGTGTCCGCGCGGCCTGGGCGTGCGCTCGCGAACACCGTGTGGCCCGGCGTCGGCGACGGCTCCGCGTGCGCCGCTGCGCGCGAGCCCGGCGGCGTCGGCTGGCCGCGCCTGCCGGTGCGCGGCGTGGTGCGCGCCGGCGCTCCGCGCGGCGGCGACTTCGTCCCGCGCTGGACCGTCGGCGTCGGCTACCGCAGCCCCGGGTACGGGACGCCGGCGAATGCCGCCGCCGCGACGGCGGCGCCCGCCGCGCTCGACGGCGTGGCGGGCGCGCTGCGCGGGCTGGTGCTCGCGCTTGCGTCGCTGTGGGCGCCCGGGGCGTGAGCGCGGCTCGTCGCGGCGACCTCGCTCAGCTGCAGACGACGCCCGTGCACTGCAGCGGGTTGCCGTTGCCGCTCGCGAGGTTGCCGTGCCCCTGCACGCCCGGCACCGCCTCGATCCCGAGGTCGCCGTTGTCGTTCGCCACGTTCCCGCGCAGCGTCGTGGCGGCGCTCTCGACGTCGATGCCGTCGTCGGTGTAGCCGGAGACGACGTTCTCGACGAGCCGCGTGTCGAGCGCGCCCGCCTCGACGAGGATCCCGTCCTTCGGGTCGTCCGTGCCGACCGGTCCGGGGAGCGCGTTGCCGCGGAGCACGTTCCCGCTGCCGGACACGAGGTCGATCTCGGGCTGCGGAGAGAACCCGGGGTGGAAGGTGCCGTCGCGCACGACGTTGCGGTCGCCCGTGAGCACCAGCGAGCGACCGAAGCCCAACTGGGCGGAGATGAACTCGTCGCGCACGAGCTCGTTGTCCGCGCCAGTCACGCGGGCGGCGTCGAAGTCGCCGAGCAGGAAGCTGTCGGCGATGCGGCTCCCGTCGGAGTCGAACAGCGACAAGCCGTCCTCGCCTGAGATCGTCGTGCGCACGATCACGGTGTCCTGCGAGTCGACGACGCTCGCACCGGTCGTCTGCCCGACGATGCGGCTGTCGGCGATGCGCACGCCACTCGACTCCTGCAGCTCGAGGCCGCGCTCGCCCACGAAGCGCGTTCTCACCGACGCGAGCTGCGCGTCGTGCACGCGCGTGAGCGCAAGCGCGGTGTCGGCGCTCTCGGCGGCGAGCGCTCTCAGCTGGGCGCCGTTGACGTCCGTCAGGACGACGTCGCGGCCGAAGTCGTCGATCGTGCCGTTGCGGACGACGACGTCGTCGAACCCGGCAGCCGCGATCCCGGTGCCGGAGAAGCCGCCGAACAGCCGGTGGCCGCCGAGGTCGAGCGTGACCCCGTCCGCGCCGACCGTGAGGGCGGCGCCTCTGACGAGGAGGCTGCAGTCGAGGTCCTGGGTGAGCGTCACGGAGTGCGTGATGACATCGCCGCAGTGCGGCTGTGGCTGGGGTCTCGCGGCGGCGGCCGACGAGGCCGTGCCGGCGAGCGCTGCGGACATGAGGGCGATCAGGACCTTGCTGCGCATCGCTGCTCCTCTCTCACGGTGGGTGGCCGGACGCTAGAGCGGGCGCGCGGAGATGGTCAACCGGCCTTCACCGCTTCGACACGTCCCCCGGCGACCCGCGCGCGCACGCGCATGCGCAGCGTCGCCGCCCCCAGCGTGATCAGCGCGAAGCCGACGCCGCAGCCGAGCGCGATCGCCGCGCCGACGGCGCCGTGGTCCGGCGTCAGCGCGTACTGCATCCCGATCGCCACGAGCGCGCCGAGCGTCAGCACGGTCGCCGGCGGACCGGGCCGGCCGATCCCCATCCACCACTGGCTCAGGACCGAGTAGACGCCCATTCCCGTCAGCCCCGCAGCCAGCAGCGGCAGCGCGTCCGTCGCGTCGTGGTAGCTCGCCGGCAGCACCGCGTCGACCAGCCAGACGTTCGCGACGACGTAGGCGAGCAGCAGCGCGGCGCCCAGCAGCGCGGTCACGCCGAGCGCGCGCGCGAGCAGTCGCCAGCGCTCGCGCTCGGGCGCGGAGGCGACGGCCGGAAGCATCACGATCGCGATCGCGTAGGGCACGAGCATCACCGGCTGCACGAGGCTGCGCGCGGCCGCGTAGTCCGGCAGCGCGTCCGGCGCGAGCAGCCGCACGAACAGCAGGTCGGCTTGCGTCAGCCCGGCGGCGGCGGTGCCGGACAGGAACGCGGGCAGCGCGAAGCGCGTCAGCCGCTTCACGCGCTCCAGGTCCGGTCGCAGCGTGCCGCGCAGCGCGTCGCGCAGCGGATGGCGCAGCAGCTCGATCGCGGCGATCGGGACGAGGTACACGAACGAGTAGATCGCGATCGCGACCGTCGGCGACTTCACGCCCACCACGATCGCGCCGAGCAGCAGCAGGATCTGCGCGCCGTTCGCGCTGACGCGGTAGCTCGCCAGCAGCTTGTAGCGCTTGAGCCCGCGCAGCAGCCCGAAGTAGTACGCGTCGAGCGTGAGGCCGGCGATCACCATCGACATGTGCCCGGCGGGCGCGTCGGCCGCCGAGGACAGCAGCTCGCCGACCACGAGCGACGTCGCGATCAGCGGGAGGCCGCCCGCGAGCGCGGACGACAGCCACGCGCCGCTCGGTCCCTCGGCCGCGATGAAGCGCGTGAGCGCGGTCGGGAAGCCCGTCAGCTCGCCGACGAAGTAGCCGGTCCCGATGAAGAAGTAGACGGTGCCGAAGTCGTCCTTCGCGATCACGTGCGCGAGCACGAGCGGGAACAGGAAGCCGAGCCCGCGCGCCAGCACGTTGCCGGCCAGCACGACGCCGGCCTCCGACCACAGCGATCCGAAGCGCCGCACGCTCAGCGCCGATCCGCCGCGGCGCCGAGCACGAACGCGGCGAGGATCCACCACACGTGCGGCAGGCCCGTCGTCAGGAACAGCGGTGCGATCACCTGGATCACGGCGAGCACCCCGAGCAGCACGATCGTGCCGCGCGCGAGCGCCCGCTCGAGCCCGCGCTCCTCGGCATCCGCGCGAGGGCCGGCGCGCGCCGGATCCGCGGGGCGCGCCGGCCGGCGCGCGACTTCGAGCGCTCCCAGCAGCAGCGCCCACGTCATCAGCCCGTACAGCGCGAGCAGCGGCAGGCCGCCGCGCAGCAGCAGCCCGATGTAGACCGACTCGGTGTACTTCCACGTCACGTCGGGCGGGATCTGCGGCCCGTAGCCGGTGAGCCAGCGGCCCCGCATCGCCGGCAGGTACTGGTCGGTCCAGAAGCCGATGCGGCTCGAGACCGTGTGCGGCACGAGCGAGTAGCTCTGGCTGCTCGAGGACGCGGACGCGAACTGGTCGTCGGTGCGGCGCGCCAGCAGCGGCTGGAACGCGATCGCGGCGATCGCTCCGCCGACCGCCACGTATGCGAGCGCGCGGCCGGAGCGGCGGTACCACCAGGCGAGCGCGAGCGCCCCGCACAGCGCGCCGAGCATCGGCGCGATCGTGACCGTCAGGATCAGCGTGATCGCCGACGTCACGAGCGTCACGAGCACGAGTCGCCTGCGCCGCCCGCTCGCGCCACCGAGCAGCAGCGCCACGCACAGCAGCACGATCGCGAACATGTAGCCGGCGAGCATCGTCCAGTGCGGGAACGGACCGTTCGCGCGCGGCACCGCCCACGCCAGCCGGCCGGAGTAGTCCTGCCCGGTCAGCGACACCAGCAGCTCGTTGACGCCGGGGATCCGCGCCGCCTGCGCGTACGTCAGCACCGACACGGCGATGCTGCCGCGCAGCAGCCAGTCGAGCGCGCGCAGGCGGTCGGTGCGCCGCGGCAGCGCGACGAGCACCGCGCGGTAGAGCAGGAAGAACTGCAGCGGGCCGATCAGCTGGCCGAGGTCGTTGCCCGACAGGTCGTCGCCGCGCGCGTACGTGTCGTAGAGGCCGAGTGCGAAGGTCGCGACGACGTACGCGAGCGCGACCCAGTCGAACGCGCGCCAGCGGCGCCAGTGGCTGCCGCTCGCCGTCGCGAGCAGCAGCGCCGCGTAGCCGACGGCCAGCAGCTCGCCGAGGCGGAAGCCGGGGATCGGCAGCCCGCGGCGCAGGCCGGACACGACGGGCACGATCGCGACGACCGCGATCGCGCCCCGGACCGGGTTGCGCACCGCCCACAGCACGGCCGCGACGGCGAGCACGGCGGCGAGCCCGGCGGCCGGCCCGCGCGTCGTCCCGACGCCCACGACGAGCGAACCGAAGACGAGCCCCGCGAGCGTCACGAGCGCCGGATGGCGCACGTCGAAGCCGGGCTCGCCGGCGCGCGGCGGGGCCGGCGCGAGCGCGCGAGTGACTATGCTCGCGCTCGCACTCACGGTCCGGCGAGTCCGGATGCTCGTCGCATGGAACCCAACACTTCAGTCGTGATCGCAACCAGGGACCGCGTGACCCTACTGCGGCGCGTCGTCGACGCGGTGCAGCAGGACCCCGACACGGCCGAGATCGTGGTGGTCGACGACGGTAGCACCGACGGCACCGCGGACATGTTGCGATCCGTCGCGGCGAGCGGACCGCCGCTGCACGTCGTGCGCAAGGAGGGCGTCGGCCCGAGCGGCGCGCGCCAGGCCGGTGTCGAGGCGGCGAGGGGAGAGCTGGTGCTGCTGCTCGACGACGACGTCGTGCCGCAGCCCGGGCTCGTGAGCCGCCACACCGCCGCGCTGCGCGCCGACCGCACGTGCGTGACGCTCGGCTACAGCCCGCTGGTGCTGCCCGCGCGGCGCGGCGCCGGCGACGCCGCAGTGGTCGCCTACGCGCGCGACTACGAGCGCCGTCGCGCGCGCTGGGAGCGCGGCGACGCGCCGATCCTGCACAATCTCTGGGGTGGCAACGTCGGCCTCTGGCGCGAGGCGGCGCTCGCGGTGGGGCTGAGCTCGCCGGCGTTCGCGGGCCCCGGCGCCTTCCACGAGGATCGCGACTTCGGGCTGCGCGCCGAGCGCGCCGGCCTGCACGGCGTGTTCGACGCCGCGCTGCGCGCCGACCACCACCACCGGCGCGACGTGCGCGCCGCGCTCGCGGACGCCGAGCGGCGCGGGGCGGGGCTCGTGCGCCTGCACCGCGAGCACCCGGAGCTGCTCGGCCC
>DASVFS010000088.1:0-14922 GCA_036379915.1 Conexibacter sp. | reverse complement strand
CGACACGAGGATCTGGCGATCGAAGCGGCCCGGTCGCAGCAGCGCCGGATCGAGGTCCTCGAGCCGGTTCGAGGCGCCGACGATGACCACCTGGCCGCCGTCCTCGAAGCCGTCGAGCTCGACGAGCAGCTGGTTGAGCGTCTGGTCCTTCTCGCCGGACACGTCGCCGACTCCGCGACGGCGACCGATCGCGTCGAGCTCGTCGATGAAGACGATCGCCGGCGCGTGCTTGCGCGCGACCTTGAAGAGGCGGCGGATGCGCGCCGACCCGACGCCGACGAACGTCTCGACGAACGCCGCCGCCGACTGCGCGAAGAACTTCGCGCCCGACTCGTGCGCGACCGCCTTCGCGAGCAGCGTCTTGCCGGTGCCGGGCGGACCGTGCAGCAGGATCCCGCGCGGCACGTTCGCGCCGAGCGCCTTGAAGCGCTTGGGGTCCTTCATGAACTCGACGACCTCGCGCAGCTCGTCTTTCGCCTCGTCGACGCCCGCGATCTCCCCCCAGGCGATCTGCGGCGCCTTGTCCGGCTTGATCTCCTGCGGCTTCGTCGGGCGCATCTGGCGCGTCATCACGACGAGCAGCACGATCAGCACGACGAACAGCAGCGGTCCGATCCAGACCGCTGCCCATTCCTTGAAGTCGTAGTAGCCGAGGAACGACGCGAAGACGCTCACTCCGCTCCTCATCGGCAGCTCCGCATCGCGACTCAACCGAGCAGCGCGCGCGCCGCGTCGGCGTAGAAGCGCGCCGCGTAGCCGAGGTCGCGCGCGTCGATGCGCTCGTCGGCGCCGTGCACGAGCGGCGCGGCTTCGAGCATCGACTGGTGCCGGTGCGGGAAGAAGCCGTACGCGACGCAGTCGGGGAACGTCTTGCGGAACCAGCGCGAGTCGGTGAAGCCGGGCAGGATCAGCGGGACGGTCGCGGCGCCCGGGTCGTTGTCGGCGATCCAGCCGTCGATCGCGTCGCGCAGCGGCGAGTCGGCCGGCGAGCCGTTGCCGACGACCTGCTCGGTGAACTCGACGCGGAACGGGTGGGCGGGATCGGAATCGGAGCCGAGCACCTCGCGGATCGCGCGGCGGACCTCCTCCTCGCCGAGTCCCGGCGGCACGCGGCAGTCGACGTGAAGCTCGGCGCGGCTGGGAATCACGTTGACCTTCTCCGAGGCGGACGTGCGCGTCGGCGTGAACGTGACGCCGAGCATCGGCTCGAACATCGTGGCGAGCCGTGGATCGGCGGCGGCGAGCCGCTCGACCGCGCCAGCGGGATCGTCCGGATCCTCGCCGAGCCCCCGCAGGAAGGCGGCCGGCACGTCGGTGATCGCATACGACGGCTGGCGCGCGCCGAGCCGCTCGAGCAGCGGCGCGAGCTTCAGCAGCGCGTTGTCGCCCATCCGCGGCAGCGAGGCGTGGCCGGCGACGCCGTCGGTGATCAGCTTGAAGCGGAAGACCCCCTTCTCGGCGCAGCAGACGCCGTAGCGGCGCGTGCCGCCGTACTCGAAGAAGGGACCGCCGCCCTCGTTGATCAAGTAGTCGCAGCGGACCTTGTCGGGATGCGTCTCGGTGATCCACTGCGCGCCGAGCGCGCCGCCCGTCTCCTCGTCGACGACCGCGCAGATCAGCAGCTCGCCGTGCGCAGGCCGCCAGCCGGAGCGCGCGAGCGAGACTGCCGCTGCGACCTCCGCCGCCACCTGCGACTTCATGTCGAGCGCGCCGCGGCCCCACACGAAGCCGTCGGCGACGTCGCCCGACCATGGCTCGTGCGTCCACTCGTCGGGGTTCGCGAGCACCGTGTCGACGTGGCCGAGCAGGCACAGCGTCGGACCGTCCGACGCGCCGCGCAGGCGCGCGACCAGGTTCGGCCGCTCCGGCGTCGCGCCCAGCAGCTCGCACGCGAAGCCGGCGCTCGTGAGCTCGCCGAGCAGATGCTCTTGCAGCAGCCGCTCGTTGCCCGGCGGGTTGACGGTGTCGTAGCGGATCAGCCGCTGCAGCAGCTCGGTCGTGGCGGTCTGCAGGTCCTGACTCATGGCCCGGCGATCCTACGTCACCGCACGATCGCCTCGACGACCATGGACGCGCCCGCGATCAGCAGCACGACCGCGATCGCCCGCAGCAGCTGCGCCTCGTCCAGCCGGCCCGTCAGGCGCGCGCCGAGCAACGCGCCGGGGATCGAGGCAGCTCCGCCGACGAGGATCGGCGCGAGGTCGGGGGCGGCGTTCGGGAGGTGGCCGAGCGCGCCCGCGACGCCGACGAGGAAGCCGATCGCGACGTTCGTGCCGACCGCTCTGAACGGCACCTCGCCGACGAGCCGCAGCAGCGCCGGCATCCGCAGCGAGCCGAGGATCAGCCCGACCAGGCCGCCGAGCAGGCCGATGCCTGCGCCGCTCGCGACCGCGACCGGGATGTCGAGCGCGTGCTCGCCGCCGTCGGCGCGCGGCCGCGACGGCGCGCCGCCGCGCAGCATGCCGATCCCGCTGCTCAGCAGCACGACCGCGATCGCGAGCAGCAGCGCCCGCTCGGGCAGCACGCCGGACAGGTAGCCGCCGGCGACCGCGCCGGCGACCGACGGCGGCGCCATCCACGCGAACAGGTGCCAGTTGATGCGCCCGGCGCGGATGTGCGCGACCGCGGCGGTTGCGGCGGCCACGGCGCTGATCGCGATGTTCGCGCCGGCCCCGGCCGCGGGCGAGGAGGCGACGAGCAGCACCACCGGCAGCCGCAAGTTGCCGAGCACGAGCCCGACGAGGCCGCCGCCCAGCGCGACGAGGAAGCACCAGACGGCCAGCAATGCGAGCTCCACGGCGCGACAGGGTAGGGATCGTCGTGCTCGTGCAGGAGACTGACGCGTGAAGATGGACTCGCTGTTCGACCCCGCCGACGCCCGCCCCGACGCGAGCGTGCCGGCCGACGCGCCGCTCGCCGCGCGCATGCGTCCACGCGACCTGGGCGAGTTCGTCGGTCAGGAGCACCTGCTCGGGCCGGGTTCGGCGCTGCGCAGCGCGATCGAGCAGGGACGCCCGCACTCGATGATCCTGCACGGCCCGCCGGGGTCCGGGAAGACGACGCTCGCGCGCATCGTCGCGGCGAGCGCCGACGCCACGTTCGAGGAGCTGAGCGCGGTGCAGGCGGGCAGACCGGAGGTGCGGGAGGTGCTGAGACGCGCCGAGGAGCGACGCAAGGGCGGCCGCGGCACGATCTTCTTCCTCGACGAGATCCACCGCTTCAACAAGGCGCAGCAGGATGCCCTGCTGCCGGCGGTGGAGGAGGGTCTCGTGACGTTGATCGGGGCGACGACGGAGAACCCGTCGTTCGAGGTCAACGGCGCGCTGCTGTCGCGCACGCGGCAGTACGAGCTGGCGGAGCTGACCGAGCAGCACGTGCGCGCGCTGCTGCGGCGCGCGCTGGAGCGGGGCGAGTGCGGCGACGTGCGCGTCGAGGACGACGCGATCGAGCTGCTCGCCGCGCGCGCCGGCGGCGACGCGCGCACCGCGCTCGCGGCGCTGGAGCTGGCGTGCAGAACGGCGCCTGACGGCGTCGTCACGCAGGCGCACGCGGAGGACGCGCTGCAGCGGCGGATCCTCCACTACGACCGCGCCGACGACCGCCACTACGACACGATCTCCGCCTGGATCAAGTCGACGCGCGCGTCCGATCCGGACGCGTCGCTCTACTACCTCGCGGTGATGCTGGAGGGCGGCGAGGACCCGCGCTTCATCGCGCGGCGGATGGTGATCCTCGCCAGTGAGGATGTCGGCAACGCCGACCCGCAGGCGCTGAGCGTCGCGACCGCTGCGGCGGCCGCGGTCGACCGCGTCGGGCTGCCGGAGGCGCAGTTCCCGCTCGCGCAGGCCGCGATCTACCTGTCGCTCGCGCCGAAGTCGGACGCCGCCAAGCGCGCGATCGGCGCGGCGAAGGGCTTCGTGCGCGAGCGCGGCGCCGAGCCGCCGCCGGTGCAGTTGCGCTCCGGCGGGCGCGGCGAGGGCTACGACTCGCCGCACCGCCATCCGGGCCACGTCAACGCACAAGAGGTCGCGCCGCCGAGCGCAGTCGGCGCGCGCTTCTACGAGCCGGATGACGCCGAGGCGGCACTGGCGCAGCGGCTCGCGGAGATCCGCCGAGCGCGCGGACGCGAGCCGTGAAGCTACGCCGCGGCCTGCGCCGCCAGATGCCGGCGCGCGTTGTAGCGCAGGCGCCCGGGCAGCAGCGGGACGAGCACGCGACGCGCGTACTCGGTGTGGCCGAACAGCACGAGTCCGCGCGCCGGATCCCATGAGAAGCCGTATTCGCGGCGGATGCGCGGCGGCAGCAGCCCGACCGTGACGAAGTTCGCCAGCTCGACCAGCGGACGCGCCGCCAGCGGCACCGGCGGTCGCATCACGATCTGCCTGGCGGTCGTGCGCGCCTCGTCGGTCACGTACAGGTCGTCGCCGTCGAGCATGCGCCGCATGTAGCGGCGGAAGTCGCCGTACGTGGCCGGCATCGCCTCGTCCGGCAGGCCGAAGAGGCGGCCGAAGACGCGGTAGTCCTGCCACAGCGACTCGCGCTCGTCCGCCGTCAGCCGGCGCACGTAGCGCTGGTAGACGGCCATGCCGGAGTCGACGAGCGTCGCGAGGATCCACAGCAGCAGCTGCGGGTCGTCGGCCGCGTACGGCGTCCCGGCGGGGAAGCGGCCGGCCGCCTCGTACAGCTCCCCGCGCACCTGCTTGTGCATCGAGCGCACGCGACGCGACGCGCGCTCGGCCTCGCTGCGCGGGCCGTACGTCACGAGCTCGACGATCTGGGCGGTGCGGTGGAGCCGCTCGTACGGCTCGTCCTTCGAGGCCGTCTGCGCGTAGAAGCCGGCCCAGGCGACTGGATGCGCCGCCTGCATCAGCAGCGCGCGCGGGCCCGCGAGCACCATCACGTGCTCGCGGTAGACGCGGCGGATCACCGCGTCGTCGGCGTAGATCCCCTCGGCGCTCATGCACGCAGGGTAGACGCCCGGCGCCTGCGTACCGCCAACACGACCGCGGCCGCGACGAGCGCCGCGAACGTGACCGCGCTCACGACGGCGCCGAGCCTGAGACCGGGCACCGCATACCTCCACACGATCTCGTGCTCGCCCGGCGCCACGACCACCCCCCGCATCACCCCGTTCACATACACCGGCGACGCCTCCCGACCGTCCACCCGCACCCTCCAACCCTCCATCAACGCATCGTTCAGAACCACCAGCCCATGCCGGTCGAGACGCGCCCGCAACGTCACGCGATCATTGCGCTCGTCCGTCACCGCAGCAGTCCCATGCACCCCCGCGAACGCTTCGACCCCCCGCTGATCGCGTTCGACCGCCACCTCCCGACGCGCCTCAAAACCCGCTTCCACCACCGTCCGACCCGTCGCCGCCAAACCTTCCGTAACCCGCACCACCGACGGCACGAACACACGCGACACAGCAGTGCTGCTCTCCAGCACGAGCGCGTCGTCGCCCCGATGGACGGGCGTCAGCGTCGGTATGGCGTCTCTGGAGAAGGGCGTGTCCGGATCCGCGATCACGTAGCGCACCCCGAGCACGTCGAGCAGCTGCAGCTGGGGCAGCCCGACGGTCTCGTACCCGAGCGGTTCCCAGCTCGTCTGTTCGGGGTTGGCGAGCCGCCACAGCGCGAGCATCCGCCGCGTCGGCTGCGGCGGGTCGTAACCGCGCACGTCACGCAACCCGTAGACGAGCCCGGAGTCGGGCGGCATCGCCGGCCTGAGCCCCATCACCCGCCCGTCGTCGCGGTGGCGCTCCAGATAGGCGAGCGCGGGCGTCTTGGGCGGGATCACGCTCGACTCCGGCCCCATCGGCTGGAAACCGTGGACGAAGTGATACGCGTCCGCCGCCGCCAGCAGCACGAACGCCGCGGCCACGCCCGTCCGCCAGGCGGGCCGCCAGCGCGCGACCAGCAACAGCGCGCCCGCGCCGAGCACGAACAGCAGGAACCACACGACCGACGTCAGCGCGAGCACGCCCTCGCGTTCCCAGCTTCTGCCGGTCAGGAAGTGGTCGATGGTGCGGTCGACGTCGGTGCCGTCGACGCCGGCGGCGAGCGCGACCGCGATGCCGCACAGCGCCGCGACCGCGACGACGGCGATCCGCCGCCGCAGCGCCGTGGGCGCGTCGAGCACCGCCTGCAGCCCGAACGCGGCGAGCAGCGCGACGCTCAGCTCGAACGCGAAGTGCAGCCGCTCCGGCTGCACGAGCTCGAGCACGGGCAGGTTGCGCGCGAGCCAGATCAGCCCGGGCACGTGCAGCGCGACCGCCAGCGCGCCGAGCCCCACGACCGCGAACGGCAGCTTGCGCCGCCAGCCCGAGGGCGCGAGGAGCCCGACGAAGGCCAGCACGAGCGCGACGGTCCCCGCGTAGAACGTCCGCTCGTTGTAGTTGGCCGCCATGATCGCGTGGTTGGCCGCCGTGACCGGCGCTTCCATCGCGCTCGGACGCCCCCAGCGGTCCGGGACGATCGTGGTGAGGATCGCCTCGAACGGGACCCTCGAGCTCGCCAGCTCGCCCTGTTGCCGCGCGGCGATGCCGACGGTGCCGCGGCTGCTCAGCGCCTCCGGCAGCAGCATCGCCGCCATCAGCAGCGCGGCCGCCAGGATCCCGCCGGCCACGAGCGCGAGCGCACGGCCGAGCCCGGCCTGCTGCCCACGCAGGCAGGCGGCGCGCACGAGCGCGTAGACGGCGGTCACGACGAGCACGTGCACCTGCATCGACGGATGCCCGCCGCCGAGCGCCACGGCGAGCACGCCGGCGAGCGCGATCGCGCTCCCGGGCCGGCCGCGCGCGAGGATGCGCTCGACCAGCCACAGCGCCCAGGGGGCCATCACGACGACCCCGGGCAGCGTCTCGTGCGCGAGCCACGTGATGTTGACGGCCGAGAACGCGAACGCGACGCCGGCCAGCACGCCCGGGAGGAAGCTCAGCCGCAGCTCCCGTGCGAGCAGGTAGGCGCCGAACCCGCCGACCAGCAGCTTCAGCGCCGCCGAGACGCCCAGCCCGTAGGTCAGCGGCAGGATCCACAGCGGCAGGTTGAACGGCGAGAAGAGGCCGGTCTGCGGGTTCGCGTACAGCGGGATGCCGCTGAGCGCGTACGGATTCCACGCGGGGAAGGTGCCTTCGTGCAGCAGTCTGCGCACGAGCACCCGCCACGGGAAGTCGACGAGCGGCAGGTCGGTCAGCAGCGTGTTGAGGTGATCGTTCAGGTCGCCGGGCGCGGACGCCCTCCACGGCGGCCAGACGTACAGGACCGCGTTCGGCGAGAGCACGCGGCCGCCCACGAGCACGGGCCACAGGTAGGCGAACACGCATCCCCCGAGCAACAGCGCCGCCCATGCGTGCTGCGAGCGTGCGGTGGCCAGCCTCCCCCATCGTCCAGCACCGTCCCCCATCGCCCGATCCTCTCAGATGCGCGTACCCTGTCGGACAGATGCCCGCTCAGGCCTACACCGGCAAGGACTGCGTCTGCCAGCTGCGCAAGGGGATCTGCGACCAGTCGTGCGTGCGCGACATGCTGGAGACGCCGTTCTACGTCGCCTGCCTGAAGCTGAAGGGGCGGCGCTGCCTCGTCGTCGGCGGCGGCGACGTGGGGCTCGAGAAGGTCGAGGGGCTGCTCGCCTGCGACGGCGACGTGACGGTCGTGGCGCCCGCGCTGCACCCGGAGCTGCGACGGCTCGCGGACGAGGGCTCGATCGCCTGGCTGGCGCGTCCCTATGAGCCGGCGGACCTCGAGGGCTGCTTCATGGCGATCGCCGCGACGGACGACTCCGAGGTCAACATCGGCGTGTTCGAGGACGCCGAGCGGCGCGCGATGCTCGTGAACGTCGTCGACGTGCCGCCGCTGTGCAACTTCATCCTGCCGGCGATCGTGCGCACGGGCCCGCTGGCGATCGCGATCTCGACGGCGGGCGCCTCCCCCGCGCTCGCGAAGCGCATGAAGCGCGAGATCGGCGAGCTGTTCGGCGAGGACTACGCGCGCCTGGCGGTGATGCTGAACGACGCGCGCGGCTGGGCGAAGGCGACGCTGCCGACGTACCAGGACCGCAAGGAGTTCTTCGAGTCGATCGTCAACGGGGCGCCCGACCCGATCGAGCTGCTGCGCGCCGGCGACGAGCGCGCGGTGCTCGACCTGATCGCCGCCGCGCAACGGACGCACGCGCCGGCGTAGTCCGCTTCCCGCCCCGAGATCCGTCTTGATGGACATGGATCTCGACACCCTCATCACCACCTACCGCCGGCCGCTCGAACGCCACCTGCGCCGGCGCGTCGGCGACCCCTCGCTCGCCGAGGACCTCGTGCAGGAGACGTTCCTGCGCGCCTGGCTGCACGCGCCCGCCGGCCTGCCCGAGCTGCGCCTGCGCGCGTGGCTCTATCGCGTCGCGACGAATCTCGCGATCGACGCGCTGCGCGCCCGTGCCGGGCGGGCAGGCGGGATCGCGTCCGACGGCGCGCTGCTCGACGCGCTCGACCTCGCGGCCGCGCCCGCGGGCGAGGACCCCGACGAGCGGCTCGCGATCGAGGCGGCGCTGGCGCAGCTGCCCGCCCGCGAGCGCGCGCTCGTCACGCTGCAGTTCGCCGGCTACGGCCCGACCGACGCCGCGCGACTGCTGCAGACGACGCCGGAGGCGGCGCGCAAGCGGCTCGCGCGTGCCCGCGAGCGCTTCCGCCGGGCCTATGCCGCAAGCGCGCCGGCCGCGAGGCCGCTCGTGCTGCTGCTCGTGCGCGACCGGGACCCGGACGTCTACGAGCGCTGGCTCGCCGGCGCGGAGCTGCACGTGCGGCGCGTCGCGCAGGCGGACGAGGCCGCGCGCCAGCTCGCGACCGCGCACGCGCTCGTCGTCACCGGCAGCGACAACGACCTGCACCCGGCGCTGTACGGGCAGGAGGTTCGCGCGGCCTGCGGGTCCCGGCTCGACGAGGACCGCGCCGACGCGGCGCTGCTGCGCGACGCGCTCGCGAGCGGGCTGCCGGTGCTGGGGATCTGCCGCGGCCACCAGCTGCTGAACGTCGTGCACGGCGGCACGCTGCACCAGGACCTCGGCGAGGAGCGCGCCACGGAGCGTCCCGAGCTGCACGCCGACCGGCGCATGCACGCGGTCGCGACGTGCGACGGGTCACGCACGCGCCGGATGGTCGGCGCGCACGCGAGCGTGCCGAGCCTGCACCACCAGGCGGTCGACCGGCTCGGCCGCGGGTTGCGCGTGACGTCGCGCTCCGCCGACGGGATCGTCGAGGGGATCGAGGACCCGCGCCACCCGTTCGCGGTCGGCGTGCAGTGGCACGCCGAGCTGCCGGAGGCGGGGATCGCCGGCCGACGCGTGCGCGACGCGCTCGCCGACGCGGCGCTGGGGCGTGCGACACTTGCCGCGTGAGCGGCGAGTTGACGCATCTCGACGAGGCCGGGCGCGCGCGCATGGTCGACGTCGGCGGCAAGGACGTGACCGTCCGTCGCGCGCTCGCGCGGGCGGTCGTGCGGATGTCGCCGGCGACCGCCGCCGCCGTGCGCGACGGCGACGCGCCGAAGGGCGACGTGCTCGGCCCGGCGCGGATCGCCGGGATCCAGGCGGCGAAGCGCACGTGGGAGCTGATCCCGCTGTGCCACCAGCTGCCGCTGTCGTTCGTCGACGTCAGCGCCGAGGTCGACGCCGACGCCGGCACCGTCACCCTGACGGCCGAGGCGCGCACGAGCGCACAGACCGGCGTCGAGATGGAGGCGCTGACGGCCGCCTCCGTCGCCGCCCTGACCGTCTACGACATGGTCAAGGGCTTGGAGAAGGGCGTCACGGTCGAGCAGGTCGCGCTGCTGGAGAAGTCCGGCGGCCGCTCCGGCGACTGGCGCCGCGGTTAGTCGACGCTGCCCCGCGGCACGACCCACTGCACCGGCTGGCCGGTGACCTCGGCGATGCGCTCGTAGTCCGCGTCGTAGTGCAGGACCGTGAGCTCTGCGGTCTCGGCGCAGGCGGCGATGATCAGATCCGGCGGCGTGACGCCGCGATGTTGGGAGCGCTTCGCAAGCCGCGACTGCACGTCGAGCGCGCGGTCGAGGATCGTCTCGGTGATCTTCACGCGCGGCAGCGCGCGCAGAGCCGATGCGAGCCTGCCGTGATGGTCGGGACTGCGGGCGCTGTAGAGCACCTCCAGATCGACGACCCCGCAGGTCGCGACCCGACCCGTCACCAGCGGCGAGTAGAGGGCTCTGCGCACCTCCCCGCTCGTCTCGAGTCGAGCGAGGGCGCTCTTGTCCACCAAGTAACGGGACATGGGTCAGCGCCAGGCGCCGGCCATCACGGCCGGATCGTTCAGATCGTGTACACCGGGCGTCGACAGCAGCTCGAAGAGCTCCTTGCGCTTCTCGATTCTCACGACCTCGTCGAGCGCCGCATCGACGGTCTCGGTGAGCGTTCTCGTCCCGAGCAGCTCGCGCGCGGCCTCGAGCTTGTCGAAGTCGACCTCGAACGAGGTCTTTCTGACGGACGGGGCTCTCTTTCTGCGGGGTGGGGCCATGACGGACACCGTAGCGACCTTTCGTCGATTGCGACAGAGGCATCATCTTCAATGGCTATCGACATCTCGTCTACAGCCGCGATAGGTGCATCTCGCACTAAGCTCGCCCGCGTGCAGACGGCGGTCCTGACGATCTCCACGACGCTCGCCCGCGGGGAGGGCGACGACGTCTCGGGCGACCTGCTCGCGCGGCTCGCGGCCGAGGCCGGCTGCGAGGTCGTCGCGCGCGAGGTCGTCGGCGACGACAAGGGTTTGATCGAGCCGGCGCTGCGCGGCTATGTGCGCCGGGAGATCCCGCTGGTCTTCACGACCGGCGGGACCGGCCTCACGCCCGACGACGTCACGCCGGAGGCGACGCGCGCGGTGATCGAGCGCGACGCGCCCGGCTTCGCCGAGGCGCTGCGCGCCGAGTCGCTGAAGCACACGCCGCTGGGGATTCTCTCGCGCGGCGTCGCCGGGACCGCCGGCCGCACGCTGATCGTCAACCTGCCGGGCAGCCCGAAGGCGATCGCCCAGCTCTTCCCGGTGCTCGCGCCGACGCTGCCGCACGTCGTCGCGACGCTGACGCGCGACGGTGGACGCGACGCCGGCCATTGAGCTGCGCGGCGTCGGGCGCCGCTACGGCGAGCGCTGGGCGCTCGACGACGTGTCCGTCACCGTCCCGGCCGGCGCGACGCTCGTCGTGTTCGGGCCCAACGGCGCCGGCAAGTCGACGCTGCTGCGCGTGCTGGCGACGCTGCTGCGCCCGCACGGCGGCGAGGCGCGCGTGCTCGGCGAGCCGCTGCCGGAGCGCGAGTGGGCGGTGCGCGGCAAGGTCGGGCTGCTCGCGCACGAGGCGCTCCTGTACCGCGACCTGTCGGCGCGCGAGAACCTGCGCTTCCACGCGCGGCTGCACCGGGTCGCCGAGGGGCGCGTGGAGGAGCTGCTGGAGCGCATGCGGCTGGCCGGGCGCGCCGACGACCCGGTGCGGACGCTGTCGAAGGGGCTGCTGCAACGCGTCGCCGTCTGCCGCGCGGTGCTGCACGACCCGCCGCTGCTGCTGCTCGACGAGCCGCGCGCGAACCTCGACCCGGCCGCCGCCGAGCTGATCGAGCCGCTGATCGGGCGCGCGAGCGGCCGCACGCGCGTCGTCACCAGCCACGACCCGGCCGGCGGGCTGAACGACGCCGACTACGCGCTCGGCCTGCGCGACGGGCGTGTGGCGCTGAGCGCGCCGGCGGGCGAGGTCGATCCGGCGCAGGTGGAGGCGCTGTACCGATGAGCGAGCCGACGACGCGACGGCGTGACGCGGCTCGCCCGATGCGTCCCTCGCTCGCGCTGCTGCGGAAGGACCTGCTGCTCGAGCGCCGCACGCCCGAGGCGGTCCCGGCGATGCTGCTGTTCAGCATCACGACGTTCGTGCTGTTCCACTTCGGCCTCGGCCGCGACGAGGTGTCGGGGCAGCTCGCGGGCGGCGTCCTCACCGTGACGCTGCTGTTCGCGGCGATCCTTGGAATCAACCGCCTGTTCGTCTCCGAGCAGGAGGAGGGCGGCTTCGACGGCGTGCTGCTGGCGCCGATCGATCGCACCGCCCTGTTCGTCGCGAAGGCGTCGGCGCTGTTCCTGTTCCTGACGCTCGTCGAGCTCGTCGCCGTGGCGGCGTTCGCGATCCTGCTGCTGGGACCGAGCCCGTGGCCGGCGCTGCCCGGCCTGTTGCTCGTCCTCGCGCTGTTGAACGCGGCGCTGGCGGTCGTCGGCGCGCTCGTCTCAGCGCTCGCGATCCGCACGCGTGCGCGCGACCTGATCGTGCCGATCGTCGCGCTGCCGCTGCTGACGCCGGCGCTGATCGCCGCCGCACGCCTCGCTGCGCCGCTGTTCGCCGCCGCCGGCGCGGAGGCCCTGCCAACCAAGTGGCTGGCCGTGCTGGCGCTCTATGATCTCGTCTTCGGGCTGCTCGCCTACGCCGTGTTCGACTTCCTCTTGGAGGACTGACAAGCATGTACGGGAAGGGGCTGCGAGCGCTGTCGCTCGCCACCTTCGCCGCCTTGACCGCCACGTTCGCGCTGGTCTTCTTCTACGCCCCGCTCGACGCCGACCAGGGCTTCATCCAGAAGATCTTCTACGTGCACGTGCCGGTCGCGATCGTGACGCTGTGCGCGTACGTGCTCGGGGGGATCCTCGCGGCCATCCATCTGCGCACGCATGACCGACGTTGGGATCTGCGCTCCTACGTCGTGATCCACATCGCGCTGATCTTCAACGTCATCGGGCTGTTGACGGGCGCGATCTGGGCGAAGGCGTCGTGGGGGCATTGGTGGGTATGGGACGAGCCGACGCTGGTGTCGTTCCTGATCGTCTTCCTGCTGTTCGCGACCTACCAGCCGCTGCGCTTCTCGATCGAGGACCCCGAGCGCCAGGCGCGCTACGCGGCCGTCTTCGCGGTGATGGCGGGCGCGTTCGTGCCGCTCAACTTCGCCGCCGTGCGCGCCGCCACCGCAACCGTCCACCCGCGCACGTTCGGCACGACGGAGGGCGGCCTGCCGAGCCAGATGGCGTGGGTGTTCCTCGTCGCGATCGTCGCGATCGCGCTGCTGTTCGCGCTGATGTGCTGCTACGAGACCGCCGCCAAGCAGACGCGCTGGCAGCTGCGCGCGCTGAGACGGCGCCTGCTCGGCGCCGACGCCGTCGCGCCGCTCGGCCGCAGCGCGGCGCCCGCGCTCGGCGAGCCGAGCCGCTCGGCGCCGCGCGAAGGCGGGCGGAGCTCCTATCCTGCGGAGGCGGCCTCATGAGTGTCCTCCTTGCCGTCGCACCCGCGCTCCCGCTCGACGAGGCCGGCAAGTACGTCGCCGGCGCGTTCGTCGTGTTCGTCGGCGTGGTCGTGCTCTACGTCGCGATCATGGGCGTGCGGCTGCAGCGCATGAGCAGAGAGCTGACGGAGCTGCACCGCGCGCTCGAGGCCCGCGAGCAGGGCGAGGCGGCGAGAGCCGGGGCGCCGGAGGCCGCGCAGCGATGAGCGAGGTGCTCGCGCTCGGCGTCTCGCACAAGACCGCGCCGATCGCGGTGCGCGAGCGGCTCGCGCTCACGCCCGGCAAGGTCGGCACCTACCTGCACGAGGTGCAGGGCGTGGCCGGCGTGCAGGAGGCGGTCGCGATCTCGACCTGCAACCGCACCGAGACGTACCTCGTCGCGGGCGATCCCGTCGAGGCCGAGACGGCGGTGCTCGGCATGCTCGCGCGCAAGGCCGGGATCCGCCCGACCGAGCTGGCCGGTTCGATCTACGCGCTGCGCAACTGCGACGCGGCGCGCCACCTGTATCGGGTGACCTCAGGCCTCGAGTCGATGATCGTCGGCGAGGCGGAGGTGCAGGGCCAGGTCAAGCGCGCCTACGAGGACGCGCTCGCCGCGCAGACGACCGGCCCGATGACCAACCACATGTTCCGGGCCGCGCTGGCAACCGGCAAGCGCGTGCGCAGCGAGACGAAGATCGGCGAGCGGCGGATGAGCGTCTCGTCGGTCGCGGCCGCGCTGGCCGCCGAGCAGCTGCACGGTCTGGAGCGCCGCGAGGTGCTGATCCTCGGCGCGGGCGAGACGAGCGAGCTGGCGGCGAAGGCGCTTGCGGCGCACGGCGTCGAGGCGATCTTCGTCGCGAACCGCCGCCACGAGCGCGCGGTCTCGCTGGCGCAGCGCTTCGGCGGCCAGGCGATGTCGTTCGACGAGCTGCCGCGGGAGCTCGAGCGCGCCGACGCGCTCGTGTGCGCGACCTCCTCCCCGCACGCGCTGCTCGGCGCCGAGGAGCTGTCCGCGGTGATGGACGCGCGCGAGGGCCGGCCGCTGCTGATCCTCGACCTCGCCGTGCCGCGCGACGTCGCATCGGAGGTGCGCGACGTGCCGGGCGTCTCGCTCTACGACGTCGACGACCTGCAGGCGGTCGTGCGGCGCAACAGAGCGGTGCGCCAGGGCGAGTCGTCGCACGCCGAGGGGATCGTCGAGGAGGAGATCCAGCGCTTCGCCGAGTGGCTCGGCTCGCTCGAGGTGCTGCCGACGCTGGGCGCACTGCGCGAGCGCGGCGCGGCGATCGCGCAGCAGGTCGTGCGCGAGAACGCCGGCCGCTGGGAGGCGCTGTCGGAGCGCGACCGCGAGCGCGTGGAGGCGATCGCGCAGGCGATCGTGAACCGTCTGCTGCACGAGCCGACGCTGCGGATGAAGCAGATGGCGGACGAGCGCGTGCACCTGCGGATGCAGGTCGTGCGCGAGCTGTTCGGGCTGGAGGAGGTCGTCGAGGGGGTCGACGCCGAGCAGCCTTTGGCGGACGTGCGCCCGCTGCGCCGGGGTGGGCGGGGACCCTCTCCCTCCTGATGCGGATCGGCTCGCGCGGCAGCGCGCTCGCGCTCGCGCAGGCGACCTTCGTGGCGGAGCTGCTGGGC
>DASVFS010000087.1:0-2854 GCA_036379915.1 Conexibacter sp. | reverse complement strand
CCGCGCGAGCGCCGCGGGTACGCGGGCGCTGCCCGCGCCGCCCGCCGTGCGCCCCCGGACCTGGACCGCGCCGAGCTCGAGTCCCAGCGCCCGCGCCGTCTGCGGGCCGACGACGCCGTCGACGGTCAACCGCTTGCGCGCCTGGAAGCGCCGCACGGCGCGACCGGTCTGCGGGCCGAACACGCCGTCGGCCGGGATCCCCAGTCGCTGCTGCAGCTGCACGACGAGCGGGCCGCGACTGCCGCGCTTCAGTAGCTCGCCGGACGCACCGGCCGGCGGGGCGAGCAGGCACGTCAGCGCGAGCGCGAGCGCGAGCACGAGCGCGGGAACGAGGGCAAAGCGGCTGGACATCGGGACCTCCGGGGCTCTTTCGGGCGCCTACGGGGTGAGCTGTCGGGCTCGCGCGGAAAGAACGCGCTACGCGGCCAGAGCACCCGTGGGATTCGGCGTGCCGGCGGCGATTCGCCCCATGGATCGCGGCCTGTCCGCGATCCGAGTGGGTCCCCCGCTCTCCGCCGTCGGGGACGACGGAGACTCGGCTGTTTCGGTCTGTCTGCCTCGAAAGGGTGGCAGATCGAGGCGACGGACGCGCTCCGGGCGAGTCGATGCGTACGATGCGTCGCGCATGGCCAGCCAGCCCGCAACCGCGCAGGAGCCCGACGATCCGGAGGTCGCCGACGTCGCCTGGGACCTCGAGCCGCTCGTCGACGGAGCGGGCGGGACGGGCGTCAGAGCGCAGCTGGACGAAGCGGCGAGCCGCGCCGAGACGTTCGCCGCCGCATACGCCGGGAAGGTCGCCGAGCTCGACGCGGACGGCCTGCGCGCCGCGATGGAGGAGCTCGCCGCGCTGCACGAGCTGGTCGGCCGCGCCGGCTCCTACGCATCGCTGCGCTTCGCGGTCGACACGGCGGACCCGGCGATCGGCGCGCTGCTCCAGCACGTGCAGGAGCGCGGCACGGCGATCCAGACGACGCTGCTGTTCTTCGAGCTGGAGTGGGCCGCCCTCGACGAGGAGCGGGCAGAGGCGCTGCTCGCGGATCCGCGGCTCGCGTTCTGCGCGCACCATCTGCGCAGCGAGCGCCGCTACCGCCCCTATCTGCTGAGCGAGCCGGAGGAGCGGATCCTCAACGAGAAGGCGATCAGCGCGCGCAGCGCGTGGGCGCGACTGTTCGCGGAGCTGATGTCATCGCTGGAGGTCACGCTGCCCGATCAGGAGCAGCCGGCCACGCTCGAGCAGGCGCTCGCCAAGCTGTCGGGCCCCGACCGCGGGCAACGCCGCGCCGCGGCCGAGGCGGTGACGGAGGCGCTGCAGCCCGGCATCCGCACGCGCGCCTCGATCTACAACACGCTGCTGCACGACAAGGCGGTCGACGACCGCCTGCGCGGCTATCCCCACTGGCTCGCCTCGCGCAACCTCGCCAACGAGGCGAGCGACGCGTCGGTCGAGGCGCTCGTGAGCGCCGTGCGCGCCCGCTACGACGTGCCGCAACGGTGGTACCGGCTGAAGGCGCGCCTGCTCGGCGTCGACAAGCTCGCCGACTACGACCGCGCCGCGACCGTCGCGACGACGGACGAGCGCTTCGCCTGGGGCGACGCGCGCGCACTCGTGCTCGACGCCTACGCCAGCTTCTCGCCCGAGCTCGGCGCGCTCGCGCAGCGCTTCTTCGACGAGCGCTGGATCGACGCGCCGGTCCGCCCCGGCAAGCGCGGCGGCGCGTTCTGCTCCTACACCGTCCCGTCGGCCCACCCGTACGTGCTGCTCAACTACACCTCGCGCCGGCGCGACGTGCTGACGCTCGCGCACGAGCTCGGCCACGGCGTGCACGCCGCGCTCGCGGCGCCGCAGGGCGTCTTCCACCAGTCGACGCCGCTGACGCTCGCCGAGACGGCGTCGGTGTTCGGCGAGGCGCTCGTGTTCGGGCGCCTGCTGGAGGCCGCCGAGACGCCCGAGTCGCGGCTGGCGCTGCTGGCCGAGGCGATCGAGGGCGCGATCGCGACGGTCTTCCGCCAGACCGCGATGCACCGCTTCGAGCAGCTCGTCCACACCGAGCGCCGCGAGGAGGGCGAGCTGTCGGTCGAGCGCTTCTCGGCGCTGTGGAGCGAGACGCAGGAGGAGCTGTTCGGCGACGCCCTCGAGCTGACCGAGGGCTACCGCTCGTGGTGGTCCTACATCCCCCACTTCGTCAACTCGCCCGGCTACGTCTACGCGTACGCCTACGGGCAGCTGCTCGCGCTGTCGGTCTACCGCCGCTACGAGCAGGAGGGCGCCGCGTTCGTGCCCGACTACCTGCGCCTGTTGAGCGCCGGCGGCTCGATGGCGCCGGAGCAGCTGGGGCGGCTCGTCGGGATCGACCTGGCCGACCCCGGCTTCTGGGACTCGGGCCTCGCGCTCGTCGAGCAGCAGCTGGCCGCCGCCGAGCGGGCGGCGCGCGACGCCGGCCGCGCGTAGCGGCCCGCCTCGCCCGCCGCCCGCGAGGGCGGCGCCGCGCGCATCACGCCCCCTTGCGCGCGGCGGACTCGGCGATCAGCTCCTCGCACACGCCGCGGTGGAACAGCATGCGGCGCACGAGCGCCTCGGCCAGCGCGTCCGTGTCGACCTCGTACTCTCCGGCGGCGACCTGGCGCGCCAGCAGGCGCACGCGCGAGGAGCGCGTGATGCGGTCGCGCCGGGCGGTGGTGATGCGATGGATGCGGTCGTTCGTGGCGACCATCTGGGTTCCTCCTGTCGGTCGTTCCTGACGTCACGTGGAGCCGCCTGCGGAGGCGGCTCTGCTGAGTGCGTCAGGCGACGGGAGGCGCGCGCGCCGCGGCGCCGGTGGGCGCCGGCGCGTCATGGTCGCCGCAGTCGGCCAGG
>DASVFS010000086.1:0-4776 GCA_036379915.1 Conexibacter sp. | reverse complement strand
GGGTCAACCTGCCGCTCGGCGCGCTCGCGCTCGTGGGCCTGCGCCTGCGGTTGCCCGCGTCTCGACATGACCGTCCGCGGCAGCCCGTCGACGCGCTCGGGGCGGCGCTGCTCGCCGCTGCGACGAGCGCCTTCATGCTCGTGTGCGTCTGGGGCGGCGACCGCTACGCGTGGGGTTCGCCGCGACTCCTCGGCCTGTGCGGCGCGGTCGTCGCGCTCGGCGTCGCGCTCGCCGCATGGGAGCGGCGCGCGGCCGACCCGATCGTGCCGCTCGGCCTGCTGCGGACGCGGCCCGTCGCGCTCGCAAGCGCGGCGCTGTTCCTGACGACCGGCGCATTGTTCTCCGTCAACGTCTTCGTCCCGCTCTTCCTGCAGACGACGACCGGCGCCAGCCCGCTCCAGGCGGGCCTGCTGCTCGTGCCGATGATGATCGGCATCACGATCTCGACCAACCTCGCCGGCCGCGCGATCGCCCGCAGCGGCCGCTACAAGCGCTACCCGGTCGGCGGCCTCGCGCTGATGACCGCCGCGCTCGCGCTGCTCGCGCTCGTGGCAGGCGATCCGTCCCGCACCACGATCGCGCTCGGCGGCGCGCTGTTCGGGCTCGGCTTCGGCACGGTGGGGCAGGTGCTCGTCGTCGCCGTGCAGAACAGCGTGGAGCGAGCGCAGCTCGGCGTCGCGATGGCGACGACGAACTTCTTCCGCGGCCTCGGCGGCGCGGTCGGTGCGGCGGCGCTCGGCGCGATCTTCGCCGCGCGCGCAGGGCTGGCGGCCGGCGAGGGCGCCGTCCACGGGCTCGCGCCGGCTGCGCGCGCTGACGTGATCGACGCCGTCCAGACCGTCTTCCTCGCGACGGCTCCGGTCGCGGCGCTCGCGCTGCTGCTCGTGCTGGCGCTCGAGGAGGTCCCGCTCGGCGACGGGCGCCCGGGGCGTGCCGCCCCGCCGGCGCGGGGCGGCGCTGCGGTCGCTCCGCAGCGCGGCTGACGTCAGGCGCGTGCTGGCGCAGGACGGGTCGGGCTCACGGCTCGCCCCACGCCAGCCGGCTGCCGGCCGTGGAGGCGGCGCCGAAGACGTCGTCGAGCAGCGGCTCGGGCTCCCGGACGCCGAGCTCGCTTCGCAGATGCTCCTCCACTTCGGCGCGCGAGGAACCGCCGACGGCCATCTCGATCGCGACGAGGCGGGCGGCGCTCGGGGCGGGGATCTCCTGGGCGCCGTTGCCGTCCGCTGCCGGCTCTGGAGTTGCCGGTGCTTCGGGCTCGGGTCCCGCGAGCGGGGTCGCGGGAGCCGTCTCACCCTCCGCCACCGGCTCCGCCGGCGGTGCCGCCGCCCGATCGGCGTCGGCGGGGATCGGCTCGGGCTCCAGCGCGGCGGCCGGCTCCTCGATGCGCGACCAGGTCGGCTCGGGCGGGGACGGCGGGGGGGCGGCGCTCGCGGGCTCGGCCGGCTCCGGCGGAGCCGGCGCGCTCGCCGGCCACGGCGCACGCGGCATCCGCAGCTCGGCGTCCGGGTCGCCTGCCTGCAGCTCGCGCGTGAGCGCGGCGACGGCGTCGGTCAGCTCGTCGGCGAGGCGGCGGGCGGCGGCGCTGAGCGTCTCGATCCGCGCCGCGCGCGCGGCCGTCTCGGCGTCGACCTGCAGGCGGGCGGCGGCGAGGTAGCGGCGGACCTCCTCCTCGGCGCTGCGGCGGTGCTCGGCGATCGCCCGCTCGGCCACGCGCGCCTCGCGCTCGGCGGCGTTCACGATCGCCTCGACGTGCGCGGCGAGATCCGCGCCGAGCCGGCCTCCTGCCGGGCCGGGCGTGCTGTCGGGGGGAAGGGCACCCATGCCGTTCGCGCGGAAGTATGACAGTGCCCGCGGGAAAAGCCCAGCGTCTCGGCGGTTTTCCGGCGTCGGTCGGCACGCGACCTGGTAGGCTGCTGCACGCCGAATCTCCTGCGTGCGCGCAGGAGAGCGGGGGACCCACACCAGTTCCCCAGGGGCGAGTCGCGGCCTGATGGTCGCGTAGCGCAATGCGCGAGCCCGACAGCTAACCCCGCAGGCGCCCGCAGATGCGATCCATAACTGTGAACCTCTGGTTGACCCTTGGGGAGGCGCGAGCCTAGACTCGCGCGCCGCGCATGCGCCTTCGCAGCATTCTGGTCCTGCTCGTCCTCGCTCCGCTCGCCCTGTGGGCGGCGCTTCCGCTCGTCTCCAGCGCGAGCCCGGAGGCGTCCGTCAGCTCGCTGCAGAACAGAATCGACCGCAAGCAGTCCCAGCTCGACCGCGTCAACGGGCGGGCGCGCGTGCTCAGCACCGACATCTCCGGGCTGACGCAGAGAATCGACCGGCTGCAGGGCACCGCCACGACGCTCCTGCGGCGCGAGAACGCGATCCAGGCGGACCTCGACGACAAGCGCGCCGAGCTGCGCCGCACGCAGGACGAGCTGCGCCGCGTGCGCGCCCGCCTCGTGCAGCTGCGCGCGCGCCTGGAGCGCTCGAGAGCGGTGCTCGCGGACCGCCTCGTCGAGCTCTACAAGTCCGACGAGCCCGACATCGTCAGCGTCGTGCTCGACGCCGACGGCTTCGCCGACCTGCTCGAGAACGGCGCCTACCTGCAGCGGATCGGCGAGCAGGACCGCCGCATCATCACCGCGGTGCGCGACGCGAAGGCCGCGATGGCCTCCGCCGCCAGACGCCTCGGCGCGCTCGAGCGCAGACAGCAGCGGATCGCGATGGAGATCACCGAGCGTCGCAACGCGGTCGCGGAGGTGCGCGTCGAGGTCCAGGGCAAGCGCGACGCGATCGATCGCGTGCGCGGCCAGAAGCAGGGCGTGCTCAGGTCGGTTCGCGCGCACGCCAGCGACATCCACGAGGACATCGAGGCGCTGCAGGCGCAGCAGGCGGAGATCGAGGCGAAGATCCGCTCCGCGCAGGGTTCGATCCCGGCCGGGCCGATCAGAGGCGGCGGGCGCTTCATCTGGCCGGTCAACGGCCCGATCACCTCGCCGTTCTGCGAGCGGCGCAGCTGGGAGAGCTGCCACCCCGGGATCGACATCGGCGTCCCCGCGGGCACGCCGATCCGCGCCGCCGGCAGCGGCGGCGTCGTGATCGCCGGGTGGGTCAGCGGCTACGGCAACTACACCTGCATCGACCACGGCGGCGGCGTCTCCACCTGTTACGGGCACCAGTCGGCGATCCACGTGAGCGTCGGCCAGCGCGTCACGCAAGGCCAGGTGATCGGCCTCGTCGGCTGCACCGGCCTCTGCTTCGGCGACCACCTCCACTTCGAGGTGCGCATCAACGGGGCCGTCACGAACCCGTTGAACTACCTCGGCTGAACCCGGCCCGCCGCGCGGGCGCGCTAGCCTCCCCGCCGTGCTGAAGCAGATCGACGTCCTCGGCGTGCACCTGCAGACGTTCGGGATCTTCTTCGCGCTCAACTTCCTCTGCTGGGCCGCGATCGTCGCGAAGCGGCTGAAGGAGATCGGCAAGCCGGTCGACTGGGCCTACGAGATCCTCTTCGCGGCGCTGATCGGCGGCCTCGTCGGCGCTCGCCTCTACTACGTCGTGCAGAACTACGACGACGTCAAGGACGACCTGCTCGGCAACGTCTTCAGCGGCGCCGGTCTGATCTGGTACGGGGGCCTGCTCGGCGGCGTGGTCGCGGTGCTGCTGTGGGCGCGCTGGCGCGACTTCCTCAGACTCGCGCTGCTCGACATGGCCGCGCCCGCGCTGGCGCTCGGCTACGCGATCGGGCGGATTGGCTGCCAGGTCTCCGGCGACGGCGATTACGGCAAGGCCTCCGATCTGCCGTGGGCGATGGGCTACCCGCACGGCGCCGTGCCGACGGACCCGGGCGTGACCGTCCAGCCGACGCCGATGTACGAGACGCTTTCGATGGGCCTGTTCGCGCTCGTGCTGTGGCGCCTGCGCGACGCCTTCCGCCCCGGCGCGCTGTTCGGGATCTACCTCGTCGGCGCGGGCCTCGAGCGCTTCCTCGTCGAGTTCGCGCGCCGCAACGAGCACGTGCTCGGCGCGTTGACGGCCGCGCAGCTCGAGAGCATCACGCTGATCGTCGCGGGCGCCGTCTGGCTGCTCGTGCTGCGGCGCAGACACGGGACGCTCAGCGCCGAGGGCGCGTCGCCGCCGCGCGCCGGTCGGTCGCGGCCGGCGGCTGCGCAGTAGCGGCAGCTTCGACCGCCCAAGCGCCCGCTTTTGCGCCAATCGGCGTCATGCCGGTTGGCGTTCCGCCGGTGCATCGGTAAGGATGCGCGCGTCGGACTCCCGCATGGACGCGGGGGTTGTCGAGCCGCCGGGGGATGCGGCGGGGGAGAACGAGGCGGGGGTGCGCATGCGCGCGACGAAGGGATACGTGGCCGGCGCCGGCACGACGGGCGCGCTGATCGGCGCGATCGGCTGTGCGTTCGCAGTGCTGTCGGCCGTGGTTGCGGTCCACGGCTGGCCGCTGGAGCTGAACGGGCCGGGCACGTCGACGGTCGACGAGCGGGGAGTCGACGGCGCGGTTCCGCTGCCGGGGCTGTTCTCGGTGTCCGCGGACGGTCGCCGCGGTGCGCACTCCGGGGCGGGCACGCGCGGCCGTGCGCGGCGCGACCGCGTCGTGCCGGCCGGCGCCGGGCCGGTCGCGAGCGCGTTCGGCCCCGCCGCGGACGTGCGGGCGCCGCGCTCGAGCGGATCCGCAGACGGCCCTGCGCCGTCGGCCGAGGTGGCCGGCCTGGCCGCGGGCGCAGACCCGAGCCCGCCGCCCGACTCCGGCGCCGGCGCCGGCGCCGACAGCGGACG
>DASVFS010000085.1:0-13335 GCA_036379915.1 Conexibacter sp. | reverse complement strand
GAGCCAGGCGCGGCGCGGCGCGCGGCGCCAGCGCGCGCCGTGGCGGTAGACGCCCCAGGCGCCCGTCATGCGCAGGTGCGAGTGCAGCACGAGGTCGCCTTCGAAGCGCAGGAACAGGTGCTTGCCGTGCGTGTCGACCCGCGTGACCGCGCGTCCGCACAGCCGCTCGGGCCAGCGGTCGCGCGCGTGGCGCGCCTGCGGCGTGACGATCTCGTCCGGCACGGTGCCCTCGAGCACCGGCCGGATGCGTCGCGCCGCTCGCAGAATCGTGTCGCCCTCGGGCATGACTCCAGAGTAGGGCGCACCGGGTGACGGTGTGTGACCTTCCCCGCGCTCAGGCGGCTTCGACCGGCACGTCGTCCGGCAGCGGGACGTCCTGCGGGCGGCCGCCCTCGGTCGCCTCCCAGGAGGCGTACGCGACGCCGTCGCGTCCCTCGTGCGGCGTCGCGCCGCCGAGCGCGAGCAGCACGAGCCGCTGCGGGCGGCGGTTGACGAGCTGGCGACGGACCTCCGGCGCCACGCGCGCGAGCCCGTGCGCCGGCACGCGGCGCTCCTCCCCTTCGAGCAGCAGCGACAGCTCGCCCTCGAGCACGAGGTACACCTCCTCCTGGCGCTCGTGGCGGTGAATGCGGCCGACCTGCCCCGGCTGCAGCACGATCAGGTTGAGCCCGAACGTCGACACGCCCAGCTCGGCGCGCAGCCGCTGGAAGCGCTCGTCGGTGGCGGGGTTCAGCTGCGCGAAGTCGGCGCCCGGCTCCATCGGCGGGATCCTAGTGCGGGCGGCGGGCGGCGGGCGGCGGGCGGCGAGCAGCGGGCGGCCGGCTCAGGCGCTCAGCGTCAGGCGGCGCGGGCCGGCGCGGAAGCCGACCTCGGCGAGCGCGGCCTCCCACGGCGTGCCCATCACCGGCTCGCCGTCGACCTTCTCCAACGCGATGCGTCTGATGCGGCCGGCTCTCGCGTGGTCGGCGAGCGCCTGCAGCGCCTGCGGGAGGCGCGGATCGTCGGGCGGGACGAGCGACTGCAGCGCTCTGCCGCCGCGCTCCAGGTAGAGGACGGGCTCGGAGCCGGCGAGCACGACGAGCGCGCCCGGGGTGCGCGACGGACGGCGGCCGGCGCCCTCGCCGTCGCGCTTCGGCCACGGCAGCGCCGCGCCGTACGGCTGCGCCGGATCGGTCGCGGCCACCACGAGCGGCGCCGCCTCCTCGGGCGCCTTCTGCGCGCGCAGCCGCTCGACCGCCCCCGGCAGCGCGAACTGCGCGCCGCCGAGCCCCTCGACGAAGTAGCCGCGGCGCGCGACGCCGAGCGTCTCCAGCTGCGACAGCTCCGGGTAGATCGCGGAGAAGCCGCCGGGAACGCCCTCGGCCAGCACCAGCTCGCGCGTGAGGATGCCGTAGCGCTCCAGCAGCAGCTCGGCCAACGCGCGCCGGCGAGCGCTTGGATCCACCGGCTGCGCCGGCACGTCGAACAGCGGGCCGGTGAGGCTCCAGCGGCCTTGGACCTGCGCCTGCGCGCCGCCGCGGCGAGAGGAGAAGCGCCGACCGGCCCGCTCGCGCGAAGCCGCCGCCCGCTGGGCGCGCGCGAGCGTCAACCGCGGCGCGCGCAGCGGCGCGAACGCGTCGTTCGTCACCTCGCCCGCCCAGGCGAGGTCCCACAGCGCCTCCTGCAGCTCCTCGGGCGCGAGGTCGACGTCGATCAGCAGGTCGGTGAAGAAGCACGACCCGCTCGCGAGGCGCTCCCGCACCGCCTCGTGCGCCGGCGTCTCGGGCGGATCGCCTCTGACCGGCGGCGGACCGATCAGCGGCGCGTCCTCGCGGAAGTACAGTGCGACGCGCCCGCTGTTGCGTCCGAGCGCGCCGGCCCCGACCCACACCAGCTCGCCGCTCGCGCACAGCGCGTCCATCCACGTCGCCGAGTAGGCGCCGACCCGGCGCGGCAGCACCTCCGCCTCCCACGTCTCCGGCGTCAGCGCGAGCCCCTGCAGCGGCACGAGCTGCTCGCGCAGGCGGTCGACGCCCGCGCCGCCGGCCGGATGCTTGTCCACCCCCTGCCAGCTCGGCAGGAAGGCCGCGAACGCGCGCTGGTCGGCCGGCTCGATCTCCTTGCGCAGCACCGCGAGCGAGGCGCGGCGCAGGCGCCGCAGGACGTCCGCGTCGCACCACTCGCGCTCGCTGCCGCCCGGCCGCAGCTCGCCGCGCACCAACTCGCCGGCGCGCTCCAGCTCCTGCAACGCGGGCGTCACGTCGAGCGCGTAGCGGGCGCGGGGGTCGGCCGTCGGGAACGGGCCGTGCGTCTGCGCGTAGCGGCGCATCAGGCGCATGAGCGCGTCCGGCACGTCGTCGAGGAACGCGCCCGGCAGGCCGCCGGGCGGGACGATCCCGAGCGCGTCGCGATAGAGGCCGGCGTCGGCCGCGTCGATCCAGCGGCGCTCGCCGCCGATCCGCACGAGCACGGCGCGCCGCTCGCGCTCCAGCTCCGTCAGCAGCGCGTCCGCGTCGATCCCGTCGTGCACGCGCTGCGCGGCCTCGGCGGCGGTCAGGTCGCCGACGCGGCGCAGCACGTCGTGCAGCTCGTCGCGCGTGGCGGCGCGCGTGCGCTCCGAGCGGTGCTGGAGGTCGTCCTCCACTTGCTCCAACGCGTCGGCGTCGATCAGCTCGCGCAGCTCCTCCTGGCCGAGCAGCTCGCGCAGCAGGTCGCGGTCGAGCGACAGCGCGGCCGCGCGCCGCTCTGCGTTCGGCGTGTCGCCCTCGTACATGTACGTCGCGACGTAGTCGAACAGCAGCGAGGAGGCGAACGGCGAGGCGGTCGCGGTCTCGACCTCGACGACGGAGATCTCGCGGCGGTGCAGCTGCGTCAGCAGGTCGCGCAGGCCCGGCAGGTCGAGCACGTCGCGCAGGCACTCGCGATAGGTCTCGAGAATGATCGGGAACTCGCCGTAGCGCTTGGCGACCTCCAGCAGCGTCTGCGACTTCAGCCGCTGCTGCCACAGCGGCGTTCGCTTGCCCGGGTAGGCGCGCGGGATCAGCAGCGACCGTCCGGCGTTCTCGCGGAAGCGCGCGCCGAACAGCGCGGAGCCGGACAGCTCCGCGACGACCGCGTCCTCCAGCTCGTCCGGCTCGATCAGCGCGATCTCCGCCCCGGGCGGCTCGTCGGCGTCGGGCAGGTGAACGATGATGCCGTCGTCAGACCAGATCGCGTCGGCCTCGAGGCCGAGCTGGTCGCGGATGCGCGCGGACAGCGCAAGCCCCCACGCCGCATGGATGCGCCCGCCGTAGGGGGACAGGACGCACAGCCGCCAATCGCCGATCTCGTCGCGGAAGCGCTCGATCACGATCGTCGTGTCGGACGGGATCACGCGCGTCGCCTGCTGCTGCTCGCGCAGGAAGTCGAGCAGGTTGCGGGCGGCCAGCTCGTCGAGGTCGTGGTCGACCGCAAGCTGCTCTGCGCTGCTGTCGAGCGCCATGCGGGCGAATCTCCCGATCGCCTCGCCCAGCTCCTTCGGGCGCCCGACGCCGTCGCCCTTCCAGAACGGGATCGCGCCCGGCGCGCCGGGCGCCGGCGTCACCACCACGCGGTCGCGGCCGATCTCCTCGATCCGCCAGGTCGAGGCGCCGAGCAGGAACGTCTGGCCCGGGCGCGCCTCGTAGACCATCTCCTCGTCCAGCTCGCCCACGCGGCGGCCGTCGGGGAGGTTGACGCTGTAGAGGCCGCGGTCGGGGATCGTGCCGGCGTTCGTGACGGCCAGCGCGCGGGCGCCTCTGCGCGGGCGGATCGTGCCCGCGACGCGGTCCCACACGATGCGCGGACGCAGCTCGGCGAACTCGGACGACGGGTAGCGGCCGTCGAGCATGTCGAGCACGTTCTCCAGCTGCGTGCGGCTGAGGTCGGCGTACGTGTAGGTGCGCGTGACGAGCGCGTGCAGATCGTCGACGGAGACCGGCTCGTCGTCGTCGCTCGCGGCGGCGGCGATCGCCACGACCTGCTGCGCGAGCACGTCGAGCGGGTTGCGCGGTACGACGGTCGGCTCGATCGCGCCGTCGCGCATGCGTCTGGCGACCACGGCGCACTCGAGCAGGTCGGCGCGGAACTTCGGGAAGATGCGACCCTTGGAGACGTCGCCGACGTTGTGGCCGGCGCGGCCGATGCGCTGCAGCCCGGCGGCGACCGACTTCGGCGACTCGACCTGCAGCACGAGGTCGACGGCGCCCATGTCGATGCCCAGCTCCAGGGACGAGGTCGCGACGATGCAGGGGATCTCGCCGGCCTTCAGCAGCTCCTCGACGACGAGCCGCTCCTCGCGCGCGAGCGAGCCGTGGTGGGCGCGGGCGATCTCGACGGGCGGGCCATCTTCGGGCGAGGCCAGCTCGTTCAGCCGCAGCGCGATCCGCTCGGCCGAGCGGCGGTTGTTGACGAACAGGATCGTCGAGCGGTGCTGCCGGATCAGCTTCAGCAGCTCGGGATAGATCGCCGGCCAGATCGAGCGGCGCGTCGCCTCGGTGCCGCCGTTGAGCGGGTCCAGCTCGGGGACCCCGTTCCCACCCGCCCCCGCGTCCGGCTCGACCATCGACTCGACCGGCACGTGGATCCGCAGGTCGAGCGGCTTGCGCACGCCGGTGTCGACGATGCGGCATCTGCGCCGCGGGCCGACCATGAAGCGGCCGACCTCCTCGAGCGGGTTCTGCGTCGCGGAGAGGCCGATGCGCTGGACCTCCCGGCCGCCGCCGTGCTCCCGTGCGAGCGCGTCGAGCCGCTCGAGCGTCAGCGCGAGGTGCGCGCCGCGCTTCGTGCCCGCGACCGCGTGGATCTCGTCCACGATGACCCACTCCGCGCCGCGCAGGATCTCGCGGGCGCGGGAGGTGAGCATCAGGTAGAGCGACTCGGGTGTCGTGATCAGCACGTCGGGCGGCTCGCGCAGCATCTGCTGCCGCTCTCTCTGCGGCGTGTCGCCGGTGCGGATCGCGACGCGCAGGTCGGCGCCGATGCCTTGCAACGGCGCGCGCAGGTTGCGCTCGATGTCGTAGGAGAGGGCCTTGAGCGGAGAGACGTAGACCAGCCGGGTGCGCCGCTCGCCCTCGCCGATCGCCTTGTCGGCGGCGAGCCGATCCAGCGCCCACAAGAACGCCGCCAGCGTCTTGCCGGAGCCGGTCGGCGCCGAGATCAGCACGTGCTCGCCGGTCGCGATCGCCGGCCACGCCTGCGCCTGCGCCGCGGTCGGCGCGTCGAACGCGCGCACGAACCACTCGCGCGTCTGCGCGGCGAACGCGGCGAGCGGCGAGAGGTCGGGGGCAGAGCGCGCCATCGGCTCAACCGAGCCTAGCGGCGGAGTGGCGGATTCTCCGCCGCCTCGAGGTTGAATCGGCACAGAGTATGGTTGTACGGGTGAAGACGACCGTAGATATTGCCGAGGCCATGTTGAGAGAGGCCAAGCTGATCGCCGCCCGCGAGGGCACCACGCTCAAGGCGCTCGTCGAGGAGGGGCTGCGGCACGTCATCGACGAACGGGCCAAGGAGAGGACAGGCTTCAGCCTCAGAGACTGCAGCTACGGCAGCGGCGGTGGCGTGCCGGGCATCGACATCAACGATTGGATGTCGATGAAGCACCTCACGCGAGGCGCAGGCGCGTGATCGCCCTCGACTCGAACCTCCTGATCTACGCGCATCGGCGTGACACCGAAGCGTACGCGGCCGCGCGCGCCCAGCTCGAGGAGCTCGCCGCCGGCCGCGCGCTGTGGGCGATTCCCTATCCCTGTGTTCACGAGTTCATCCGCAACGTCACCGAGCCGCGCATCTATGCCGACCCGACGCCGCTTGACCTCGCGCTCGAGCAGGTGATGACGTGGCAGCGCGCTCCGCGCGCGCGACTGATCAGCGAGGGATCGCGCCACCTCGAGCTGCTCGCCCAGGTCTCGAAGGAAGGACGCGTCCGGGGCGCCGCGATCCACGACGCACGCATCGCAGCGATCTGCCTGGAGCACGGCGTCAGCGAGCTGTGGACCGCAGACCGCGACTTCGGTCGCTTCCCGGCGCTGAAGACGCGCAACCCGCTCGTCGGCTGAGCGCGACGCTACGGCGCGCCCAGCCCCGCCAGCTCGCGGGCGCGCAGGAAGACGGCGTCGGTCATCGGCTCGGTGAGGCGGCCGGTGAAGGTGTTCTGCTGGCTCGGGTGGTAGCAGCCGAGCAGCGCGAGGCGGCCGGGCGCGCGCAGCTCGGCGCCGTGGCCGAAGCGCGGCTTGGGGCGCGGCGGCGGCTCGCCGCGCACGGCGGCGCGGGCGCGCAGCGCCGCCTCCCACGCGAAGCCGCCGAGGCACACGACGACCCGCACGTCGCGCAGCAGCTCGAGCTCGCGCACGAGGTAGGGGAAGCAGGCGTCGCGCTCCGCCGGCAGCGGCTTGTTCGCGGGCGGCGCGCAGCGCACCGCCGCCGTCACGTACGCGCCGCGCAGCTCCAGCCCATCGTCGCGCGAGACCGACTGCGGCTGGTTCGCCAGGCCGCAGCGCCACATCGACGCGAACAGCCAGTCGCCCGAGCGGTCGCCGGTGAAGACGCGGCCGGTGCGGTTGCCGCCGTGCGCGGCCGGCGCGAGGCCGAGCACGAGGATGCGCGCGGCCGGGTCGCCGAAGCCGGTGATCGGCCGGCCCCAGTACCGCTGGTCCGCGAACGCCGCCCGCTTCTCGGCCGCGACGCGCTCGCGCCAGTCGACCAGCCGCGGGCATCTGCGGCACGCGACGACCTCGGCGTCGAGCGCGGCGAGGCCGGCGGGCGGGGAGTCGGCGGAGCGGGAACGGGCGGCGGGCACGTCGCCCGCGAGGCTACGCGGTGACCGACGGCGGCGCTACGCGCCCGCAGCGGGCAGCGCCGGCGGCTCCAGCCCCAGCAGGCCGAACGCGAAGCGCTCGATCACCGGCTGCAGGTCGGCCGAGTGCTCGGGCTCGCCGAGGCGCAGCTGGCGCGAGACGAGCTCGGCGATCGCGCCGACGATTGCGAACGCGTCGAGCGGATCTCTGAAGCGCGGCAGGACGCCCTCCTGCGCGTGCGCCTCGTTCTCGTTGAACAGCACCTGCGCGAAGCTCGCGACGATCTCGTCGCGGCGGCGCATCGCCGCGGGACCCGCGCCGATTATCTCGACGAGCAGCGTCTGCGCCTCGTTCGGGTACTCGTCGATCACCACGAGGAACTCGCGCATCCCCTCGCGCATGCGCGCGACCGGGTCCTCGCCGACCTCCGCGACCGCGCCCATGATGCGCGAGAGCAGCACCTGATACGCGGCGTCGAAGAGCGCGAGGATGCACTCCTCCTTGTTCGCGAAGTGCTCGTAGAAGGTCGCCTTCGACATGCCGGCGGCGCGGCTGATCGATTCGGCGCTCGCGTCGGCGTAGCCGGTCGTCGCGAAGACGGCGGCGGCCGCCTCGAACAGGCGCTCGCGCTGCTGGGCGAGCCGCACCTCGAGCGGCGGCGCATGGCGCCCGCGCGGCACGGTCGGGCGGAGGGGAGTTCGATCCGGGCTGGCCATCGCTGCGATCGCCAGTGAGTGTAACTCTGTCACCGCCCTGACGGTGACTCGCGCAATGCCGTTATTTCCAGCGCATTCACCCCGGCGCCTTCACGAGCGCCGTAGTGAGCCGCGACGACGTCTGCGTCGTCGGCCGCGTTGCGGCCGCCAGCCGCTCGGCACGCAGCGCTCCGCAGCGCTCTCCGCCCGCTCGGCGGCGGCGAACGCGACATGCAGGACGCCGTCCACGCAGACCTCGCGCCAGCGCGCGGCGGGCGGTCTCCTGCGGGTCCTGCGACGGGTGCGCATGTACCGAGTGTTCCCCCGGAACGGTGTATCGGTCACCCGTCCGGTGCGGAACTGCACAGCTTCTGCGTGTGTTCTCCGTGCGCGAGCGCGCCGCTACCCGAGCGCCCGTCCGTACTGACGCTCGTAGTACTCGCGGTAGTCGCCGGAGCGGATCGGCTCCCACCACCAGGCGTTGTCGCGGTACCACGCGACGGTTCTCTCGAGCCCCTCGGCGAAGTGCACCTGCGCCTCCCAGCCGAGCGCGCGCAGCTTCTCCGAGGCGAGCGAGTAACGGCGGTCGTGGCCGGGCCGGTCGGTGACGTACTCGATCAGCGACGCGTCGTTGCCGGTCAGCTCCACGATCCGCTCGACCACCTCGAGATTCGGGCACTCGTCGGGGCCGCCGCAGTTGTAGACCTCGCCCGGCGCCCCGTGCGCGAGCGCGTGCCCGATCCCGCGGCCGAAGTCCTCGACGTAGAGCCAGTTGCGCACCTGCATGCCGTCGCCGTAGACGGGCAGCTTGTCGCCGTGCAGCGCGTTCAGCACCATCAGCGGGATCAGCTTCTCGGGGTACTGGTAGGGCCCGTAGTTGTTCGAGCCGCGGCAGATCAGCGTCTCCAGGCCGAACGTGTGGAAATAGGAGAGCACGAGCAGGTCGGCGCCGGTCTTGGTCGCGCTGTAGGGCGACGACGGCTGCAACGGCGACTCCTCCGTGAACGAGCCCTGCTCGATCGAGCCGTAGACCTCGTCGGTCGAGACCTGCAGGAAGCGCACCCCGGCCGTGCGCGCGGCCTCCAGCAGCACGTACGTGCCGATCGCGTTCGTGCGCAGGAACGCGTCGGGGTCGGCGATCGAGCGGTCGACGTGCGTCTCGGCGGCGAAGTTGACGACCGCGTCGACGCCCTCGATCGCGTCGGCGACGGCGTCGGGGTCCTCGATCGCGCCGTGCACGAAGCGGACCTGCTCGAGCGTGTCGTGCAGGTTCTCCTTGCGGCCGGCGTACGTGAGCTTGTCGAGCACGACGACCTCGTCGCCGTGGTCGCGGACGCGCAGGCGGATGAAGTTCGAGCCGATGAAGCCGGCTCCCCCACAGACCAAGAGCTTCATGCGTGGACCTTTCGTTCGAGGAGATACGTCGCGAGGCCCTCCTGCCATGGGGGAAGGACTGGCGCCTGCGGGCGCTCGCTGATGAGGGCGCTGAATGCCGGCCGCGGCGCAGGCCGCGGCATCTCGGCGGTCGTGCACGGCAGCGCGCGCGTGCCCGTGTCCGCCTGGCGGAAGATCTCGACGGCGAAGTCGCGCCACGAGCAGCGGCCTGCGCCGGCGACGTGGAAGACCCCGTGCGCGTCGGGCGTGCGTGCGAGCTGCAGCAGCGCCGGCGCGAGGTGGGCGGTCGCGGTCGGGCAGCCGATCTGGTCGTCGACGACGGTGACCTCGTCGCGCTCGGCGGCGAGCGCGAGCATCGTCGCGGCGAAGTTCCCGCCGCCGACGCCGAACAGCCACGACGAGCGCACGATCGCGTGCGAGAGGCCGTCGACCGCGGCGATCGCCCGCTCGCCCGCGAGCTTCGAGGCGCCGTAGACGCTGCGCGGGCCGGTCGGGTCGGACTCGACGTAGGCGGGCGCGTCGGGCGCGCGCTCGCCGTCGAAGACGTAGTCGGTGGACACGTGGACCAAACGCGCGCCGGCCGCGGCAGTTGCGCGCGCGAGGTGCCCCAGGGCGTCGGCGTTGACGGCGTGCGCGCCGGCCGGGTCGGCCTCGGCGCCGTCGACGTCGGTCCAGGCGGCGCAGTTGACGACGGCGTCCGGCCGTGCGCTCGCGACCGCGGCGGCGACCGCGTCCGCGTCGGTGACGTCGAGCTCCGCGCGCGCGAGCGCGACGACCTCGTCGCCCGCCTCCCGCGCGGCGCGCACCACGTCCCGGCCGAGCATCCCGCCGGCGCCCGTCACCAGCAATCGCATCGCTACAGGATGCCGATTTCGCTGTTGTCGCCCACCATGAAGCGGTAGGCGCGCGGCTGGCGGTCGTCGCGGCGGATCGCGACGTTGCGGCCGAGCAGCGACGACTCCATGCGGCCGGCGAGGTTGCAGACGGACGAGCCGGCGAGCAGGATCGAGTGCTCGACCTCGGCGTTCTCGATCGCGCAGTCTTCCGCGACCGCCGTGTACGGGCCGACGTAGCAGTCCGTCAACGTCGCGCCGGCGCCGATGATCGCGGGGCCGCGCACCGTCGAGCGCACGAGCCGCGCCCCCGTTTCCACGATCACGCGCCCCTCGACCTGCGACTCGACCAGCTCGCCGTCGATCCGCTGCTCGACGTTCTCGAGGATCAGCCGGTTGGCCTCGAGGATGTCCTCGAGTCTGCCGGTGTCCTTCCACCAGCCGCTGACGATGTGCGGCTCGACGCGGCGGCCCTGGTCGACGAGGTGCTGGATCGCGTCGGTGATCTCCAGCTCGCCGCGCGCCGACGGTTCGATCGCGCGGGCCGCGTCGTGGATCTCCGGCGTGAACATGTAGACGCCGACGAGCGCCAGGTTCGTCGCCGGCTCCTTCGGCTTCTCGACGAGGCGCTTGACGACGTTGTGGCCGTTCAGCTCGGCGACGCCGTAGTTCTCGGGGTCGGGGACCGGCGTGAGCAGGATCAGCGCTTCCGGCTCGTTCGTGCGGAAGGCCGTGACGAGCTCGTCTATCCCGCCCTGCAGCAGGTTGTCGCCGAGGTACATCACGAACGGCGCGTCGCGCAGGAACGGCTCGGCGGTCAGGACCGCGTGCGCGAGCCCGAGCGGCTCGTCCTGCAGGATGTAGGTGATCTCGACGCCGAACTGCGAGCCGTCGCCGGCGACCGCCTTGATCTCCTCGCCCGTTTCGGGGGCGATGATGATGCCGATCTCCCTGATGCCGGCGGCGGCCATCGCCTCGATGCCGTAGAACAGCACGGGCTTGTTGGCGACCGGCACGAGCTGCTTCGCGCTCGTGTGCGTGATCGGGCGCAGGCGCGTGCCCTTGCCCCCCGACAAGATGAGCCCCCGGAGCTGCTCCATGACGGGTCAGCGTACCGGGGCCTGCACGGCTGTGCTGCCGACGTTGCCGGCGAACGTGCGGCGGTAGGCGGTCGGCGTCGTGGCGGTCGCGCGGCGGAAGTGCTCGCGCAGGATCGCCGCCGAGCCGAAGCCGCAGCGGTGCGCGACCGCCTCGATCGGCAGGTCGCTGGCCTCCAGCAGGCGGCGCGCCTCCTCGACGCGCCGTGCGTGGAGCCACTTGAGCGGCGTGGTCCCGGTCTCGCGGCGGAAGCGGCGGTTGAAGGTGCGCTCGCTCGTGCAGGCGTGGCGCGCGAGCTGCGCGACGGTGAGCGACTCGTGCAGGTGCGCGAGCGCGTACGTGCGCGTCGCCTCGAGGCTGCCGTCGTCGCCGGACGGCACCGGGCGCTCGACGAACTGCGCCTGACCGCCCGCGCGGTGCGGTGCGACGACGGTCTGGCGGGCGGCGGCGTTCGCGGCCGCGGCGCCATGGTCCTTGCGCAGCAGGTGCAGGCACAGGTCGATGCCGGCGGCGACGCCGGCGGACGTGAGCAGGTCGCCCTCGTCGACGTAGAGCACGTCCGGATCGACGCGCGCCTGCGGGAACAGCTCGGCCAGGCGCTGCGCGTGGCGCCAGTGCGTCGTGACGCGGCGGCCGTCGAGCAGGCCGGCGGCGCCGAGCGCGAAGGCGCCGGTGCAGATCGAGGCGATGCGGACGCCGCGGGCGCGAGCGGCCCGGAGCGCGTCGAGCGCGGCCGCGGGGAGCGGCCACTCGCGGGGCGCGAAGCCGGGGACGAAGACGGTGTCGGCCTCCGCGAGCGCCTCCAGCCCCCGTTCGGCGACGAGCGGGAAGCCGCTGGTGGTCGGGACCGCGCCCGCCGCGACTCCGCACAACGCCACCTCGTAGTGGCGGTGGAGCAGCTGGAACGGCGTCGCGAGGTCGAAGGCGACGACGTCGGGCAGCGCGAGGACGGCGATCCGGTGGGGCATGGCTGGAATCATACGGACATTGTCATTCCTGCCACTGGCGGATGCGCGCGATCGGCCGCAGCATGCAGAGCGCACACGACCGCGACAGGAGCCCGCCATGCAGATCGACATCCTTCTCTTCGACGGCTTCGACGACCTCGACGCGCTCGGCCCGAACGAGCTGCTGCGCCACGCCGCGCGCGCCGGCGCGCCGTTCGAGGTCGCGCTCACGACGCTCGACGGCGCGGAGCGCGTCGTCACCGCGCTCGGCACGACGCTCCTCCCCGAGCGCGCGCTCGGCGAGCGCCCCGACCTCGTGCTCGTGCCCGGCGGCGGCCTGCTCGACGGCGCCCCGACCGGCGTGCTCGCGGAGATCGAGCGCGGCGCGATCCCGGCCGCCTTGGCGCGCCTGCACGGGGCGGGCACCGCGGTCGCGTCCGTCTGCACGGGCGCGCTGCTGCTCGCGGCGGGGGGCCTGCTCGCCGGTCGGCCGGCGACGACGAACCGGCTCGCGCTCGACCGCCTGCGCGAGACGGGCGCCGAGGTGCTCGACGAGCGTGTCGTCGACGACGGCGACGTGCTCACCTCGCAGGGCGTGACCGCGGGCATGGACCTCGCGCTGTGGCTCGTCGAGCGCGAGCGCGGAGCGGAGTTCGCCGACGCGCTCGCGCGGGCTGTCGAGTACGAGCGGAGCGGACGGGTGTGGCGGCGGGAGGGCGCGGCCGCCTGACCGGCTACGCGACGCGCGACGGCGACGCGAGCGCGCGGCTCAGTAGGTCCCGCCGAGCTTCGCGTGGTCCCAGGTGACGGGCGGCTCGGTGGCGACCATCCGCAGCGCCACGCGCTTCGGCGCCTGCGCGGCGATCATCGCGCGGACGGGCTCGGGCAGCGGGTCGAGGCCGGTGTAGCGGCGGAACAGCTCCTCGCCGAAGGCCGAGACGGTCGCCAGGTCGCGGTGCAGCTCCACGCGCGTCTTCGCCATCACCCCGCGCAGCTGCTCGTACGACTCGCCGGCCTCCACCTGCCACGTCGCGCGCGGATCGCGCTCGAGGTTGCGGACCTTCTGCGATCTCGCGTACGTCCAGGCCCACGGCTCGCCGTCGCGGACGGTGAACCACAGCGGCATCAGGTGCGGCCAGCCGTCGCGCCCGACCGTCGCGAGGATCAGCGTGCGTTGCTCATCGAGGAACGCCGCCAGCTCGGCCTCGCTCATGCGGATCAGGTCGCGACGGCTCACGCCGCGCAGCCTAGTCGCCGCGCACCCGCCCGTGCGCGTGCAGCGTCGCGAGCGCGAGCACGGTGAAGTGGCCGCGCCACTCCAGCGCCGCCGCCGGCGACGCGGCGGCGAAGTCGATCGTCCAGCCGCCGTCGTCGCGCTGGCCGCGCTCGAGGCGGTCGAGATCGGCGTCGATCGCGTCGGCCGGCGCCAGCGCCCGCACCGCGCCCCGCGGCCGCGGCGAGAAGTCGAGCGGGTGCAGCTGCTCGTCCGCGAGGCCGCCCGCGACCGGCAGCTCCCAGGCGGGCTGGAGGTGACGCGCGAGCCGCTCGATCTCGGCGCGCGCGCCCGGCCGCACGT
>DASVFS010000084.1:0-12874 GCA_036379915.1 Conexibacter sp. | reverse complement strand
CGCGCTCGCGATCCCCGCGCTGTGCGTCGGCGCGGCGCGGCTCGCCGGGTGGGTCGCCGCGCGCACGGACCGGCACGCGCTCGACCTCGCGGCCGAAGGCGTCCGCGCGCGCACCGTGCGCGCGAGCACGCTCGCCGCGATGGCCGCCGTCGCGGTCTGCGGCTGTCTCGCGATCGAGGGCGCGCACCGCGACGTGCTGCGCGGGCTCGACCGCAACTTCGCCGAGTACCTCGCCGCGACCGACGTGTGGGTGACGGCCGGCGGAGCCGAGAACAGCCTCACGACGGAGAGCTTCCCGGCCGCCGCGACGGCGCGCCGGCTCGCCGCCGTGCCCGGCGTCGCGCGCGTCGACGCGTACTACGGGAGCCTGCTCGACGTCGACGACCGGCGCGTGTGGGTGATCGCGCGCGACGGGCACGACGCGACCCCGGTCCCCCCCAGCCAGATCGTCGACGGGGACCCGCGCGCGGCGACCGCGAGGTTGCGCACGGGCGGCTGGGTCGCCGTCTCGAACGCGCTCGCCGACAAGCAGCGCGCGGGCGTCGGCGACGTGCTCGCGCTGCCGACGCCGTCGGGCGTCGCGCACTACCGCGTCGCCGCGATCACCACGAACCTCGGCTGGGGCCCGGGCGCGGTGATCATGTCGGCCGACCGCTACCGGCGCGATTGGCGCGGCCCACAGCCGTCGGCGCTGCAGTTGCGGCTCGCGCCCGGCGCCGACCCGCTCGCGACACGGCGCGCGGTGCAGCGCGCGCTCGGGCCGGACTCGGCGTTGCGGGCGCAGACGACGCCGGAGCGCGACGCGCAGTTCCGCGCGCTGGCGCGCGACGGACTCGAGCGCCTCAGCCAGATCGCGCTGATGCTCGTGGTCGCCGCGGCGTTGTCGCTCGCCGCCGGCACCGTCGCGGCGATCTGGCAGCGGCGCGTCTCGCTGGCGGTGCTGCGCATCTCCGGCCACCTGCCAGGCGAGCTGTGGCGGGTGCTGCTGCTGGAGGCGGCGCTGGTGCTCGGGACGGGGGCGCTGGCCGGGCTGCTCGCCGGCCTCGCCGGCCATCGCCTGCTCGCCCGCTGGCTGGCCGACTCGACCGGGTACCCGGCGCCGTTCGCGCTCAACGCCGCGCAGGTCGCGGTCGTGGTGGCCAGCATCCTCGGGACGGCGCTCGCGTTGATCGCGCTCGCGAGCGCGCGCGCGTCGCGCGTCGAGCAGCGCATGGCGTTCCACGAGTAGGTCGCTCCGGCCGACGCGTCGGGGTCGGCGGCTCAAGGGGCATGTTGGGGGAACCGACACCCGCTGAAGGCGGCACATCTGGCGGATGGGAACATGAGAGGCGCTTGGCGCAGCAGCAAGGACGGCGCGGCGCTCGTCGCGATCCTCACCGCGTACTGGACGGCGGTCTTCCCGGCGGCGCGCAGGGAGCTGGCGAGATGGCGCGCGTTCGCGTCGGCGATCCCCGATGCGCGCGTGCGCGCGCTGGCGCTGTCCACGCTCGACGACGAGGGCGGCCTCGCCGAGGGCGCCGCGATCTTCGCGACGCTCGTGCCGGGCCGGACGGCGCGCCGCCGGCTCGTGACGCTGCTCGTCGCGTGGCAGGTGCTCTACGACTACCTCGACACGATCGGCGAGCAGCTGGCGGCGGACGCGCCGGGCGACGACGCGCAGCTGTACCCGGTCCTCGCCGCCGCGCTCGACGCGAACGTCGCCCACGGGGTCCATCCGCGCGAAGGCGGCGACTACCTCGCCCGCCTCGCCGCCTGCTGCCGCCGCTCGCTCGCGACGCTCCCCTCGGTTGCGGTCGTGCAGCCGTTCGCGACGCGCGCCGCGCTGCGCTGCGCCGAGGCGCAGGCGCTCACGCACGCGGTCGCGTCGGGCGGCGCCGAGGACCTGCGCGCCTGGGCGGTCGCACAGGACGGGACGGACGGCTTCCTGTGGTGGGAGGTCGCGGCCGGCGCGATCAGCTCGCTCGGCGTGCACGCGCTGCTGGCGACGGCGGCGCTGCCGCACGCGACGGCGGCGAACGCGGCGCGCGTGGACGCGGCCTACTTCCCGGCGATCTGCGCGCTCAGCACGCTGCTCGACAGCACGATCGACGCCGCCGACGACGCCGGCACGACGAACCATCGCTCCACCGCCTACTACGGCAGCGTGCCGGAGGCGGCGACGCGCCTGGAGGCGGTCGCCCGCAGCGCGGCCGCGGCCGCCCGCGAGCTGCCGCGCGGGCGCGGCCACGCCGTGATTCTGGCCGGCATGACCGCCTACTACGCGGCCGCCGGCTGGGACGGGCACGCGCGGACGCATCGCCGCGTGGCGGCCGCCGTCGGCGTGAGCACCGCGCCGATCCTGTGGACGCTGCGGCTGCGGGCGCGGCTGCGCGACGCCCGCCGTCTCCGTTGGTAGGGGGAACCGTTGCGGAGACGGCGGGCGCGCTGGCAGGACCGCCGGCCACGCATGCGGATGGTTTGCGTGACCGTATTGCGGTCCCAGCGCGGACGCCCCGCTCGCCGATTGGGGGATTTCGGCTTCAGGACCTCCCGGAGGAGGCGCCGAGCGGGACGCCCGCGGTCTGTGACGTTGCCGGTCCATCTTGCGCGAGCGCGCGCGCCGCGCCTAGTCTGCGCCAGACCATTCAAGGGCTTGAGTACGCACCCTGACGGTCCAGTCTCCGGTCGATCGAGGACACGGGGTTACGATGAGGCCGTGCCGTCCCCCGCCGCAAGCACGCTCGAGATGGAGGCCGTCAGCAGGCGCTGCGCGCGCGGCCCCGGAGCGGTCGACGTCACGCTCGAGCTCGCCGCCGGCGAGCTCGTCGGCGTGTGGGGGCGGCGGCGCTCCGGACGCTCGACGCTGCTGCGGCTCGCCGCGGGGGTCGAGCCGCCGGACGCGGGCGTCGTCCGCTTCGAGGGCGCCGACCTGTGGGGCGGCGGCGGCGCCGCGCGCGAGCGCATCGCCATGTGGCACCCCGCGTTCCCGCCGGACCACGGCCGCTCGCTCGAGCGGCAGGTGTCCGTGGCCGCGCGGCGAGGCCGCCGGCCGCAGCGCGAGGTGCGCGAGCAGACGCTCGCCGCGCTCGCGCGCGTCGGCCTCGAGGGCCGCAGCGGGCGGGCGCCGCGCGAGCTCGACGCGAACGAGGTCGCGCGCGCCGGGCTCGCCCGCGCGCTCGTGATGCGACCGCGGCTGCTCGTGCTCGACGAGCCGATGAGCGGCCTGGAGGCGCTCGAGGCGGAGCGGCTGCTCGAGCTGATCGCCGGGATCGCCCGCGCGGACCGGATCGCCGTGCTCGTGAGCGCCGCGGAGGTCGCCCAGCTCGGCGGCGTCGACCGGCACCTGTCGATCAGCCACGGCGTCGTGCGCGGCACGACGGTGCCGCCGCGCGCCGACGTGGTGCGCCTGCGCGGCGTCTCCTGACGCAACCGCGCTTGCGCGGCTGCAGCGCACGCGCGCCGTGCCGATGCACGGAGGGATGCGCGGCCACCGGCACGCTCTCCCGGCCCTCCTGGCGATCCTCGCGACGGTCGGCGTCACCGCCCCCACGGCCGGCGCCGCCGGTCCGCGCGGCGCCTACGCGACCACCGTCCTCGGCACGAGCGTCTTCACGTTCGAGGCCTTCACGGGCACGGCGACCGCGCCGATCGCGCTCGCGGGCCGTCCCTGGGGCGTGGCGATCACGCCCGACGGCGCGACCGCCTACGTCAGCAACGAGGCGACCGACAGCGTGGTCCCGGTCGACACCGCGACGAATACCCCCGGCACGCCGATCCCGGTCGGCAGCTCGCCGCGCACGATCGGCATCACGCCCGACGGGAGCACCGCCTACGTCGCCGACATCGGCAGCAACGACGTCACCCCGATCGACCTCGCCACGCGCACCGCGGGCGCGCCGATCGCCGTCGGCTCGGGCCCGCACGGGATCGCGATCGCGCCCGACGGCTCGCGCGTGTACGTCAGCGACGTCTTCTCCGGCACCGTCTCCGTGATCGACACCGCGACCGCCGCCGTCGTCGCCACGATCCCGGCCGGCACGGGGCCGTACACGCTCGCGATCACCCCGGACGGCGCGACCGTCTACGTCACCGACCTCAGCGGCAACGCCGTGATCCCGATCGACACGGCGACCGCCGCAGCCGGCGCGCCGATCCCGGTCGGCGGCCCGACCTTCGGCGTCGCGGTGTCGCCCGACGGCGCCACCGCCTACGTCAGCCCGTCCAGCACCCACAGCATCGTCCCGATCGACACGGCGACGAACGCGACCCGCACGCCGATCCCGATCGGAACGCTGCCGGAGGGGATCGCGATCACGCCCGACGGCGGCACCGCCTACGTGACCGACGTCGGCACGGACACCGTCACGCCGCTCGACCTGTCGGACGGGACCGCCGGGAGATCGCTGCCGACCGGACAGGCGCCGATGACGATCGCGATCACGCCGAACCGGGCGCCCGCGGCCGCCTTCGCCGCGAGCACCGACGGCCTCGTCGCGGCGCTCGACGCGTCCGCCGCGAGCGACCCCGACGGCACGATCGCCAGCTACCGATGGGACTTCGGCGACGGGCAGACCGCGACCGGATCGCAGCCGACCGTCAGCCACAGCTACGCGTGGTCCGGCAGCTACGTCGTCACGCTCACCGTCACGGACGACGAGGGCTGCGCCGAGCGGCTCGTCTTCACCGGCCAGACGGCGTCCTGCGCCGGCTCGCCGAGCGCGCGCACCGCTCACGCGGTGACGGTCGCGGCGCCGTTGACGCCGACGGCCCCGGCGGCGTCGGCACGCCAGGCGATCGAGCGCTTCACGCTCGCCCGCCGCTGCGTCCGCGCCCACCGCGGGGCCGCCCGCGTCGGCCTCCGCCTGCGCCTCGCCCAGCCGGGTGCGGTCGCGATCCGGGTCCACCGCGCGGCGATCGCCGCGAACCCCGCGCGCTGCCCGAAGCGCGATCCGGAGCGGCGCTACGGCGGCAGGCTGCGCCGCGTCGCGGCGCTCGAGCACGTCCGCACGCAGGCCGTCGCCGCGTCGGTGCGGCGCCGGCTCACGCACAGCTTCCGACTGCGCCCCGGCCTCTACCGCATCGGCGTGCGCGCGTACGGCTCCGACGGCCGGCTCACGCGCCCCGCGTACCGCTGGGTCCGCGTCCTCACCGCCCCGCGCTCACGGCGCGGCTGACCGCCGCGGCGGCGCAACGCCGTTCGAGCGGCTCATCCGGCGAGCGGCGGATCTCCGTCGCGCAGCTTCACCGCGCCGGTCGGGCACTGGCGGGCGACGGCCTGGAGCTGCTCCGCGTCCTCTGCGCCCGGATCGGCGACGTACGCGAGGCCGTCGTCGTCGAGCGCGAACGTGCCCGGCATGAAGTGGACGCAGTTGCCCGATCCGATGCACAGCTCCTGGTCGATCTCAACGTGGGTCATCTGCTCTCGTGCTCCTCGTCAGGGGTGGGTCGCGAGCCCCGCCAACTCGCGATGGGCGCGCGCCACGCTCCGCAGGTCGCGGGTGGAGAACAGCGCGGTCCGCTCGCCGTCGCGGGAGCGGTAGGTCGCGGTGAAGGCGCCGGCCTCGTCGCCGCCCTCCTCCAGCTCCACCTCGTCCGGGCGCACGGGGACGCCCGCCATCGCCAGCTTGCGACCGTGCTGGTCCGACCAGAAGAACGGCACCGGGTCGAAGGCGACCGGCTCGCCGAGCGCGTTCGCGGCGGCCGCCTCGCCGTGCTTGGCCGCGACGTCCCAGTGGCCGGCCTGCAGCGGCATGCCGTAGCGGAGGCTGCTGCGGCGCGTGCAGTCGCCGGCCGCGAAGACGCCCGGCAGGTTCGTGCGGCAGTGCAGGTCGGTCTCGATCCCGCCCGCGAGGCGCAGGCCCGATCCGTGCAGCCAGTCGACCCGCGGCCGCATGCCGAGCGCGAGCACGACGACGTCGGCCGCGAGCGCGCAACCGTCGGCCAGCGCGACGCTCCAGCCGCCGCGGCGACCAACGATCGAGGCGACCGGAGCGTTGGTGTGGAGCTCCACGCCGTTCGCGCGCGGGAGCTCGGCGACGCGGCGGCCGACCTCCTCTCCGAGCGTCAGCGCCAGCGGCGCGGGCGCCCCCTCGACGACCGCGACGTCGAGCCCGAGCGCGCGCGCCGAGGAGGCGAGCTCGCCGCCGATGAAGCCGGCGCCGACGATCACGAGCCGGCGTGCGCGCTCGAGCGCGGCGAGCAGCGGCGGGAGGTCCGCGAGCTCGCGCAGCGTGTGGACGCCGGGCACGTCGAACGCGCTGGGGCGCACGGCCGCGGCGCCCGTGGCCAGCACGAGCCGGTCGTACGCCACCCGGCTGCCGTCGGCGCAGACGAGCTCGGAGCGCGACGCGTCGAGCGCGCGCACCTCGGTGCGCAGGCGCACGTCGATCTCGTGCTCCGCATAGGAGGCCGCCGGGCGCAGCGGCGTCGGCTCCCGCGAACGCCCGACGATCATCGACTTCGACAGCAGCGTGCGGTCGTACGGGGCCGTCGGCTCGCGGCTGAGCAGCGTGATCGCCCGCCCGTAGCCGAGCCCGCGCAGCGCGAAGGCGGCTCGCTGCGCGGCGACGCCGCCGCCGACGATCGCCACGCGGTCGATCGAGCGCGACGCGTGTGCCCCGTCGGACCCCATTCAGCCTCCGCCGAGCGCGACCGGAAGCGACTCCAGGCCGCGCGAGTTGACCTTGGCGACGCGCGCGACGGGACCGGCGACCGCGTACCGCGGCGCGCGGCGCGCGATCTCCTCCAGCACCACGCGCGACTGCAGCCGCGCGAGCGGCGCCCCGAGGCAGAAGTGGACGCCCTCGCCGAACGCCAGATGGCGTCTGGGCTCGCGGGTGAGATCGAGCCGATCGGGACCTTCCACGCGCCGCTCGTCGCGGTTCGCCGAGCCGAGCAGCAGCAGCATGCGGCTGTCCGCCGGCAGCTCGACGCCATGCAGGACGACCGGCTCCATCGTCGTGCGGACCAGGTTCTGAACCGGCGACTCGTAGCGCAGCAGCTCCTCGATCGCCGTCGGAATGCCCGCGGGCTCGGCGAACAGCGCGGCGCGCTCGTCGGGGTGCTCGGCGAGCACGAGCAGCGAGTTGGAGACGAAGTTGGAGACCGTCTCGCTGCCCGCCGCGAACAGCGTGAGGCACAGCGCGAGGATCACCTCGTCGGACAGGGGGGCGTCGTCGAGCCGCGCCGTGACCATCTCGGTGAGCGCGTCCTCGCGCGGATCCCGGCGGCGCTCGGCGGCCAGCGCGGCGAAGTAGGGGCGCAGCTCCGCGTGCGCCCGGTGGGCGCTCGGGGGGATCTCGGGGTCGCCCGCCTCACGGTGCAGCACGGCGTGGATGCGAGCGCCCATCTGCTCGCGATCCGCGTGCGGGACGCCGAGCAGCTCGGAGATCATCCACAACGGCAGCGGCGCCGCCAGCTCGGCGGCGAGGTCCACCGTCTCCCGCCCGGCGAAGCCGTCGAACAGCTCGGCGACGCGGGCGCGCACCATCGGCTCCAGCGCGCCGATCCGTCTGGCGGAGAAGCTCCCGCGCACGACCTTGCGCAGCTGGTCGTGCGCCGGCGGGTCCATGTTGAGGAAGTTGCCGGGCCCGAACATCGAGCCCGTCTCGTCGAGGTCCATGCCCTTGCTGCTGGAGAACGTCGGCCAGTCGCGCATCGCCTCGTAGACGTCCGCGGCGCGCGACAGCGCCCAGAAGTCCCGCCGCTCGCTCCGGTAGACCGGGTGCTCCTCGCGGAGCACCCGGTACGCCGGAAATGGATCGGCGATGACGCTCGGCGCGTACGGGTCGAACTCGAACGTGGTCGTCATCGCCGCCATGCCTAGAAGCCCGCCGCGCCGGCGATGTCTTCCACGTTGTCCTTCGTGACGAGCTCGGCGCCGGAGTCGATCACCGACTCCACGTCCTCGCCGCGCGCCGCGTCGGCGGCGGCTCTGACGGCGAGCGCGCCCATTCTGACCGGGAACTGCGTCACGAGCGCGGCGAGCTGGCCGGACCGGACCTCCTGCGCGCTCTCGGCGTCGAGGTCGAACCCGACCGCGAGGATGTCGCCGCTCTTGCCGGCGGCGGCGATCGCGCGCAGCGCGCCCTTCATCGGGTCGGCGCACGACGTGAAGATCGCGTTCACCTCCGGATGCGCGGTGAGCAGGTCCTCCGCCGAGGTGACGCCCTTGTCGCGGACGCACTCCGTGACGCCGCCGTTGAGCACCTTGATGCCGGCGTCGAGCTGGCCCTTCATGCCCTTCTCGCGATCGTCGACCGACGTGACGCCGGGGGCCGAGACGAGCATGCCGAGCTCACCTCTGCCTCTGAGCTGCTCGTTGATGTAGTCGCCGGCGAGTCTGCCCGCGGTGAGGTTGTCGGTGCCCACGTAGGCGGTCTTGTCGGCGAATCTCGGGATGTCGGTGTCGACCAGCACGATCGGCAGGCCCTGGTCGGCCGCGCGCTGGAGCGCCGGCAGCAGCTGGTCGGGGACCGTGGGCGCGACGACGAGGGCGTCGACGCCCTTCGTGACCGCGTTCTCGATCTGGGCGATCTGACCCGCGACGTCCACCTCGGACGTCGCCGCCGACAGCTCGACCTTCACGCCGGGGATCGACTCCTCGATGCCTCTGCGCACCTGCGCCCAGAAGGGCGACGAGAGGTTCTTGAGGACGACCCCGACGGTGACCTCCTTGTCCGCGGACGCTCCGCCGCCGGTCGACCCGGTCGACGACTCGTCTCCTCCACTGCCGCCGCACGCCGCGATGGTGGCCGCCAGCAGCGCCATCGCAACGAGGGTGTAGATACGCCTCATCTGCTCTCTCCTCCTTCGGGGGTTTCTCCGCGACCGCCGGCTCAGGTGCCGCGCCCCGCCGTGTCGGACGCGATCGCGCCGACGATCAGCGAGACGAGGTGCTCCTGGTGCTCCGGCCGCGCCGCGGCACCGCCGACGTTGCGACCGCGGCGAAGCACGATCGCGTTGTCTGCGACCTCGGTGACGTGGTCGAGGTTGTGGGAGATCAAGATCACCGCGACGCCCTGCGCCGGCAGCTGCTTGATCAGGTCGAGCACGTGCCGCGACTCGCGCAGGCCCAGCGCGGCGGTCGGCTCGTCGAGGATCACGACGCGGCTCGCGAACGCGACCGCCCGCGCGACCGCGATCGCCTGACGCTGTCCGCCCGACATCAGGCCGATCGCGGCCGACACGTCGCGGATGCTGACGCCGAGCCGCTCGAGGATGGCGCTCGTCTCGCCCGTCATCGTGCGGTCGCGCAGGAACGCCAGCCGCCCCATCCAGGCCGGGCGCGTGAGCTCCCGCCCGACGTAGAAGTTGGCCGGCGCGGCGAGGTTGTCGAACAGCGCGAGGTCCTGGTAGACGGTCTCGATGCCGTGTGCGCGGGCGTCGGCCGGGGAGCGGAAGTCGACCGGCTTGCCGTCCATCAGCAGCGTGCCGCTGTCGAGGCGGTGCGCGCCGGAGATCGCCTTGATCAGCGTCGACTTGCCGGCGCCGTTGTCGCCGAGCAGCGCGAGGATCTCGCCCTCGTGCAGCGTCAGGTCGACGTCGGAGAGCGCCGCGACGGCGCCGTAGCTCTTGCCGCCCTCACGGACCTCGAGCAGCGGTTGCGACGTCATGCGGCCTCCTGCGAATGCATCACGCGGAAGCGCGACTCGAGGCGCCCTCGCAACACGTCCAGGTACACGGCGCCGAGGATCACGAGCCCGATCACGCACTGCTGCCAGAACGGATCGACGCCGATCAGGTTCATGCCGTTGCGGATGACGCCGATCGTCAGCGCGCCCACGAGCACGTTCAGGACGTTGCCGCGCCCGCCGCTGAAGCTCGCGCCGCCGACGATCACCGCGGTGATCGCGTCGAGCTCGGCGAGGTTGCCCGCGGTCGGGAAGGCCGACGCGGTGCGGCCGGCGGTCAGGACGCCGGCGATGCCGGCGGTCAGGCCGCTGATCGCGTAGACCGAGATGAGGATGCGGCCGACCGGGATCCCCGACCGGCGCGCGGCCTCGGGGTTGCCGCCGACGACGTAGATCCAGCGTCCCCACTGCGTGTGTCGCAGCACGACGTAGGCGAGCGCCGCCAGCGAGGCGACGACGATGGCGGGGATCGGGATCCAGCCGACGAAGCCGCTGCCGAGCGTGACGACGGCGGGCGAGATGCCGTCGGTCGGCGTGCCGCCGCTGATCACGAGCGCGAGGCCGCGCGCGATGCTCAGCATCGCGAGCGTGACGATGAACGGGTGCGGCAGGCGCCCCTTGACGAGCGTCGTGCCGTTCACCACGCCGGCCGCCAGGCCGACGCCGAGCATCGTCGCGATCACGAGCGCACCGCCCTCGCCGGCCGTGAAGACCACGCCGCCGACGACGGCGGAGAGCGCCAGCAGCGAGCCGACCGACAGGTCGATCCCGCGCGTGAGGATGACCGCGAGCTGGCCGATCCCGAGCGCCGCGACCACCGCGGACTGCACGAGCAGGTTCTGCATGTTGCGCCCGGTCAGGAAGACGTCGGACAGGAGCGCCATCACCGCGATGAACAGCAGCAGGATCAGCACGGGGCCGCTTCTGAGCAGCTTCAGGGCGACGGTCAGCGAGCGCTCGGTGGCTCGCCGGCGACGCGTTGCGTCGTCCGCGCCCGGGTTCGGCGCCGGCTGCGCTGGCGTCAGCGTTGCCTCCGGCGGCGTCATCGATCTCTCAACCTCTCTCCTCGTTCCGCGGCGACTGCCGCCGCAGCCCGGAGGCCACTCCTCCGCAGCATGAGATCATTGTTATCTAATGATTAGATCATGTCAAGACCCTGTGACAGAGACACTGTGGTCTGTGCGCTGCGGAGGCATCGGAGCCACCGTCTTCTGTGTGCTCGATCGCCGACAGGACGTAACCGGCGCGACGCCGCGTCACGCGGTGCGTCAGCCGCGGAAGCGGTTGGCGCGCCGGCCGCGCACGCCGGGGTCGAGCGCCAGCAGCGCGCCGGCGAGCGGCTCGGCCGCGAGCTGGGCGGCGCTGAGGCGGTGGCGTGCGCTGGTGACGTAGAGCACGTCGAGCCGGGCGCCGCCGAAGGTCGGGCAGGTGGGGTTCGTGACCGGCAGCTCGACGTGCGCGGTGAGCGTCCCGCCGGCGTCGTAGCGCCGCAGCGCGCCGCCGCCGAACAGCGCGACCCAGATGCCGTCCTCGGCGTCGATCGCGAGCCCGTCGGGCAGTCCGTCGGCCGGGTCCACCTCGATCAGCGTCCGGCGGTTCGACAGCGCGCCCGTGGCGGGATCGACGTCGAACGCGTCGATCCGCTGCAGCGTGCTGTCGACGAAGCACATGCGCTCGCCGTCCGCGCTCCAGCCGATGCCGTTGGAGATCGTCGTGCCCGTCAGCACCGCCTCGAGCCGGCGCTCGGGCGACAGGCGGTAGAGGGCGGCCGCCCCGGCCATGCGGGATCTCGACATCGTGCCCGCCCACAGCCGGCCCTGCGGATCGCAGCGGCAGTCGTTGAAGCGGTTGTCGGGCAGCTCGCGCTCGACGCCGGCGAGCGGCGCGAGCGTGCCGTCGGCGTCGCGCAGCAGCAGCTCGTGCCCGACCGCGAGCAGGTGCCCGCCGTCTTCGCGCGGGATCACCGCGCTGACCTCGCCGTCGAGCGACAGGCTCCACGCGTGCGCGTCGGCGCCCGGGCGCCAGGCGTGGACGAGCCCGTTGGCGATGTCGACGCGCAGCAGCTCGCCGGCGACGTGGTCCCAGTGCGGCCCCTCGCCGAGCTGGTCGCGCACGTCCAGCACCGGGCGTACGTTCCAGGGTGAGCTATCGCCGGAGATAGGCATCTAGTGATCTAATCTTAGTCATGGAGTCCCCGACGCGAGGAGCTGTGCGATGAGCGTTCCGTCCAAATCGCTCGAGGGTGAGGTCGCGATCGTCACGGGCGGATCGCGCGGGATCGGCCGCGCGATCGTGGCGCTGCTCGCGCAGCATGGCGCATCGGTCGCCTTCTGCGGGCGCGACGAGGCGACCGGGCGGGCGGCGGAGGCCGAGCTCGCGCCGCGCCACGCGGTCGTCTTCCGGGCGGCCGACGTCGCCGCCGAGGCGGACGTGGAGGCGCTCGTGGCGCTGGCGGTCGAGCGCTTCGGCCCGCCGTCGATCCTCGTCAACAACGCGGGCGTGAACGCCAACTTCGACGCCGTCGAGATGACGGAGGAGCAGTGGGATCGCTTCTTCGGCATCGACCTGAAGGCCGCGTGGCTGGGCGCCAAGCACGTGCTGCCGCACATGCAGGCGGCCGGTCGCGGCGCGATCGTGAACGTCTCCTCGCTGCACGGCTTCGCGACGCTGGAGGGCTTCTTCCCCTACGCGGCCGCCAAGTCCGGCCTGCTCGGCCTCACCCGCAGCCTCGCGCTCGACTACGGCCCGCACGGGATCCGCGTCAACTGCGTCGCGCCGGGCTTCGTCCGCACGCGGCTCGTGCAGGAGAGCATCGACCGCAACGACGACCGCGACGCGGCCGAGCGCGCGATGACGCGCGGCGTCGCGCTCGGCCGCATCGGGACGCCGGAGGAGATCGCCCAGGTCGTGCGCTTCCTCGTCTCCGACGAGGCCAGCTACGTGACGGGCGCCTCGCTGCTCGTCGACGGCGGGCTGACGGCGCGGCGCGCCGGCTGAGGGCGCACCGCATCCTGCGCGTGAGATATACAGTCACTCGATGGCACGCCTGCACCGCGACGTGATGCGGATCCTCATCACCGACATCGTCGACGGGTCGCGGCCCGCCGGCGAGCTGCTCCCGCGCGAGGTCGACCTGGCGGAGCAGTTCGACGTCAGCCGCGGGGTCGCGCGCGAGACGATCCGCGCGCTCGAGGAGCGCGGCCTCGTGGCCGTCAAGCACGGCAAGGGCGCGACCGTCCGCGACGCCGACGCGTGGAACGTCT
>DASVFS010000083.1:0-3616 GCA_036379915.1 Conexibacter sp. | reverse complement strand
CGAACGCGCCCGGCATGCTGCTGGCCGTGTCGCGCGTGAACGAGTCGGTCCCCCACTTCCTCGTGCAGGGGATCAAGCGCCGCTCGCCGGAGACCAGCTTGAACGGGCGCAAGGTGGCCGTGCTCGGGCTGGCCTTCAAGGGGAACACGGACGACGAGCGCGACTCGCTCGCGCACAAGCTGATCCGCCTGCTGGAGCGCGAGCTGGCCGACGTGGCGGTGCACGATCCGGTCGTCGCCTCGCCGACGCAGACGCTCGAGGAGACGCTGCACGAGGCGAACGTCGTCGTCGTGGCGGCGAACCACGAGGCCTTCGAGCCGGGCGCGACGCGCGCCGCGATCGGCGCGCTCGCGTCGCCCGACTGCCTCGTCGTCGATCCGTGGAACCACCTCGGCTCCGGCCAGGTGTTCGCGTTCGCGGACGAGCTGATCCCGCTCGGCGTGGAGGTGCGGAGATCTTGACGCGGGTGCTCGTGACGGGCGGCGCCGGCACGATCGGCGCCGCGGTCGTGCGCCGCCTGCTCGGCGACCCGCGCTACGACGTGCGCGTCGCCGACCAGCGCCGGGCGCCGCAGTGGATGCGCGAGAGCTGCGAGATCCACACCGGCGACTTGCGCGAGGTCGCCGTCGCGCGCGAGGCGATGGACGGCTGCCCGCTCGTGATCCACCTCGCCGCGATCGTCGGCGGGATCGGCAACTTCCACAAGCTGCCGCACACGCTCACGGAGATGAACAACGGCCTCTACAACGGCGTCTTCCGCGCGGCGCTCGAGCTCGGCGTCGAGCGCTTCACGTACGTGTCGAGCTCGATGGTGTTCGAGCGCGCGACCGAGTTCCCGACGACCGAGGCGCACCTGCCCGACTGCCCGACGCCGCAGTCCGCGTACGGCTACTCGAAGCTGACCGGCGAGGTCTACTGCCGCGCCGCGCACGACGAGCACGGCCTGCCCTACACGATCTGCCGCCCCTTCAACGCCTACGGGCCCGGCGAGATGCCGGACGACGAACCCGGCATCGCGCACATGGTCCCGGACGTGATCAAGAAGGTGCTGAGCGGCCGGAAGCCGCTGCAGATCTTCGGCGACGGCACGCAGACGCGCACGCTCACGCACATCGACGACATCGCCGACGGGATCGTCACGGCGATGTCCTCGCCGGCCGGCCTCAACGAGGACTTCAACGTCTCCGCGGCCGAGGAGCAGACGGTCGCCGAGATCGCGCGCGTCATCTGGGAGGCGTGTGGCGAGGACCCGGCGGCGTTCGCGCTCGAGCACCTGCCGACGTTCGAGGTCGACGTCGTGCGCCGCTGGCCGTCGGTCGAGAAGGCGAGACGCCTGCTCGGCTGGGAGGCGCGGATCGGCGTGCGCGAGGGGATCGCGCAGACGGTCGAGTGGCTGCGGGAGCAAGGCTTCGGGACCGACGCCGCGCCCGCGGACCCGCCCTCCGCGACGCCGGCCTGAGGCCGGACGCGCGATGAGCGCCGCCGCCCCGCCCGCCTCGATCGTCGTTCCCACGCGCAACCGCGCCGGCTACCTCGACGTCGCGCTGCGCTCGCTCGCGCCGCAGGCCGCGGACGCCGGCGCCGAGCTGATCGTCGTCGTCGACGGCCACGACCCGGAGAGCGTGCTCGTCGCGCAGCGGCGCGGCGCGCACGTGATCGCGCACCCGCAGCCGCGCGGGCCGAACGCCGCGCGCAACGCCGGCTGGGAGGCGGCATCAGGAGAGTTGGTGATCTTCGTCGACGACGACGTCGAGGCGCCGCGCACGTGGCTGCCTTCCATGCTCGCCGCGGCCGCCGCGACACCCGAGCGCGACGTGTTCGCCGGGCCGATCCGCGCGGCGATCGAGGGTGGCGGGCCGCGTTCGTGCGGGCGCGACACGCCGCCGATCACGACGCTCGACCACGGTGCCGCCGACGTCGACGTCCCCGTCGGCTGGAGCGCGAACCTCGCGATCCGCAGAGCCGCGCTCGAGACGGTCGGCGGCTTCGACGCGTCGATCCCCGTCGGGGCCGGCGACGAGGAGGAGTGGCAGGAGCGCTACCGCTCGACCGGCGGCCGCATCCGCTACGTCGCCGCCGCCGGGCTCGACCACCGCCGCGCCGGCGCGGACGCGACGCTGCGCGCGCTCGCCCGCGCGCAGTACCGCCGCGGGCGCGCGGCGCGCATGCAGGACGTGCGCAAGGGCGTCGCGCCGTCGGCGGCGGGCGAGCTGCGGCTCGCGGCCGCCTGCGCCGCGCACACGCTCGTGCGCGCGTGCCCGAACGGCGTCACGCTGGCGGCGCACGCGCTCGGCCGCGCGCGGGAGGCGCTGAGCCGCGCCGCCGCTCCCGCCTCGCCGAAGGGCGCCGCGCGATGACCGACGCGCCGCGAGCGGAACCTCCCGCTGCCGGCGCCGCCGCGCCGGCCGGCCCGACCGACTGGGCCTCGGGCGAGAGCGGGATCGTCGGCGGGATCCGTCTCGGCGTGCGCACGCGCGTCGAGGACGCGCTGCTCGACGCGCGCCGCTGGGCGACGCTCGAGCCGCCGCGCCTCGCGCGCGCCGCCCGCCATGCGCCGCCGCGCCGCAGCGTGCTGGCGATCGGCGTGGAGCGCGAGGACCGCGCGAACTTGATGGACGCCGCGCGCGCCGAGCTGCGCCGCTCGCGCCACGACGTCGAGCTCGCGACGAGCGGCGTGGGCGGGCGCGGCAAGTTCGAGAACCTCAACGCGCTGCTGGCCGCCCATCCGCTCGAGCAGCGCGACTGGCTGCTCGTGCTCGACGACGACGTCGCGCTGCCGCGCGGCTTCCTCGACCGCTTCCTGTTGCTCGCCGAGCGGTTCGAGCTGAAGCTCGCCCAGCCGGCGCACCGGCGCCGCTCGCACGCCGCCTGGCGCGTCACGCGCCGCAGAGGCGGCAGCGTCGTGCGCGAGACGCGGTTCGTCGAGATCGGCCCGGTGTGCGCGTTCCACCGCGACACGTTCGCGACGCTGCTGCCGTACCCCCGGCTGCAGGCCGGCTGGGGGCTCGACTCGCACTGGGCGGCGCTCGCGCGCGAGCGCGGCTGGCGGATCGGCGTGATCGACGCGACGCCGATCCGGCACGTCCTGCGGCCGATCGCCGACTCCTACCGCCGCGCCGACGCGATCGCCGAGGCGCAGGCGTTCCTCGCCGAGCGGCCCTACGTGACCGCCGCCGAGGCGCAGCGCACGCTCGCGACGCACGCACGGTGGTGAGAGGAGCCGGCCGCCCGATGCGCGTCGCGATCGTCGCCGAGTACTACCCGCGCGCGGACGACCCGGTGCTCGGCGTGTGGGCGCACCGGCAGGCGCTCGCCGCGCGCGACGCCGGCGCGGACGTGCGCGTGCTCGTGCTGCAGCGCCCGCTGCCGCCGCTCGCGGCGGTCAAGCGAGTCGACGTGGGGGCCCTGCGCGCCGCGCTCGCGCAGCCGGCCCGCGCAACGCTCGACGGCATCGACGTGGAGTACGTGCGCTACCTGTCGCCGCCGCGCCCGTCGAGCTACGCGACGTGGGGCGCGTGGGCGGCGCCGGCGCTGCGCCGCGCGCTCGCGCGCCTGCGGGCGACGGTCCCGTTCGAGCTGAAGCTCGCCCAGCCGGCGCACCGGCGCCGCTCGCACG
>DASVFS010000082.1:0-12375 GCA_036379915.1 Conexibacter sp. | reverse complement strand
TGCCTGGAGTGCGGGCACGAGCTGCCCGGCCCGCGCCGCGCGGGCATGCGCTCCGCGGTCGGCATCGCGACGACGCTCGCCGTGCTCGTCGGCGCAGCGTCCGCGGGCGCCTACACGATCCTGCAGGACGACAAGGTCCCGCCGCCTCCGCCGACCACGGTCGCGCAGGCGCCGCCGGCGACGACGCCGGCCGAGTCGCTGCCGCCGGCGACGCAGGAGCCCTCGTACAGCTACACGCCGCCGAGCACGCTGCCGGACACGCCGACCTCCAGCGCCGGCGGCACCTCCGGCTACGGCGGCGCGTCGACGTCCGGCTCCAGCGGCGGCGGGAGCTCCAGCAGCTCGAGCGGATCCGGCTCGGTCGAGCCCGAGACGCACACGACGACGACGACCGAGACGCCGCCGCCGCCGCGCTTCACGCTCACGAACATCGCGCTCGGCGCCGCCGCCGTGACGTACGCGCCCTACGCGGGCCCCGACGTCGACCTCGGCGACCCGAGCCGCACGGTCGACGGCTCGTCGAGGACGGCCTGGAAGGCGCCCGCGGCGGCCGACCCCGCAGCCCCGCCGCAGGTCGGCGTGTACGTCGACCTCGCCGGCAAGGAGAAGCTCCGCAGGCTCGTCGTCGAGACGCCGACGCCCGGCATGAGCGTCGAGGTCTACGGCGCCGTCGACGGCCCGCCGGCGTCGATCACGGACGCCGGCTGGGACCACCTCGCCGATCGCGCGGGCATCGCCGCGAAAACGAAGGTGAGGCTCCCTGAGCGGGCGTACCGATACGTGCTCGTGTGGATCGTCGGAGCCCCGCCGGACGGCGCCCGACCGGCGATCTCGGAACTCTCGCTGCTCAGTCTCCAGCCCGAGTGACCACACCCGTACGGGTAGGTACCTACCCATGCGACGGTTGTCACTTGAACGCAGGCGGTCAGGCTGGGAAGCTGACGTATCCCATCCGCAGCACCCGTATCAGGAGGACGTGTCAGCAAGCACCGGTCGCGCATTGCGACGGGGTGTCGCGCGCCGGGTCCGGGACGCCTCGCGCGCAGGTCGCGGCATGCCGTCGATCGGTCCTCACCTGCCATTCGGGGGCGCAAATCAGGAGGAGCAGATGCACAAGACGGCACGGGAGTACGTCACCGGTCTCGGTGAGTGCGTCAGCGAGTATGAGACGGTTCTCGAGGGTGCGCGCAAGCTCGCGCAGCTGAACGTCGACGCACTGCCGATCTGCGGCGACGACCGCAGCGTCCTCGGCATGCTGTCCGAGCGGGACGTCGTGCGCATCGTCGCGCAGCGTCGCGATCCGGACGCGATCCGGATCGGCCGTCTGCCGGTCGAGGCGGTCGCGAGCGTCGACGCCAACGCGTCGATCGAGCACGCGTGGACGACGATGATGGAGCACGACCTGGTGCAGATGCCGGTGACGGACGAGGGTCGCCTGATCGGCGTGCTCCGCCGCGCCGACATCCGCGGCCGTGTCGGCGCGCGCCGCGCGGTCGTGCCCGCGTGACGTAGGAGCCGGCGCTCGGCATGAAGGTGTGACGCGGCCGGGGCGGATCCCATCCGCACGCCCCGGCCGCGTCGAGCGCAAGGCTGGCACGTAGCCTCGCACCGGTGCTCCGGCGGCGAGCTTCGCCCGCCGATCGGAACGTCTGAGCCGCGCTGGCTGTAGGCGCGCTCATGAGCCAAGATGAACGATCGCGCGCCTCAAAGACTATAAACAAGCCCGTCTTTTGTTGTCAACGCGGTCTGCATTGGTTACTGTCGCGCTGATGGGGGCTTCATTCACAGCCTGGCCGGCGAGCACAGGGAGGCGTCGTCGCCGGCGGTGGGCGGTACGGCGCACGCGGGAGGACGCCGATGTTTCCTGAGGGCGTCTATGGTCGCGCGATGCCGATCGCAGCCGACCGGGTCCCCGAGCGCCTGCCGCGCGGACGTCACGGACTCCCGCGCCGGTTTATCGTCCACAACCAGCGCGAGCGCATGCTGCTCGCCGTCGCCGAAGCGGTCGCGGAGCAGGGCTTCGCCACCACCACCGTCGCCGACATCATCGCCCGCGCGCGCCTCTCGCGCCGCACCTTCTACGAGCACTTCGCCGACAAGGAGGAGTGCTTCCTCGCCGCCTACGACACCGTCGTCGAGCAGCTGCTGACCGCCGTCGGCCAGGCGTACGAACAGGCCGACGGCTGGACGCAGAAGGTCCACGACGGGCTCGAGACGTTCCTCGCCTACCTGGCCGCCGAGCCGGCCTTCGCGCGCATGTGCATCGTCGAGGTCGTCGCGGCCGGGCCGGAGGCGCGCAGCCGCCGCGACGCGGCGATGCGCGTGTTCGTCGACTTCCTCGAGCCGGGCCGCGCCGAGGCTCCCAGGGGCGTCCGGGTCCCGGAGCTCGCGGCCGAGATCGTCGTCGGCGGCATCTACGAGGTCATCTACGCGCGGCTCCAGCGCGATGCCGCCGGCGAGCTCGTCGAGATGCTGCCGGAGCTGCTCTACTGCGCGCTCGTGCCGTACATCGGACACGGCGAAGCGGAGCGTGCGGTCACGGCCGCGCGCGAGCGCGCCGGCGCGGTCTAGCCGCATGAGCGAGGCCGCGCGCTGCACACACCTCGACCAGGTCGAGCTGCTGGACCCGCCCGCCGAGATCCCCGGCTGCCCCGCGTGCCTCGCGACGGGCGGCTCGTGGGTGCACCTGCGCATGTGCCAGACGTGCGGGCAGATCGGCTGCTGCGACAACAGCCCGAACCGCCACGCGACGGCGCACCACCGCGAGACCGGGCACCCGATCATCCGCTCGATCGAGCCGGGCGAGGACTGGTCGTGGTGCTACGAGGACGAGCTGATGTTCCGGCTCGAGCGCTGAGCGGCGGAGAACCACCCGCGGCGCGCCGCCGGATCGTTGCGCGTACAATGGTCGACAGATGGCGCTCCAGATCGAAGACCTCGTCAAGCGCTATCCGACCGGCACCGAGGCGCTCAAGGGCGTCTCGCTCACCATCTCCCCCGGCCAGTTCTTCGGCCTGCTCGGCCCCAACGGCGCCGGCAAGTCGACGCTGATCCACTGCACGACCGGGCTCGCGGCGCCGACCTCCGGGGCGATCCGCATCTTCGGGCAGGACGCCGTCTCGCACTACGAGCAGGCGCGCCTCGCGGTCGGGCTCGCGCCGCAGGACCTCAACCTCGACTGGTTCCTGACCGTCGAGGAGACGCTCGACTACCACGGCGGCTACTTCGGGATGGCGCGGCGCGACCGCCGCGAGCGCTGCAGAGAGCTGCTGGAGGCGTTCTCGCTGACGGACAAGAAGGACGAGCGCACGCGCACGCTGTCCGGCGGCATGAAGCGGCGGCTGATCCTGGCGCGCGCGCTGATGCACCGCCCGCGGCTGCTGATCCTCGACGAGCCGACCGCCGGCGTCGACGTCGAGCTGCGGCTCGAGCTGTGGCAGTACGTGCAGCGCATCAACGCCGAGGGCACGACGATCCTGCTCACGACGCACTACCTCGAGGAGGCGGAGCAGCTGTGCGACGCGATCGCCTTCATCAACGGCGGGGAGATCGTCGCGCAGGGCACGAGCGGCGAGCTGGCGGCGCGCTACGGCGTCGCCTCGCTGGAGGACGCGTACCTCGAGCTGGTCGGGCGCAAGGAGCTCTCGCGCGCGCACCTGACGGAGGAAGTCGTATGAGCAGCAGCGGCACGCTCGCCAAGCCCGACGCGCCGCCGGTGCCGCCACGCGAGGGACCGCTGCGCCTCAGCGGGCGCCAGATCCGCTTCCTCGCGCTGGTGCGGCGCGAGTGCAACCGCTTCATGAAGATCAAGCGCCAGACGGTCGGCGCGCCGCTGCTGGAGACGTTCCTCTACATCTCCGTCTTCGGCGCCGCGCTCGGCTCGCGCATCCACGAGCTGCACGGCTACCGCTACGTCGTGTTCGTGATCCCCGGCCTGATCATGATGGCCTGGGCGATCAACGCCTTCTCGAACAACTCGTCCTCGATCCTGCAGCAGAAGTTCCAGCGCTCGATCGACGACCAGCTGTCCTCCCCCGCCTCGCCGCACGAGCTGCTGCTGGCGTTCTCGCTCGGCGGCTTCCTGCGCGGCGGGACGGTCGCGCTGCTGACGTTCGCCGCCTCGGAGGTGCTCGTGGACCTGCCGGTCGAGCACCCGCTCGTGCTGCTGGTGGGGCTGTTCTTCGTCGGCTTCTTCTTCTCGCAGCTCGGCGTGCTCGTCGGCGTGCGCGCGGAGCAGTTCGACGACGTCGCGGTCTACCAGCAGTTCGTGCTGATGCCGCTGATCTTCCTCGGCGGCGTGTTCTACTCGGCGACGCTGCTGCCGCAGCCGTTCGAGACGCTCACGCACATCAACCCCGTCTACTACATGATCGGGATCGTGCGCTACGGCTTCCTCGACTACAGCGACGTGAACGTCGCGCTCGCGCTGCTCGTGCTGGCGGTCGCGACCGGCGCGCTGTTCACGGTGAACCTGCGGCTGTTCCAGCGCGGCTACCGGCTGCGCGCGTAGCGCCCTACGGGACGAGCACGACCTTGCCGACGTTGCGCCGCTCGGCGATCACGCGGTGCGCGTCGGCGGCGCGGTCGAACGGCACGACGTCGGAGACGAGCGGTCTGATCGTGCCGTCCTCCATCAGCGCGGTGAGCGGGTCCGTCCACGCCTGCAGCGTCCCGCGGTCGTCCCACAGGCGCAGCATGTTGAGGCCGATCACCGCCTTCGAGTCCGACATCTGTCTGATCAGGTCGAAGCCGCGCAGCATCGGCAGGCCCGCGCGGGCGGCCTTCAGCAAGTTGCGGCGCTCGCCCTGCTGCACGGCCGAGGCGCCGAACGCGACGAGCCGTCCGCCGACGCGCAGCATGCGGTAGGAGCGCTTGAACGAGCTGCCGCCGATCGCGTCGAGGATCACGTCGAAGCGGTCGTTCAGCTCGTTGTCCCAGCCGGACCGCGTGTAGTCGTGCGCGACGTCGACGCCGTTGGTTCGGATCGCGTCGTGCTTGCCGGGCGAGGCGGTGCCGTGGACCTCCGCGCCGTAGCGCCTGGCGATCTGCGTGGCGGCGACGCCGACCCCGCCGGCGGCGGCCTGGACGAGCACGGCCTCGCCGGCTCTGAGGCTGCCGTAGCCGAGCAGCGCCGCCCAGGCGGTCGCGTAGTTGACGGGGATCGCGGCGCCCTGCTCGAACGTGAGCTGGTCCGGCAGCGGCACGACCGCGGCGACCGGCACGACGACCTGGGAGGCGTAGCCGCCGAAGCGGGTCCCGGCCATCACGCGCGCGCCGTGCGCGATGCCGTCGACGTCGGGCGCGACCTCGGTGACCGTCCCGGCCACCTCGTAGCCGACGACCATCGGCGGCTTCGGCGCGTCCGGGTAGAGGCCGGTGCGCGCCATCGTGTCGGCGAAGTTCACGCCGGCGGCGGCGACCTCGACGCGCACGTGGCCCGGCTGCAGCGACGGGTCCGGGCGCTCCTCGACGCGCAGGACGCCCGGATCTCCGTGCTTCGGGATGACGACGACGCGCATGGCGGCGGAGGCTAGCGGCCGGGTGCTCGCCGGGCGCCGGTCCGCCCGGCGGCGCCCGGCGAGGCCGCGGCGGCACGGCGACGTCCCCCGCGGGATGGGGGACGAGGGACGTCGCCACCGCCGAGCCGGGCCCGAGGGCCCCGGCGGGAGACCGGACACCGCGCTCGTCTTGGGGGAACCGACGCGGGTCCGCGATGCACAGCCCGTCCATGCTTGGGGGGAGGAACGAGCTGTGCGAGGCGCGCGAAGCTAACAGACGCGCGGCGCGAGGTCATCCCTAGGTGGAGACATCACCCTGCACTTTCCGACCTTTTACGGTGAGGTTTGTCGCGGGGGCGTTCGGTGTTCACCGTGACGGTCGTGCGCCGGCTCACCGGGTCCCCGAAGCGCCGCACCGCAGCCGTACGAAGCGATAGGCAACGTGCTGCTCGTCATGCCGCAGATCCAGACGCTGCTGGCGCCTCGTCACTTCACGCTCCACGACGCGGAGCACGGCCGGCGCGTCGCCGAGCGGATGCGCGGACTGCTCAGAGACGCCGTGTGGGCGCAGCTCAGCCCCAGCGAGCTGGGCCTGCTGCTGCTCTCGGCCTACCGAATAGGAAGCTGTCGCTCGACGAGGCGGATTGATCCGCGGCGACGCGCGTCGGCTAGGGCAGCGTCCCTGCAGGCGCCAGCCAGACCGACTCGAACTCCATGATCTCGGCGAGCGTGTCGTAGTCGCGGTCGTAGTGGATGACCGCTGCGCCCATCTCCTGGGCCGCAGCTGCGATCAGGTAGTCGATCACCGGAAGTCGTTGCGAACCCGCCGACCGGTGCGCGAGCGTGCGCATCGCGTCCTCGGCCGCGCGCAGGACGCTGGACGCGAGCGGCGCTGGACGGACTGCCGAGAGTCGGGTGGCGAGCGTGTCGAAGGTCGCTCCGTCGCGCGCCGTGAGAAGGATCTCCATGCGCGCCGGCGGCGCCAGGCGCAGCCGGTCCTCTCGCAACGCCTCCTGCCACGGAGCACGGACCTTCGGATGCCCTGCCCGTGCGAACGCGGAGGTGTCGATGACCAGCGGCAGGTCACCCCAGCCGCCCGCGCGGTTACCGGAGCGGCCAGGCATGACGCTTGCTCTCGCGCAACGCGTCCCAGTCCAGCCCGGTGTCCCCCTCCTCGAACTGCTGTGCCAACTGCTCCAGCAACTCCCGCCGCTCAGCCTCCCCCTGCGGCACGGCCGCGAGGTGACGAGCGCCGGCGATCGCCAGTTCTCGCACCTGACGCGAGCGCGACAGCCCTCTCGGCAGATGCGGCGCGGCAGCCTCGAGCGCGCGCGCGAGCTCGGGATCCTCGGTGACCTGAATGCGGTGGTGGCGCGTCGGCATCGAGAGGAGTGTACCACCGGGTACCACCGTGCTCGGAACTCGGCGAAGAGCCCGCTCCCCAGTGGCGCCGCTAGGACTCGAACCTAGGACCAACGGATTATGAGTCCGCTGCTCTAACCAACTGAGCTACGGCGCCGTAGCGGGTTCGAAGCTACCAGAGCGCGGGGGGCCGCCGCCGGGTGAACCGCGACGGGTGCGGCGGCGGGCGGCTACCGTCAGCGGCATGACCTCTGGCGCGCCGCTGCTCGTATCGCACCCCAACCTCACGGCGCGGACGTTCGCGCCCGTGAGCCGGCAGACGGTCGCGCTCGAGCGGGCGCTGCGGCGCACGTGGGTGCCGGTCGCGCGCAGCTGGCGGATGACGCCGCGCGGCGTGCGGATGCTGCAACGCGTGACCGAGCCGCCGAGATGGCGCGTGCCGATCCTCAGAGGCAGCGTCGTCGAGCACACCCGCGTCGCCGGCGTGCCGGCCGAGTGGGTGCGCGGGCCGCGTGCGCTCGGCGCCTCGGCCCATGGAGACGAGCGCGCGGTCGTGCTCTACCTCCACGGCGGCGGCTACGTGTTCGGCTCGCCGCGCACGCACCGCAACCTCGTCTCGCGCATCTCGCACGTCACCGGCCTGCCGGTGCTCGCGCTCGACTACCGCCTGCCGCCCGTCGCGACGCTGCCGGCGCCGATCGAGGACGCGCTCGCCGCCTACCGCCACCTGCTCGACGAGGGCCACGCGCCCGAGCGCATCGTCGTCACGGGCGACTCGGCCGGGGGCCACCTGGCGCTGACGCTCGCCCTGCACGCCGCCGAGGCGGGCCTCCCCGTGCCCGCCGCGCTCGTGCTCCTCTCCCCCTGGACCGACCTCGGGATGACCGGCGCCACGTTCACGAGCAACGCGCTGGTCGACCCGTTCATTCCCGGCATCGCGCTGCACCGCGCCGCGCGCGTCGCGCTGAACGGCGCCGATCCGGCCGACTGGCGCTCCTCGCCGCTGTTTGCGCCCGAGGAGCTCTACCGCCGGCTCCCGCCCACGCTGCTGCAGGTCGGCTCGACCGAGGTGCTGCTGGACGATGCGATCCGCACGGCGCAACGGATCGCCGCGGCCGGCGTTCCAACCGAGCTGCAGGTCTACGAGCGCCAGCCGCACGTCGTGCCGATGTGGGCCGGGACGCCGGAGGCGCGCACCGCGCTGCGCGAGATCGGCCGCTTCGTCGACGAGCTGCTCGGGCCGCGCGACGCGCCCGCGCCGCCGGATGCGCGGACGGCCGCCGAGGCCGCCGCGCGCGAGACGACGACGGCGTGAGCGGGAGCGCCGCGGGCGCTCAGCCGGCGAGGCGGACGGCCTGTGCGGCGTCGGGCGCGAGCGCGGCGCGCACCGTCGGTCCGTCCACGTGCACCGCGCCGGCCGCGCCGTCGGGCAGCCGCCATGCTCCGTCGCCGGCCGGTCGGCCGTCCAGCGAGCGCTCCAGCCAGCGGCCGAGCGCCACGCCGAGACGTCGCGCCGAGCGAGCCGTGTCGCTCCGCACCGCCAGCAGCGCCGCGTCGCGCGCACGGCACGGCGCCGCGCAGCCGCCCTCCGCGAGCGGTCCGCGCCGCCACAACGCGTAGCGGCCGCCGCGCCAGCCGGCGGTGAGCGAGCGTGCCGCGACCGGTCCGCTCGACGGCGACAGCAGCGCGGCGACGTCCTCCGCGCCGAGCGTCGAGCCGGTGACGCGGCGCCAGCCGCGGCCCGCTGCGGGGACGGCGACCGGCACCGGCTGCTGCGCCCGCAGCCACCGCTGCGGCTGCAGGATCTCGGCCGTCGTCACGGGCGGACGCGCGCGCTCCGCGACGTCGACGAGCGTCCATCTGCCGCCGGCGGCGTCGAGCAGCGCCTGCGCGAACGCCTCGCCCTGGAAGTATGGGAACACGAGCGAGCGCGCGACGTACTGCGGCAGCGGTCTCGCGCCCGTCATCTGCGTGAGGCCGGAGAGCGCGTCGCCGAGCGGCGCGTCGCTCGGCCAGCGCTCGGCGTAGCGCTCCATCACGAGCGTGGCGGACCCCTCCACGAGCGCCTGCTGCGCGGTGCGCGCGTCGTCGCCTGCGCGCGGGTCGCTCCCGAGGCGCTCGAGGTCGGCGTGCTGGTCCTCGAGCGCATGCGCCAGCTCGTGGGCGAGCGTCACGTCGTCGACGCCGGCGCCGCGCACGAGCGCCAGCCGCTCCCGCCGCGGGTCGTAGTAGCCGGCGATCTGCTCCTCGAACACGCTCGCCTCGATCGCGCCGAGGTCGGCGTCCGGCGGCAGCAGCCCGAGCAGCTTCAGCAGCTCCTCGCTCGCACGCCGGCGCGCCGGCGGCTCGCCGCGCCGCGCGTCGGCGGTGCCTTCGCGCCGTGCCTGCGCCGGCGAGACGATCGCGACCGGCACGCGGTGTCTGAAGCGCAATCCGCGCAGCGCCTCGACGCGCCGTGCGACGAGCGCGACGTGCGCGCGCGAGACGACGGCCCCCTCGTCGGCGGACCCCGACCGGCGCTCGCCGCCGCCTCCCAGCGCGAGCGCGCCCGCCGCCAGCAGCGCCGCCATCAGCAGGATCAGCAGCTCGGGCGTACGGGAAACCGGCGAGTCGGGGCGCGCGGGTGTGATTCGATCCTCAGCTCGGACGACGGACCACCTCTTCAGGAAGGGACAGCATGGCGCAACGAGCGGCGATCGTGACGGGCGCGTCCAGCGGGATCGGCTTGGCGATCGCGCGGATGCTCGGCGAGGAGGGCTACGCGCTCACGCTCGCCGCGCGGCGCCCCGAGAAGCTGGCCGAGGCGGCCGACGGCCTGCGCGCCGACGGCTACGAGGTGCAGGACGTCGCCGCGATGCTGTCCGAGGAGGAGGCCGTCCGGCAGGTCGTCGCGGCGCACAAGGACCGCTACGGACGCCTCGACGTGCTCGTCAACAACGCCGGCGTCGGCTTCGGCGCGCCGGTCGCCGAGATCCAGACGAAGCGGCTCGACATGCAGCTCGAGGTGAACCTGCGCTCCTACGTCCTCTTCTACCGCGAGTGCCTCGAGCTGTTGCGCGCGGCGGCGCAGGAGACCGGCGCGGCGCAGGTCGTCAACACCTCCTCGATCTCCGGCAAGCGCGGGCAGGCGTGGCTGTCGGTGTACTCGGCCACGAAGGCCGGCGTCGTCGGCTGGACCGAGGCGATGAACAAGGAGCTCGCGCCCGAGGGGATCAAGTCGTGCGCGCTCTGCCCCGCGTTCGTCGACACGCCGATGACCGACTTCGCGAAGGCCGGCGGCGTCGCCGCCGAGCAGATGATCACGACGCAGGACATCGCGGAGTCGGTGCGGCTGCTCTTGAAGGTGTCATCAGCCTGCCTGATCCCCGAGATCATCTTCGAGCGACCGGGAGACCCGCTGTGAGACTCGGCGTACACATCGGCTACTGGGGCCTCGGCCTCACCGCGCAGCAGCAGCTGGAGATCGTGCAGGAGGCCGAGCGGCTCGGCTACGACAGCGTCTGGGCGGCGGAGGCGTACGGCTCCGACACCGCGACCGTGCTCGCCTGGCTCGCCGCCGGCACGACCACGATCAACCTTGGCTCGGCGATCTTCCAGATCCCCGCGCGCAGCGCCGCGATGACGGCGATGACGGCGGCGACGATCGACAACCTCTCGAACGGCCGCATGCGCTGCGGCATCGGCGCCTCCGGACCGCAGGTCGCCGAGGGCTGGCACGGGCAGCGCTACGGGCAGATGCTCCAGCGCACGCGCGAGTACGTCGCCGTGATGCGGATGGCGCTCGCGCGCGAGCGCGTCGAGTTCAAGGGCGAGACGCTCGAGCTGCCGCTGCCGGACGGCCCCGGCAAGGCGCTCAAGCTGACGATCGCGCCGGTGCAGGAGCGGATCCCGATCTACCTGGCGGCGATCGGGCCGAAGAACACGGCGCTCGCGGGCGAGATCGCCGACGGCTGGATCCCGACGCTGTTCGCGCCCGAGCACGTGGCCGAGTTCCGGACGCATCTCGAGGAGGGCGCGGCGCGCGCCGGCAAGACGCTCGACGGCTTCGACATCGCCCCGACCGTGAACGTGCTCGTGACCGACGACCTCGCGAGCGGGCGCGACGCGATGCGCCCCTACCTCGCGCTCTACATCGGCGGGATGGGCTCGCGCAGACAGAACTTCTACAACCGCCTCGCCGTCCGCTACGGCTTCGAGGCGGCCGCGAGAACGGTGCAGGACCTCTACCTCGAGGGCAAGCGCGACGAGGCCGGCGCGGCGCTGCCCGACGAGCTGATCGACCTCGTCACGCTGTGCGGCCCGAAGGAGCACGTGCGCGAGCGGCTCGCCGTCTACCGCGAGGCCGGCGTCGGCACGCTGATGGTCACGCCGATGGCGTGGACGGCAGAGGAGCGCCTGTCGCAGCTGCGACTGACGGCCGAGCTCGCGGCGGCGTAGCCGGACCTTCGAGCACACCCAGCAGCGCGTCGACGACGCGCGGGTCGAGCTGCGTCCCGGCGACGCGGCGCAGCTCGGCGAGCGCGGAGGCGGTCGAGCGCGGCGGGCGCCACGGGCGCGACGAGGTCATCGAGACGAACGCGTCGCACGCCAGCAGGATCCGCGCGGCGAGCGGGATCTGCTCGCCGGCGAGCCGGTCGGGGTAGCCGGCCCCGTCGAAGCGCTCGTGCTCGTGGCGCACGATCGGCGCCGCCTCCGCCAGCAGCGGCAGGCCCCGCAGCATCCGCTCGCCGATCAGCGCGTGCTCGCGCAGCACCGCGCGCTCCTCGTCGCGCAGCTCGCCGGGATGCGACAGCAGCACGGCCGGCACGCCGACGGTGCCGACGTCGTGGAACAGCGCGGCGAGATAGAGCGCCCGCAGCTCCCCGTCGCCCAGATCGAGCGCGCGGCCGGTCTGCCACGCCAGCTCGGCGATCCGCCACGACTCCGCGCCGGCCGCCGCGGCGCTGCCGACCGCGACGCGGTAGAGCTCGCCGAAGCCCGCGTCGCGCAGCCGGTCGAGCACGCGGCGGCACGTCAGCGCGCGGCCGAGCTGCTCGGCGATCGCCTCGGCGAGCGCGCGCTGCGCGAGGTCGAACGCGTGCGGCCGATCGGACGCGACGATCAGGTAGCCCCACGTCCGCGCCTCCTCCAGGACCGCGACCGCGAGCTCGCTGCGCACGCGACCGTCGTGGAGCCAGCGGCGCGCGACGTCCTCGTCCACGACCGCCGGGCCGGCCGCGGCCAGGGCGCGCCGCGCGCTCGGCCGCTGCGCGAGCAGGCCGACCACGTCCGCGTCGCCGTCGCCGGAGCTGACCGCGGCGACCCGCACGTCCCCGGGGTCGTCGCCGGCGAGGCCCACGACGGCCGCGCCGACCGTGTCGAACGCGCCCGCGAGGAACGCGACCGTCGTCTCCGCGAGCGCACGCTCGTCGCGCGCGCCCGGGAGCGCGCGGGCGAGCCCGGTCAGCAGCTCGAGACGGTTCGCCGGGCTGGCGCCGCCCGCCCCGCGCGCGGCGCCGCCGTCGCGCGACACCGC